>MTCR01000135.1 GCA_002212725.1 Sphingobacteriales bacterium TSM_CSM | reverse complement strand
AATTAAACCACATGCTCCACCGCTTGTGCGGACCCCCGTCAATTCCTTTGAGTTTCATCGTTGCCGACGTACTCCCCAGGTGGTTCACTTAACGCTTTCGCTTAGACACATATACTCATACGCACACATGTCGAGTGAACATCGTTTAGGGCGTGGACTACCAGGGTATCTAATCCTGTTTGCTACCCACGCTTTCGTCCATTAGCGTCAGAAATAGTCCAGTGAGCTGCCTTCGCAATCGGTGTTCTGTAGCATATCTACGCATTTCACCGCTACATGCTACATTCCGCCCACCTCTACTATTCTCAAGTCCGCCAGTATCAATGGCAGCAACAAGGTTGAGCCCTGCTATTTCACCACTGACTTAACAGACCGCCTGCGGACCCTTTAAACCCAGTAAATCCGGATAACGCTTGCACCCTACGTATTACCGCGGCTGCTGGCACGTAGTTAGCCGGTGCTTATTCGCCAGATACCGTCAAAATATGATAAATCATACACTTTCGCCTCTGACAAAAGCAGTTTACAATCCATAGGACCTTCTTCCTGCACGCGGCGTGGCTGGATCAGGCTTCCGCCCATTGTCCAATATTCCTTACTGCTGCCTCCCGTAGGAGTCGGGCCCGTGTCTCAGTGCCCGTGTGGCTGATCATCCTCTCAGACCAGCTAACCATCGTCGGCTTGGTGAGCCGTTACCTCTCCAACTACCTAATGGCTCGCACACCCATCCTAAAGCAGTAAACCTTTAACTGATTTGTCATGCAACCCAGCAGTACTATGGGGTATTATTCCCGGTTTCCCAGAGCTATCCCCCTCTTTAGGGTAGGTTGTGTACGCGTTACGCACCCGTGCGCCACTCGTCAGCGTCCGAAGACCTGTTACCGTTCGACTTGCATGTATTAAGCCCGCCGCTAGCGTTCATCCTGAGCCAGGATCAAACTCTCCATTGTCTGATATCTTTGTACCAAAAAAAAATTAATCAATAAGACCGTCGTCGTTTGACCGTTTACGCTCTCTCTTTCCGCTTACCTGTTTCCCAAAATTGTCTAATGAACTGTCAAATAAACAAATGCAAACTAAACTTCCCAGCTTATCCGCACTTGCGGAGTGCAAAGATACAACCTTCACTCCTCTTCTCCAAATCTTTTTAAGAACTTTTTTTTCAACTCCTAACAGAAAAACTGTCTCTCCCTTCAAAAGCGGGTGCAAAGATACAACCCGAATATCGCCCCACCAAACTTTTTACCAACTTTTTTGAAAAAAAATGAAAAAAAAGTGAACGGCCGGGCATAAATGCCTGATTTTCAAATGGTTGTAAAAGGCGGGGTTATGGCATTTCGGGTTTGTGTTGCAGGAAGCCGCTTACTATTTCAAGGGCTTTGGCTTTTGCTTCGTCTATTTTATCGTTAAGCAGTACTATATCGAAGCGGGTTTCGAACTGTAGTTCAAAAACGGCTTTTTCTACTCTTTTTTCGAGCATTTCATTGGTTTCTGAATTGCGCCCGATGAGGCGTTCCCTGATGGCTTTAATGGAAGGTGGTTTTACAAAAACGGTGAGGGTATTTTGAGGGTATATGTTTTTGATGTTAAAAGCACCTTCCACATCTACGTCAAAAATAACGGCTTTGCCCTGCTGCCAGATTCTTTCAATTTCGCTTTTAAGGGTTCCGTAGAAATTGCCGTCATATACTTCCTGCCACTCCAGAAACTCGTTGTTTTCAATTTTTTGCACAAACTCCGGGTGCGATATAAAGTAGTAATCTTTACCGTTTATTTCGTTTGCGCGTTGTTTTCGGGTGGTTGCCGAAACGGAGAAGGCAATATGATTGCCCATTACTGCCAGTACGTGTCTTACCAATGTGGTTTTACCGGCTCCTGAAGGGGCGGCAAATACTATTAGTTTGCCAAAAATGGGGGGATGAACAGGTATTTGAAGAGGTTGAGCAGGTGTTTCGGTCATTTGTTGAGTTGGTTATTCTGTTTGTTTGATGAAGCAATGGAATTGATACCTGACCGGCGCCTGTTTTGCAGTTACACAATATTAAGCAGTTGTTCCTTTATGCGCTCAAGGGCATCTTTCATTTGCACGACTGCCACCTGTATGGCGGCGTCGTTGGCTTTGGAGCCTATGGTATTGATTTCGCGCCCTATTTCCTGGGCTATAAAGCCCAGTTTTTTTCCTTTTTCGGTTCGTGGGGCGCTCAGTTCTTCGCAAAAATAGCGGCAATGCGTTTTAAGGCGCACCATTTCTTCATTAATATCCAGTTTTTCGGAATAGTAAATGAGTTCCTGCTCAAAGCGGTTCATGTCTGCTTTTTCAGAAAGGAGCCAATCTTCTATGGTTTTGGTAATTCTTTCTTTTACCTGCGCCAGTCTTTGCGGGGCCAGGAGTTCTACTTGTTGCAGGTATTGAAGAATAACATTGACTTGCAGTTCAAAATCTGATTGAAGGGCGCTTCCTTCTGCAAGGCGGTAGTTTTCCAGTTCGAGCAGGGCGCTGTGAATTAGTTCGGACAATTGTTTCCATTCTTCGTCTGACAGTTCAAAAGTTGTTCCCGAAACCACTTCGGGCAGGCGCAAAATGGCGGGCATCAGGCTGTCGGTGTGGGTAATGTTCAGTTCGCTGCAAATGGCTTTAAGTTGCCGGTAATAGCTTACAATGGCGTTTTTATTAATGGTGTAGGCGCGTTCAAGGTCGGCATCTTCGGTACTAATAATTACTTCGGCTTTACCGCGGTAGAGTTTTTCGGATAGCTGTCGCCTGATTTCGGTTTCTTTTGAGCGGAAAATTTGGGGCAGTTTCAGGTAAATATCGAAATATTTGCTGTTTACCGATTTTATTTCAACGGTTACCGTTTTACCGCCAACCCGCGCCGTGCTTCTGCCAAAACCGGTCATTGATGCTACCATAGTATTAACTTTGGTGCGAAAATAGTATTTTTTTGGAAACCCTGTTGTAAATAATTGAAAAGGCCCGAAAAAGGAGGCGGTTGTTAACGTTGCACTGCAAAAGAAGGGTGCATTGAGGGTGGGGTTAATTTGGGGGATTTTCGGGTAGCTGGGGAGGCGGCATGATGTTGGACTGCGGCTTTTCTACACCCAACAAGCGGCCGTAGGGGCGAAAGGGTTCAATGTTATCGAGTATCATTTTAAGAATTGCCAGGCAGGGTATTGACAAAATCATGCCCATTACCCCCCAAAGGAAACCGCCAAAGAGCAAGCCGGTAATGGCAATAAGGGGGTTTAGCTGCACTTGCTGCCGCATAATGGTGGGGGTTATAAAGTTGGCTTCGAGAAATTGCACCACACTGTTTACAATAAGCACCCCTGCCGGATACCACAAAGAGTCTTTGGTAATAAAGGCATAAAGAACCGCCAGGGTAGAAGCCATAAATATACCGAAATAGGGTATGATGGCTAAAAAAGAAATAAGCGTGCCGAAGAAAAGAGCATATTGAATGCCTACAATTAAAAACCCGATGGTGTTGAGAATGCTTACAATAATAATTACCAAAAACATGCCCCCTACGTAGTTTCTGACAACGCGGTTCATTTTGGCAAGTATTTCGGACAAAAGGGGGCGGTGTTGCAAGGGCGAAACTTCCAGCAGAAAATTGCTCCAGATTTCGTGGTAGTAAATCATGAAGAAAATGTACACAGGCATCATAAACAGGTAAAAAAGAATGCCCGATGTAATATTGATGGTAGTGCCAACAATATTGATGCCGGTGTTAAAAAAGCTCATAATGTTATCGCGCAGGAGGCTAAATTGCCTTTCGGGGTCAATTTGCAGGGTATTATCCACAAAATCCTGCACAGAAAGGAGCAGGTCTGCAATTTTTTGACCTAAAAGCGGCAGGTCTTTCACAAAACTGCTTATTTGCAAAGCTATGAGCGTTACAATTGCCGACAGTGCGCATATTATAAGGAACAAAACCAGCAATATGGCAATGCCGCGGTGCATTTTGCGTTCGAGAAATGCTACCGGGGGGTAAATGGCCAGCGATAAAATAGCCGATGCCGTAAGCGGTATAAGCAGGCTTCGCCCTAAATACAGCAGGGTAAAGAAGGCAAGCAAGCCAACCAGGGCATTGGTTAGCCGGTTTAAACGGGCAATGTTTTGAAACACGGGATAATTTTTGAACGAAATTAAGCTGTTTTTACCAATACTGCAAGCGTTCTGCAGGTGTACGGCTTTTTTGCTGTGAATTTTTGGGTAAAAATGCCTATCTTTGCGCCCTGTTTGCGGCTACAGGTAAATAAGGCACCGCCATTACCACTTATAAAAAGTAAACAGTTGCAAGCCGCAGCAAACCAAACCCAAATTTTTATGTAAGCGTTTTACCAGCGCAGCGCAACAACCCCAACCACCTGTAAACCCGGCTTTGTTGCCCGGTATGCCGCAGGGGTTTTAACCTGCCTTAAAACAAAAAATTTTTACCCGTGTTAGACAAGTTAGAAGCCATAAAGCACCGGTGGGAAGACATTGCCAATCAGCTTGCCGACCCCTCTGTAATGAGTGATATGAAACGCTATAAACAACTGAGCAAAGATTACAAAGATTTAGAACCCATTGTGCAGGCGTTTCATAAGTATAAAAACCTGAGCAGCAATATTGAAAGCAACAAAGAGTTGCTGCGCACCGAAAAAGACCCCGAATTCAGGGATTTGGCTAAAACCGACCTTGAAGAACTGGAAGCGCAGTTTGCTGTTTTGGAAGAGGAGGTAAAACAACTGCTCATACCCAAAGACCCCGAAGACGACAAAAATGCCATATTAGAAATAAGAGCCGGCACCGGCGGCGATGAGGCAGCCATTTTTGCCGGCGATTTGTACCGCATGTATATGCGTTACTGCGAGCAAAAAGGCTGGAAAACCGAGTTGATGAGCATGAGCGAGGGTAGCACAGGCGGTTTTAAAGAGGTTATTGTATCGGTTACTGGCAGTGGGGTTTATGGCGAGTTGAAATACGAGTCGGGAGTACACCGTGTGCAGCGGGTTCCGGTTACCGAGTCGCAAGGACGGGTACACACTTCGGCCGCATCGGTGGCGGTACTGCCCGAAGCCGAGGAAGTAGATGTGGTAATTAACCCCGCCGATTTGCGTGTAGATGTGTTCAGGGCATCGGGTGCAGGCGGGCAGCACGTAAACCGAACCGAGTCGGCAGTGCGCATTACCCACATTCCTACCGGTGTGGTGGCAGAAAGCCAGCAGGAGCGCTCGCAAATACGCAACCGCGAAATTGCCATGACCATGCTGCGCAGCAGAATTTACGAAGCCGAATACCAACGCCATATAGATGAAATTGCACGACACCGCAAAACGCTGGTTTCTACCGGCGACCGCTCTGCCAAAATACGCACCTACAACTACCCGCAAGGCCGCATTACCGACCACCGCATAGGCATTTCCATATATAACCTTAGCGCTTTTATGGACGGCGATATTCAAGAAATGATACAAGCCCTGCAAGTGGCCGAAAATGCCGAAAAACTGAAAGCCGGCGAAGTATTGTAATCTTTTACGCTCTTCTATTTTACATACACAGGGCATTTTAACCTTTTATTGTTTTAATTACCATGCAAACCACCACAAACCACCCTAACCAAACGCTGCTGCAAACCTCGTTTCCGAAAGATAAAATTAAAATTTTGCTGCTCGAAAACATTGACCAATCGGCGGTAGAGATATTTGAAAAAGCAGGTTACAGCAATATAGAAAGCCTGTCGCGCGCCTTACCCGAAGACGAGTTGGCAGAAAAAATACAAGATGTACGCCTGTTGGGCATACGGTCTAAAACGCAAATTACCGAAAAAGTAATAACCCATGCCGGCAAACTGCTGGCCATAGGCTGCTTTTGCATTGGCACCAATCAGGTAAACTTGGCAAAAGCCACACAGGCAGGCATTGCCGTGTTTAACTCGCCCTACTCCAACACGCGCTCGGTGGCAGAACTGGTAATTGCCGAAATTATTATGTTGCTGCGCCGCATACCCGAAAAAGACCGCGGTTGCCATGAGGGGGTTTGGTTAAAAACCACCAAAGGCGGCAGCTACGAAGTGCGCGGTAAAAAACTGGGCATTGTGGGCTACGGGCATATTGGCTCACAGGTATCGGTATTGGCAGAGGCTATGGGCATGAAGGTTATGTATTACGATATTGAACCCAAACTGCCAATGGGCAACGCCACCGCCGTAGAATCCCTGGAAGAGCTGCTCGAAAAATCAGATGTGGTTACGTTGCATGTGCCGGCTACCCCACTTACCAAAAACATGATAAACGAACACACCATTGCCCGAATGAAAAAAAACGCCATTTTGCTGAACCTCAGCCGCGGCAATGTGGTAGATATAGCTGCCCTGCGCAATGCCCTGCAAAACAAACACCTTTCGGGAGCAGCCATAGATGTTTTTCCGGCAGAGCCTATTTCGGCCGGCGATTATTTTGTTTCTCCCCTGCAAGGTTTGGGTAATGTTATACTTACCCCTCATATTGGCGGCTCTACCTACGAAGCACAAGAAAATATAGGCGTAGATGTGGCGCTCAAACTCTCCAACTATTTAGACAAGGGCGCCACCGTTGGCTCGCACACCATACCCGAGTTAAACCTTGCCCCTGTACACGGCACACACCGCATTTTGCACATTCACCAAAATGTACCCGGTGTGTTGTCGGCCATTAACTCCATTATATCGGCATCAAACGCCAATATTGTGGGGCAGTACTTAAAAACCAACGAACAAATAGGCTATGTAGTGCTGGATATAGAAAACATCAACTCCGATGTAATTCTTAATCAACTGCGGCAGGTAGAACATACCATTAAAACCCGAATACTGTATTAAACTGCTGCAACACAAGAGTATTTGGGATTGAATTGTTTATTGCAAAACCGGTTTGCAGGCTTTTAAAAAGTAAATAAACGGGGTAATTCAGAAAACAGCTTTTTTACTATCTTTGCCAAACGGTAAAGTTTTACTTTTCTGCCTGCACCCGTTTTAATTTTATATTTACCACCACACCTGTTTAACCCCGTTTTATGCAGCAACAAACAGCCCCTACTGTGTTAATAACCGGCGGCTCAAGCGGCATTGGTTTTGAGTTGGCCCAACTTTTTGCCCGCGATGGCTACCGCCTCATTATTGTTTCCAAACCGGCCGAAGAACTGGAAAAAGCAAAAACCCACCTGTTGCTGCATTTTCCGCAAACCCAGGTAATTACCATACAAAAAGACCTTACCCTGCCCGGTTCTGCCACCGAAGTATTTAATGCGGTAACCACAGCCGGTTTGCAGCCCGATGTGTTGGTAAACAATGCCGGCTTTGGCTCTTTTGGCTTTTTTACCGAAACCAGCATGGAATTGGAGCACAACATGATATTGCTTAATTGCAATGCCATGTTTGAGTTAACCAAATTGTTTTTACCTGCCATGGTGGCCCGCCGCAAAGGGCGCATTCTTAACGTGGCATCGGTGGCAGCCATGCAGCCCAACCCCATGTTTGCGGTGTATGGAGCTACCAAAGCCTTTGTATTGTCTATGTCGCGGGCGCTTAATTTTGAACTGAAAGAGCAAAAAACCAACATCACCGTAACCACCCTTTGCCCGCCACCTACCCGAACCAATTTTAAAAATGCAGCCGGTATGCACCATACCGCTATTTTTAACCATTTCGACGCCTTAGATGCCACTACTGTAGCACGGCACGGCTACAAAGGCATGTTAAAGGGGCGCGAGGTAGTTATTCCGGGTGGGTATATTGGCTTTTTGTACCGGCTTGTGGGGGTATTGCTGCCCACATGGCTGCTTATGCGTATAGCTTACTTTAAACTTAACATGAAGGCATCCGGCTAACCCTGTTGTGTATTTTATTGCGCAGGGCAAAGGCGCAGCCAATAAGGGAGCAGGCGCGTTTCGGGGTTATTTTTTGCAGTTGCAAGTGCAACAAAATGGCATTGTTGCCGGCTATTTTTTCAGAAAACGCATCATCAGCACATAACCCAGCAACACACTACCCGAAGCGGCAATTAAAGGCAACCTTACATCTATGGTATCAATAAAACCGGCAACAACGGGCGGTATTGCCAATCCCATAGCCAACACAGACTGGTTAATGCCCAACATTTTACCCTGCTGCCCCTCTAAAGCATTTTGCGACACCAGCGATGTGGTATTGGGCGCCGATGACCCCTGAAACAAGGCAATAAACGGCGAAATTAAATACAGTTGCCAGGCATGCTGCGGCAACATAACACAAAACAACGCCACTGCCAAACCCGGCAGGCTGTAGCGCAAAATTTGCTGCGGACGGTATTTTACTGCCAGCCTGCGCACTACAATACCCTGTACCAAGGCAATACAAAAACCAATATAGGCAAAATAATCGCCAATACCCGATTGATTGAACCCAAAACGTTTTACCAAAAACACCTGAAAAAACTGGGTAAAAAAACTAAATCCCAGGTTGTAAAAAAACACGGCGGCAAATAAAATGCTGATTCGGGGGTCGGTAAAGGCCTGTTGCAGGTTTTTAATGCCGGTAAATGCATTAATGGGGCGGTTTACGGGTGCCGGAAGCGTTTCGGAAAAATTGCGCACTACCAGTGCAATGTTAACCAAAGACAACAAGGCAGCAAACAAAAACGGCGTATCATAATTGAACCAGGGCAACAGGTTGGGGTCTGATAATTTACCGCCCAAAAAAGGCCCGATGATAAAACCTACGCCAAAGGCCATACCAATCAGCCCGAAGTTTTTGGCCTTGGAGGCATCATCGCTTATATCGGCAATAGATGATTGTACAATAGAAATATTTCCGCCGGTAAACCCATCTATAATGCGGCTTAAAAAAAGCAGGTAAATACTGCCCACGTAAATACCCAATGCAAAAACCAAATACCCCAGGCAGGTACCCGCCAAAGAAAGCAGCAAAAGGCGCCTGCGCCCGTATTTGTCTGACAATGCCCCTAAAATGGGGCCGCCAAAAAAAGAGGCTACCGGGTACGATGCAATTAAAAAACCCAATATGATGGTGCGGTATGCCTCGCTGAAATGCACAGGCAGCAAGGCCGATTGCGGGTTAAGCAGCAACGGAACCGTAACAGGCAGCACAATACCCACCCCTACCAGGTCTAAAAACACGGTAAAAAAAATGGTGCCGAGAGATAACTTGGCCGAACCGGAACTGCTTTTATTCACAATGGAGTTATTTGTTTTTACTGTATGACCCAATAAATGGCATTCATACAACAACAAAAAAAAAGCCTTGCAATATACACTGCAAGGCTTTCAATAAAACCGGCGCCCCCTCTAGGACTTGAACCTAGGACACACGGATTAACAGTCCGTTGCTCTAACCGACTGAGCTAAGGAGGCTCGCTTTTAAAGCGTGGCAAAGGTAAGAACGTTTGTGGAATATACAAAGTTCCTGCTGCATTTTTTTTTACAACTTTTTAAAAAAGGTAAACACTACAGGAAAGCCTGTTGCAGATATAGCCTATCCCGATAAAATGTGCAATATTTGCAGAAATTTTTGCTCAGGCATCATCAATAATTTTAAACAGCAACATGAGTTTATTAATTGTAGGGTCTATGGCGTTTGATGCTATTGAAACACCCTTTGGTAAAACCGATAAGATTATAGGAGGCGCAGCCAGTTATATAAGTTTGGCCGCTTCTTATTTTACCTCCGAAGTGAGGTTGGTATCAGTAGTTGGGGGCGATTTTCCGCAAACCTTTATCAGCAATTTGCAGGAGCGTGGCTGCAAAACCGAGGGTTTACAGGTGCGGCAGGCAGAAAAAAGCTTTTTTTGGTCGGGCCGATACCATTTAGACATGAACAGCCGCGATACGCTTACCACCGAGTTGAACGTGCTGGCCGATTTTGACCCTGTTATTCCGGACAGTTACCAAGACACCGACTATGTGATGTTGGGCAACCTAACCCCCACTGTACAGCGTCAAGTAATAGAAAGGCTTAAAAAACGTCCCAAACTCATTGCCATGGATACCATGAATTTTTGGATGAACGTTGCCTGGGATGAGCTGATGAAAACCCTTTCGCTGGTAGATGTGCTTATTATCAATGATGAAGAAGCACGGCAACTGTCGGGGCAATACTCATTGGTAAAAGCAGCACGCATTATTATGGGTATGGGGCCGCAATATGTGGTTATAAAAAAAGGTGAACACGGTGCGCTGCTATTTCATAAAAACAGCGTATTTTTCGCTCCGGCGCTGCCGTTGGAAGATGTTTTTGACCCTACCGGTGCCGGCGATACCTTTGCCGGGGGCTTTATGGGTTACCTTGCCAAAAGCCGGCATCATAATTTTGCCAATCTTAAACGGGCTGTTATTTATGGGTCGGCAATGGCTTCTTTTTGTGTTGAAAAATTTGGCACCGAGCGCCTGTTGGAACTAACCCCCGCCGAAATTGAAGAGCGGGTACAAAGTTTTGTTGACCTGGTACAGTTTGATATTGAATTACAAAACGCCTGAAATTACCCGCATACAACATAAAAACCGGTTTATTTCAAGAAACATTCTACACAGGCAGGCGCTGTGTTTCAGCACGCCCTCCTCTTACCCAATACAAAAATATGCATTATACCTTGCAGGTTAAAATAATCAACACATCGGGCAACCCGTTGCCGGCCTATGCCACCTACGGTGCTGCAGGCATGGATATTCACGCCCATTTAAGCGAGCCTGTTGTTTTGTCTCCTTTAGACCGTGTAGTTATTCCTACCGGGCTTTATATTGAACTGCCACACGGCTATGAAGCACAATTGCGCGCCCGCAGCGGCATTGCCCTGAAAAAAGGATTAATTTTACCCAACGCACCCGCCACCATTGATGCCGATTACCGCGGCGAAATTGGCGTAATACTGGCCAATATTTCGGGACAACCGCAAACTATTATGCCCGGCGAGCGCATTGCACAAATGGTAATTGCCCGCCACGAACACGTACAGTGGCTTGCCGTAACCACCTTAGAAAACACCGAACGGGGTGAGGGCGGCTTTGGCAGCACCGGCATTTAATTTGCCCGCCACCATCTACCGTACAGCAAATGCTACACAAACCCCAAACAACCCATAACCACACTCCCAACCGCTACCAACCACAAAACATTACCCATTTACCTTCATCTTTTTATCCGTTTGTTTATGAACATAATTATACCCATGGCCGGCAGAGGTACCCGCTTACGTCCGCACACCTTAACCATACCCAAACCCCTTATACCCATAGCCGGAAAACCCATTGTGCAGAGGCTGGTAGAAGACATTGTGGAAATGTGCAGCGAACCCGTGGAAAATATTGGCTTTGTGGTAGGGCAGTTTGGCTCCGCCGTTGAAAACGAACTGCTCGATATTGCCACCCGTGCCGGCGCAAAAGGCCATATTTTTTACCAAGACCACCCCAAAGGTACCGCCCACGCCATTTTATGTGCCCAAAAAATTATGAGCCGCAACCTTATTGTGGCCTTTGCCGATACCCTTTTTAAAGCCGATATTAAAATAGATACCGCCGCCGATGGTATTATATGGACACACCGCGTTGACGACCCCAGCCGCTTCGGTGTGGTAAAACTCAATGCCAACCACGTAATTACCGAGTTTGTTGAAAAACCAAGCACCTTTGTTTCTGATATGGCCATTATTGGCATTTACTACTTTAAAGACGGACAATACCTGCGCAACGAATTGCAATACATTATTGACAACGATATTAAAGACAAAGGGGAATACCAACTTACCTCGGCGCTGGAAAACATGAAACAAAAAGGCACCCATTTTGGCATTGCAGCAGTTGAAGAATGGCTCGACTGTGGCAACAAAAACGCCACCGTTTACACCAATCAGCGTGTATTGGAACACATGCGCGAAAAAGGAGCAGACCTTATTGCACCCAATGCCATATTGCAAAACACCACCGTAATTGAACCCTGCTATATTGGCAACAACGCCGTTATTACCAACTCGGTTATTGGCCCGCACGTTTCGGTGGGCGAAGGCACCAAAATTGACCATTCGGTTATAAAAAACACCATGATTCAAGACTACAGCAACATAAAAAACAAAATTCTGTTAAACTCCATGATTGGCAACCATGTTCATCTTATTGGCCATGCCGAAGACCTGAGCCTGGGCGATTACTCAACCATTGAGTAACAAATTATTGTTTTACACACGCTTGCCCTTTATATTAAAACAACTGTGCAGTACGTTATAAAAAGCAATACCGCAAATAGCGCAGCCGGTTAAAGGGTTTAAGAGTACCTGTATTACCACCAGGGCGGAGAGGCTAAGGTTTTTTACGAAATTGGCACCCGTTTTTCGGCAAAGATTTATTACAACACACATAATTAACATTTTACTCAATGAATAATATGGTTAAATCCATAGCCGCCTTTTTACTTTTGCTGTTGCTGCTAAGCGCCACTTCTGAAAAAGCCGAAGCGCAAAATAAAAAAGGGAACGATAAAAAAGGTAAAAACGCCGGCACTGCCCAATCAAAAAGCGGAAATGCCGAAGCACAAAAAGCACAAAAACTGTTTTTTGACGGCATACTTGCCAATATAAAAGGAGATACAGAGGGCGCTATACAGGCATTTAAACTATGCCTTACACTACAACCCAAACACGATGCCGCCATGTATGAACTGGCGCGTATCTTTTACGATGGCCACGATAAAGAACAAACCTTGCTTTATGCCGAAAACGCCGCCAAAACCGACCCGGCCAATAAATGGTACCAATCGTTGTATGCCGAGGCATTATCTGTTAACAACCGCTTTGAAGAAGCCGCAAAAGTATATGAACGGGTGGTAAACCTGTACCCGTCTGACTATGATTTTTATTTTGACTGGGCTTACATGCTCATACAGGCCAATAAATATGCCGAAGCCATTAAGGTATATGATGCCCTGGAGCAACGTACCGGCCCGGTAGAAGACGTAAGCATACAAAAGCAAAAACTGTATATCCGCATCGGGCAGTTTGATAAAGCAGTGGCCGAATTGCAAAAGCTAATCAATGCGTTTCCGAATGAAGTACGCTATCAGCTTACCCTTGCCGAATTGTATCTGGCAAACAACACGCCCGATAAAGCGCAGGAGGTATATGAAAAACTAATGGAAACAGCCCCCGATAACCCCTATGCCAATCTGGCGCTGGCAGATTACCTGCAAGCCAAAGGCGAAACGGAGCAGGCATTTGAAAAACTGAAAAAAGCCTTTGCCGACCCCGAATTATCGCTTGGCATAAAAGCCCAACGGTTAAGCCCTATGGTAGAACAAAAAGCCGCCAATGCGGCCGATAAAGACCGTATTTTTGAACTGGTAAAATTAGTAACCGATACCCACAACGCCGAGGCACTGGCACATATCATTTACGGCGACCTGCTGAATACTTACGACCAAAAAGAAGAAGCGCTGCAACAGTTTACCCAAGCCTCGCAAATTGACGGAAGCAGCTACGAAGTCTGGCAGCAAATGATGGTGCTTAACTACGAACTGAAACACTTTGACAAACTGGCAGAAGTAAGCAGCCAGGTTATTGAACTGTTTCCGAACCAGCCTTACCCCTACTACTTTAGCGGCATTGCACTTAACCAACTTAAAAACTACGAAAAAGCCATTAAATTACTCAAACAAGGAACCTTCATCAGCACCAGTAACCAAAACCTGAGCGCCCAAATGTACTCCCTTATGGGGGCGATTTTTAACGAAATGAAGGACTACGAAAAATCGGACAGCAGTTTTGAAAAAGCCCTTAAAATAACCCCCGAAGACCCCCTTATTCTCAACAATTTCAGCTATTTCCTGGCGCAGCGGTCTTATAACCTGGAACGCGCAGCACAAATGGCCGAAAAAGCCAACCAACTGGAACCCAACAACAGTTCTTTTGAAGATACATATGCATGGGTACTGTACAAGCAAAAAAAATATGCCGATGCCCGCCTGTGGATGGAAAAAGCCCTTTCGCACAATACCGACGACAGCGCTACCCTGCTGGAACACTACGGCGATATTCTTTTTCAACTTAACGAAACCGATAAAGCAGTGGAAAACTGGAAAAAAGCCAAAGAAAAAAATGGCAAATCTGAATTTTTAGACAAAAAAATTAAAGACCGGAAGTTGTACGAATAAAACCGGACAGACGGCGCATATAGATAAAGCTGTTTGAAGCCCCAAAATTACCCGCCAACCCCCAACAACCTATATTTTAAAACCCTGCAGAGGTATTGAACCCTCTAACACCACCCCATGAAAACAACGCCTGTACAAGTTCTTTTTTTTAGCAGCCTGCTGATACTGGCGCTGTGGTTGCTGCCTGCCTGTTCGGGCGCAAAAAAAGCGGGGCACAGCAACGCGGCGGCTGTTTCTTCAGAAGCCCTGCTGCTGGAACAAAAATTAATTGCCAACGAATTGCAGCCAAGGTGGTTTGGCGCCAAAGCAAAGGTAGAAGCCGGTTTTGGCAACCAACAACAATCTTTTGGCGCCGATATACGGCTGAAAACCGACTCGCTGATGTGGATGTCGGTATATGCTACCATTGGCATTAAAATAGAGGTAGCCCGCGCGCTTATTACCCCCGATTCGGTAAAAGTGCTCGATAAATTTAACAAGCGCTATTATGCCAAGGGCATCGGATACCTGGAACGCCTGGTGGGTTATCCGCTCGATTTTTTTACCCTGCAGCAAATTGTGCTGGGCAGTAAACTTCCGGTAAAGGCCAACCGCCCGGAAATAGAAAAGCAACCCGAAGGCGGTTTTTGTCTGAAAGACCAAACAGACAACCTCAATTTTATGGTGTATATTGAACCGCAAAACTACACCATTACCCGCCTTATGGTGGTTGACTCGGTAAACCAGCGCCACCTTGGAGTAGATTTAAGCAACTACCAGCCCATAGGCAACAAGCCTTTTGCGCATAACCGCCGGGTGCGGTTTTCGTCTGATGAGGTATATCAGGCCAACATAGAATTGTCTAAAATAAAGGTAAACGAACCGATGGATTTTCCTTTTTCGGTAAGCGACAGGTATGAGGTTATACATTAAAAAAGCGGCACTTATGGCATTGTCCGCAGCGCCAATTGCGCTGCTGTGGCTTTGTTTCGCATTTACCATACAGGCACAACCGGCAAAATCAAAAACAGAACTGCAAAAAAAACGCCGGCAATTGTACCAGGAAATGGATGTTGCCAAAGATATTTTGCGCAATACGCGCTCAGAAAAAGAGGCATCGCTTAATACGCTTATTTTGCTCGAAAAAAAAATACAAAACCGCGAGCAGATTATTTCCAATATTGCCGATAACCTTGACCTTATTGACGAGCGTATAGCCGACATTGAGTTTCAGATAGACTCGCTGCAAAACACGCTTGAAACGCTGAAGGAAGACTATGCCCAATCGGTAAAAAATGCGTATCTCAACCGCAACGATTACAACAAATTGCTTTTCCTGTTTTCGGCACAGAGCGTAAATGATGCTTTCAGGCGCATGAAATACCTTGATTACTACCGCCGCTACCGGCAAAATCAGTTGGCACAAATACACACTGCCCAAGATACACTGGCGCTTAAACTGTCTGCATTGCTACAGGAAAAATCAGAGCAAAGCAACCTGCTTACCAACAAGCAAACCGAACGCGAAACGCTTGAAATTGAAAAGACACACAAAGATGTTGTGTTGCAACAACTAAAGCGCAAAGAAAAACAAATGGAGCAGAAACTGCGCGAAAAACAGCTTGCCCTTGATGACCTTAACAAACAAATAAAAGCAATTATTGCCAAAGCAACCGCCGGTACTACTACCGGCAGCAGCAGCGGCAGAACTGCAAAATTAGATACCAGTCCCGAAGCGCTTAAACTTTCTGATGAGTTTGTGCAAAATAAGGGTAAACTGCCCTGGCCGGTTGAAAAAGGCGTTATTACCTCCAATTTTGGCAATAACCCACATCCGGTACTAAGAAATATTACCACCACCAACAACGGCATTGATATTACCACCGAACCCAACAGCAAGGTGCGCACCCTGTTTAACGGCAAGGTAACCAATATTTTGTTTAACCCCACTTTTCAGTGGGCGGTTATTATTAAACATGGCAATTACTTTACCGTTTATACCAACCTTGCCGAGGTGTTGGTAGAAAAGGGTGCCGAGGTAAAAACCAAACAAACCATTGGCACGGTGTTTTTAAATACCGATGACGATGAGGCAATTGTTCATCTGGAAATATGGGAAAGTAACAATAAACTAAACCCCGCCCAATGGCTGTTCCGGAAATGATGCGCTATCGTTGCCCTGCCGGAGGAAAGGAGTTAGTTTTGTGTTTCGGCGGTGCAGGTAATTTTGGTAAACATTTCGGAATATGGGGCAGCATTGGGATTTTTTAGCACCAATTTGCCGTCTTTTTCTGTAAGTTCACCTATTTTACGGCTTATTTTACCGGGTTCCAGTTTAAATTCTACCACTTCTACCTGATTTGAACCTTCTATGGTATAGTTGTAATCGGCAACAATAAGGTTGTTTTGTATGGTTCCGGTAAGTGTTCCGTAGGCGCTGTCTTTTTCGTAGTACTTAAAAGCCAGGTTGCCCGAAACGCTGTTGCCGTTTATAACAAGTTGCAGGCTGAAAACATCTTTGCCCGATTTTGTTTCAAAGCAAAGGGTGTCGGTAGTGGTGGTTGCGGCGCTTTGGGGCGGTGTTGCGGCGGTGTTGTTTGCATCTGCAGATTGGGCGCTGCCGTTGTTTGATGTAGGTGCAGGAGACTGGCAAGCAGACATGGCAAAAAGCAGCGCGGAGGTAAGTAAAATATTTTTCACGTTATATTTTTAAACTATTTATAAATAAATTATATAGTTTCCGGCTGAAAAAAACTTCGGGCAGGCTTTGCTTTTACTGCCTGCCCGAAGTTTTACCACAGGGAGAAAAAAAGACTAATGGGCGCCAAAGTTCATCCATCCGGCTCAATCGTATCCGGTAAAAATATCGGTTTTACCCAGTTCAATGTGCAAAGGCAGGAGGTCAATTTCGTCCATTACCTTGCCGTTTCTGATTACGTCAATGCGGTTAAGCATTAAAATTTCGCCTTGTGTGTTGTAGCGGTAAATAATGCCAAACTGTTTTGAAACCAAGGCATAATCGCCCATGCCGCTGTCGCGGTTGTCAAGGTCACTTACATACACTTTGTAAATGGTACGGTCAAAGCCCCGGTAATTCACATTTACCTGATACATGCGGCGCACAAAGTTTTTACCCAACACCCATTCTTTTTCCATAGAAGAGAACTTGGGCATTACCACATAAATAAGCGAGTCGTTATGGCGGCAACTATACGACTTGCAATTTATACTGGTATATTCAAAGGCAGCTCTTTCGTTGCCAAAGAAAACCATGGTATCTATGTACACTTTAGAGTCGTAGGGGTTGGCCATATTTGTCCAGTAGCGGGTTTCGTAAATGGCATCGGGTAAAAATTCGGGGGTGCTAACGGCTTTGTCATTTCCGCCCACCTGTGCAAACCCGTTCACAGATAGCAGGCAGCCCAACAGTCCAAACAGCAGGAAAAACGTTTTTTTCATGGATTACGGATTATTGAAATTTAGAAATTGCAATTGAAATAAGATGCAAAGTTACGGACAAAGTTTAAAAACTGCTTTTAATTGGGCACAATAAACAGGGTTGGGGGTATCAGAACACCTTTTTAAGGTCAACCCATACTATAAAAGCATTGGGCAGGCTGCTTGCTTTGCAGTAAAACGGCTCATTAAAATCATTGAGCAAAAAGCGGAGCAGTTTCATTTTTTCCGATATATTTTGCCCGGTAATTTCCAGGGTAAGGCCTTTTTCAAGGTCGGTAAAAGAGAATTGCTGCCCGTTGTCTTTGTCTTCAATTGTAATTTTGTTCATGTATTCGGGAAATACATGAGCGTGTTCCAGTTTCAGGTGAATTTGTTTATTGCCGGTTTTGGTAATAACCAGGCTGTTGTTGAAATTGGAGTAAAAAGTTTCGGTAAATATGTTTTCGGGGCCAAAATACATAGGCCCGAAGGTTCCAAGTTCATCATATTTTTTTCCTAATTGTTGTTTTATTTTTCCGGTCATTACAAAGTTAAACCCTTCCATGGCATCTAACTGTGCGGGGGTTAGGTTGTTTCCTGTAAAAACCAGTTGTACGTTATTTTTCTCATAAGCAAACCGGGTACAGGAGTTTACCTCTTCTATATTACCCTGCCATTTTAACATCAGCGAGCCGGCATAATAAGCCTCTTCGGCGCCATTGCAAAAAGCCTGCATATCGGAAACCGGCTGTACGGTGCCAAGTTTGTAATAGTTCAAAAAAGTTTCGTCGCAATTAAAGGAGGGTTGTGCCACAACAGCCCGGCACATACAAAGGGTAATTAAAAAACAGGCTAAGAACTGTTTCATGAGGTAAGGTTTTATATGATAGAGGGGTTTTTACCGCAAAGATAAACCATGTGCCGAAAATCCGGTTCTTTGAATAAAGAACGATTTTGAATAATTGTGGGCAATCAACTTTACCTGTTTACCGAAATGCTGTTATATTTGCGAAAGATTTACCAGATAAGGCATTTTACTTCGTTTACACCATAAACCCATTACCCTGCACTCCTTTAACATTGCATATGAAAATTAAAGACATTGTTGCTGAACTGGAAAGTATTGCCCCGCTTAAATATCAGGAAGGATACGACAACAGCGGTTATATTGTGGGCACGCCCGATGCCGTTTTTAAAAAAGCCCTGATTTGCTTAGACTCTACAGAAGCCGTTCTTGACGAAGCCATTGAAAAGGGTTGTAATTTGGTAATAGCCCACCACCCTATTATATTTGGCGGGTTAAAAAAAATAACGGGTAAAAACTATGTGGAGCGTGTGATAATGAAGGCTATTAAAAACGATATAACCATATATGCCGCCCACACCAATTTAGACAGTGTACATAATGGAGTAAGCCGGAAAATATGCGACCGGCTGGGGCTTCAGCACTGCCGCGTTTTGGCTCCGCAGAGCGGGGTGCTTAAAAAACTTTCGGTACTTTGCCCCATACCGCAGGCAGATGCAGTGCGCACCGCCCTGTGGGAAGCAGGCGCCGGACAAACAGCCGACCACCGGGAAACCTCCTTTAACCTGCTTGGCATCAGCACCTTTACCAACAGTAATACAACACCCGCCGAAACACAATATGGCGAACTGAAAATTGAAACCATTTTTGAAGCAGCGGCAGAGGGAAAAATTATGCAGACACTAAACACCTTTAGCCGAAGTTTGCGCCTTTATTATGAAATTTCCCCCATAGAAAATAAGTATTCCAATGTGGGGTTGGGCATGATTGGCTGCCTGCCAGAACCGCAAGACCCGTCGGAGTTTCTTACCGGCCTGAAAACAACCATGCAAACACCCTGCATACGGCACACCCGCCTGTTCAGAAAAAAAGTGCAGCATGTTGCAGTTTGCGGCGGAGCCGGTTTTAGCCTGCTGCCACACGCCATTGCCCAACGGGCCGATGTTTTTGTAACCGCCGATGTAAAATACCACCAGTTTTTTGATGCAGATAAACACCTTATTCTTGCCGATATAGGACATTACGAAAGCGAACAATTTACAATTGAACTGCTTAAAGAACTACTTAGCGAAAAAATAAGTAACTTTGCAGCCGTTTTAACCTCGGTAAATACTAACCCCGTAAACTATTTGTAATGTAATGCAGTTATTAGTTGCATGCGCGTTTGCAAACAGAAACAAAAAGTGGCAAGGGTAAATCATTTTTCTGCCAACATCAAACAATTCAATTAAAAACAATAAACATATTTTCTATGAGCAATACACCAAAAGAACTCGCAAGCATTGAAGGAAAATTGCGGTCATTGTACCATTTACAGCAAATTGACTCCAAAATTGATGAAATACGGTCGTTGCGAGGCGAGTTGCCCATTGAAGTGCAGGACATGGAAGATGAAATTGAGGGCATGAACGTGCGCGTACGCAATATGCAGGCCGAAATTGATGAACTTCGCACTTCAATTGCCAATGCCAACAACAAAATTGAAGAAGCCAACAACCTCATTGCCCGCTACGAATCCCAGCAAATGAACGTTAAAAACAACCGCGAGTTTGAAGCTTTTAACCAGGAAATTATTACCCAGAAATTAGATATTGACCTGGCTAAAAAATTCATCACCAATGCTAAAAAAACGCTTGAAGGAAAGGAAAAAGCATTAGCCGACACCATTGAAAAAACCGAAGCCCGCAAAAAAGACCTGGATGTAAAGCGCGACGAGTTGCAAAAAACCATTGAAGAAACCCGAAAGGAGGAAGAAGAACTTATTCATGAATCTGAAAAAGCCGCCCATACCATAGAACAAAGGCTACTCAGTGCCTACCACCGCATTCGCAAATCATACCGAAACGGACTGGCCGTTGTTACCATTGAACGGGCATCATGTGGCGGTTGTTTTGGCACCATACCCCCGCAGCGCCAACTTGAAATTGGGCAACGCAAAAAAGTAATTCTTTGCGAACACTGCGGCCGCATTTTGGTTGACAGCAATATTGAAAAAGACCTATCGGAAATTACGGCTCAGCAAATAGAATATCTCGAAAAAGAGTAGTTTTTCCAGTCATACTGCACGAACCAAAGCAAAAAAAGCAGCACCCATTAAAGGGGCTGCTTTTTTTATACAACACAGTACACAGGGCGGCGGCTCAAGACAAAAAGCGCTGTTTTAGTTCTGGAGTAGGCACCCAGCACGATTGCTGCCTGCCAAACCACCTGTAGCGCCTGACGGCAATAAAATCATACACCCAATTGCGCACTGCCTCCGGAACCAATATAAAAACATATAACAGTTTCCATCCGCCGGATAAATGACGGGCAACCCGCAGGGCAGCCGTTGAGCGCAGGTATAGTTGCCCCTCTTCTTCCAAAACAAAAGAATTAAAACCGGCAACCGGAAGCCCTGCTTTTTTTAAGACTTCCTGCCCCGTTTCAGATTGCAGGGAAGCAAAGGTAAACAACTGCTTCGGGTCGCGGGCAATAACAAACTGCACACTGGCACTGCACAAATTACACACGCCATCAAACAAAATAAGCCGCCGGGGTTTGCCGGTATTTACCATAGTGTTGTTATTTTCCAAGCATTTTAATAAGTGAGTTCAGCACCCATTCTTTGTTGGTTTTGGTAACCTGGTCCAAGGCTTTATCGGCAGTTTCGGCAAAATCGGCAATTTCTTCCATAGCCATTTTAAAAACGTCCACCTCCTCGCCTTCGCCCTCTACCTCGCTCAAATCGTTCAATATGGCTTTAATGGGTTGCAATTCGCGCTTTTTTCTTTCAATAATAATTTGCCGGGCAGCTTTCCATATATCCTTTTCGGCAAAAAAATATTCTTTTCTATCGCCCGATTTATGTTGCTTCTGAATAAGCCCCCAGTCAATTAATGCCCGCAGGTTCATATTGGCATTTCCCCTCGATATGTTTAGCTCTTCCATAATATCATCGGCCGACAATGCATGCGCCGATATAAGCAGCAGCGCATGCACCTGCGCCATGGTGCGGTTAATGCCCCACTTTGAGCCCAGGGCGCCCCAGGCCTGTATAAATTTGTTTTTTGCTTCGGGTAATGTCATAATAAAATGCGGTTCTTATCTTTGCTATAAACGAAAATTTTTCCGTTCATTACTCAATCTGTGACAACAAATTTATACTTTTTTCCGTATTGCTGCCAGTTTTTGCAAATACAAAGGCTGTTTCGGTTATTTTACCTGCTTATACCGGTTAAAATACCGGGCATGGCTGCCGGTTCTTTCAAATAACCCAAGTTAATTAACCGGCAAACCAAAATACTGTACTTTTGTTTGTACATTTGTGCACGCAAAAAATTAACCACAAACCAACTCCCCCGTTCTTTATGAGTACGATAACCGATACAATGTTTCCTAATTTTGGTTATACCGAAAACCAGATGCTCATTGCCGCCACCGTTCGCGAGTTTGCCGAAAAAAACATACGCCCCCATGTAATGGAATGGGACGAAACCCAGGAGTTTCCGCGGCACCTGTTTAGCCAAATGGGGCAACTTGGGTTTATGGGTGTTTTGGTACCCGAAGCGTATGGCGGAGCCGGCCTGGGCTATGTTGAGTATGTAATGGTTATATCGGAAATTGCGCAGGTATGCGGTTCAATTGGGTTATCGGTGGCGGCGCACAACTCGCTTTGCACCGGTCATATTCTTCAGTTTGGCAATGAAGAGCAAAAGCGGCAATGGCTTCCCAAACTGGCCAGCGGCCAGTATATTGGCGCATGGGGTCTTACCGAACCCAATACCGGTTCTGATGCCGGCAACATGAAAACCGTAGCGGTAAAAGACGGCGACTATTGGGTAATTAACGGCGCCAAATGCTGGATTACCCACGGCAAATCGGCAGAGGTAATGGTGGTAATTGTGCGAACAGGACAACCCGGCGACAGCCGCGGTATGACCGCCTTTATTATTGACAAATCGCAACCGGGTGTTTATGCCGGAAAAAAAGAAAACAAACTGGGTATGCGCGCATCAGAGACCACCGAAGTTATTTTTGATAACTACCGCATACACCAAAGCGCTATGCTTGGGCAGGAGGGCGAAGGCTTTATTCAGGCCATGAAGGTATTAGATGGCGGGCGCATTTCTATTGCCGCCCTGGGGCTGGGCATTGCCAAGGGTGCATACGCGGCATCGGTTACCTATGCACAACAACGGCACCAATTTGGAAAACCCATTGCTTCTTTTCAGGCAATTTCCTTTAAACTGGCTGATATGGCCACTAAAATTGAAGCTGCCGAATTGCTTACCATGCAAGCTGCCGATTTAAAAAACCGAAAACAAAAAGTTACCAAACAGGCAGCCATGGCAAAATACTACGCATCGGAAATAAGCGTTGAAGTTGCTACCGATGCCGTGCAAATTTTTGGCGGCTACGGCTACACCAAAGATTTTCCGGTAGAAAAATTTTACCGCGATTCAAAACTTTGTACCATTGGCGAAGGTACCTCTGAAATACAAAAACTGGTTATTTCAAGAGAAATATTGCGCGGCAATGTGTAAAAATTAAGCAACTTTTTTGTACCTTTGTGCCCTAAATTTCTTACAACTTTAAAAAGCAAAGTTAACCCATGCTCGTAATTGATGCCCGCGAATCTGATTCGATAGACAAAGCGCTTAAAAAGTATAAAAAAAAGTACGAAAAATCGGGGGTGTTGCGCCAATTGCGCAACCGCAAGTATTTTACCAAACCCTCTATAAAACGCCGCGCTACTATCCTTAAGGCAAAATACCGCACCCAAATACAAGCCCAATTGGAAGATTAACTTCCTTGGGGAGTTTATTTTTATAAGCGCAATACCCTCTGTAATAACAGGGGGTGTTGCGCTTTTGCTGTTTGGGTTGTGGCAATTTTATGCACGCAGGTTTACCAAAGCGGCGGCAGCCGTTTGTTTTCATTCCTTTTTCCGGTTCATACAAACGCATTTCCATGTTAACCGTTTTACCGTCCATCACCCATTCGGTTTACATTCATGCACCGGTGCAGCGGGTATTTGAAACGCTTACCACTGCACAAGGGTGGAACGCCTGGTTTACCCAAAACACCACCCTGCAAAGCCACAAAGGAGGCAGTATTGTTTTCCGTTGGGAAAATTGGGGGGTGGCCGGCGAAACGCTGCAAGACAGCGGCATGGTGCAGGAAATACAACCACCTAACCTGTTTGCTTTTACATGGCACCCCTGCGGAACAGAAACAACCGTGGTTTTTACTTTAGCTGCTCACGAAAATACCGGCACCATACTGCGCGTAACCGAAACGGGGCATACGCACATTCAAACCCTGACAGATTGTGCCTGCGGCTGGGGCGAAGCGCTTACGCTGCTTAAAATGTACCTTGAATACGGTGTTACCTACAAAACCGTTTCTTCGGGAAATATAGCGCCACAACAATAAAACCTGTCCGTCATCAGGAGGTAATGCTGCCAGTAAAACAACCTGTTACCGCAGATACATATACCGCTCCGAGTCAAGTTTAATGAGGATAAAAAACAAGATGGAAAAACCCAGCAGCCCCGACCCGCCGTAACTTATAAACGGCAGCGGAATGCCAATTACCGGCATCAGCCCAATGGTCATACCAATATTGATGGTGAAATGGAAAAAAATGATGCAGGCCACACAGTAGGCATATATGCGGGTAAACCTTGATTTTTGCCGTTCTGCCAGCAAAATTATTCTAAGCAGGAAAAATACAAACAACCCAATTAACGCTGCACTGCCGGCAAAGCCAAACTCCTCGCCAATGGTGCAAAAAATAAAATCGGTACTTAATTCGGGTACAAAGTTGCCCTTGTTTTGGGTACCTTGCAAATAGCCTTTGCCCGTTAAACCGCCCGACCCTATGGCAATTTTCGATTGGTTAACATTATAGCCGGCGCCTTTGTTGTCTTCAATGGTGCCTAAAACCACCCCGATGCGGTTTTGCTGGTGGCGCTCCAGCACATTATTATAAATAAAATCAACCCCTTTTACATATATAAAACTGGCTAAAAAAAGCGCCAAAAGGGTGTAGGTTGCTTTTTGGGTATATAAAGCAAACAGCAGGGCAATTAAAAAAAGAATGGGTAAAATAATTAGCAGCGCTACATCATTAAGGTAGAGCGATGCGGTTATTACCGCCACCACAACCGGCAGGTAGGTAAGCAGTTTTTCCCAAATGCCCGATTTACCGCGCATAAGCAAAATAAGAAGTAAAAGAATGGCCACGCTTGCCATAATGTAATAAAAAGGAAGCAATAGGCTGGTTATAAATAAAATAATGGCTAAAACACCCATTAAAAGTACCCCGCCGGGTAATATACCTTCGCGGTAAAGCACAAAAGCCAAAGAACCAAATACAAGGGCTGAACCGGTTTCTTCTTCCAGCCGTATTAAAATGATGGGTATCAACAAAATGCCAATGGCTATCAACCTTTCGCGAAGGCTGTAAAATATGTTTCCGAGGCTGCTTATATACCTGGCCAATGCAAGACTGGTGGCAAACTTGGCAACCTCGGCGGGTTGTGCATTAAAAAACCCCAGTTTTATCCATGATTTTGACCCCGAAATGGTAGAACCCACTATTAACACTACCACAAGAAACACCAAAGCCGCGGCGTAAATAATATAAGAGAAGGCCGTGTAAAAACGGGTGTCGAGAATTTGTATGCAAAACCCCAACAGCAGGGCAATACCTATCCACAGCAATTGTCTGCCATAACTGCTGCCCAAATAGTAAATTTCGGGGTGCAGTTCGTTAAAATCGGCGGTATATATAGCAAGCCACCCTATTGTTACAAGCAACAGGTAGGTAAACACCAGTACCCAATCAATGGTAGTATTATGAGACGACATGTAATATAATAAATTCCAGCTATGTAGGCTTATGTTAGTTAAATGATGCGTTTGGGCTGCTTCAAAATGCCGGGGGTAAAAGTCCGAAAGGCAGTACAGGGTTAATGGCCATCGGGTGGCGGCTGTAAAGGTTGCGCTTTTATTGTGCTTGGAATCGGTATTTTCAAATCGGTTTTAATTTGCACAGGCGCTTCGTTACCTGTAGCAGCGGGCTCGGTGGTTGAAACCTGTTGCGTGGTTTTGCTGTCTATTTGTTCGGGAATACTCAGTGGCGTAGTGGTGGTGGTATATGGCAGATAAATAGTGGTTATCAGGTCTTCCTCTTCTTCGGCGGGTTCGTTATAAATTCTGGGGCGCGGGCTTATAAGATTGGCTTTCATCATTCGGGCTTCCAAAGCTTTGCGGTAAGGTGCAATACTGTCGTTTAAGTATTTTTCAATTACCAAACTGGCAATAGGGGCGGCGTACTTTTTTCCTTTTCCGCCATTTTCAACCATAACTGCCACGGCAATTTTGGGGTTATTTTTAGGTGCAAAGGCAATAAATAGCGAGTGGTCTTCGCCATGAGGGTTTTGTGCGGTGCCGGTTTTACCGCAAATATCGAGTCCGGCGCGGTAAGCCGTTTTACCTGTTCCGTACAGCACCACTTTTTCCATACCGTTAATAATGGCAGAAAAATGTTTGGCGTCAATACTTACCTTATGCAGCTGGTTATATTTGTGTTTGGGGTCTTTGGTATTGGGGCGTACAACATGCGGGTAGTAAAAAGTGCCTTTATTGGCAATAATGGCGGTCATATTGGCCAGTTGCACCGGGGTAACGCCCAGTTCTCCCTGCCCAATGCCCAAAGAGATAAGACTTACGGCTTTCCAGCGTTTTTTGCCATACATCCGGTCATACCTTTCGGGCGAGGGCACGTAACCCGACAAAGCGGGTAAATCGAGATAAAAGGAATTTCCCAGCCCAAATTCGTTGAGATAGGTTTTCCATTTTATAAGGCCTTCGGAAACATTGCCAAATTTGTCGTTTTCAACAAAGAGTTTAAAAAGGTGGCAAAAATAGGAGTTGCAAGAGTGCTGAATAGCGGTTTCAATGCCATAACACGATGCATGGTAATGACAGCCTACGGTACGGCGCCCGAGGCGGTAAGCGCCATTGCAGGCAAAATAATAATGCGACCCGATGCCGGTTTCCTGCATAGCAACCAAGCCCATAAGGGGTTTAAAGGTAGAGCCGGGCGGGTAAAATGCCATAAGCGCGCGGTTAAACATGGGCTTAAGCGAGTCGGCATTAAGCATTCGCATACCCTCGCCGCGCAGGGGCCCTGTAAGCAGGTTGGGGTCGTAAGAAGGTGCCGAAACCAGAGCCAAAATTTCGCCTGTTGAGGGTTCAATGGCAACTATACTGCCCCGTTTGTGTTGCATTAATTCTTCGGCATAGGCTTGTAATTCCATGTCTATGGTAAGGTGCAAATCTTGTCCGGCAATGGCCTCTATATCTTCTTCACCGTTTTTGTAGCTGCCTATTTCGCGGTTATGCACATCAACAATCATGAGTTTGGTTCCCCGCTCACCGCGCAATTGTTCTTCGTAGCTGCGCTCAATACCGCTTACGCCCACGTAGTCGCCCATGCGGTAGTAGTTGGAGGTATCAATTTGCATTTGGTTTACCTCGCCAATGTAGCCCAAAACGTGCGCGGCGTTGTGGCAATTGTACTGCCGTATGGTGCGTATTTGGGTAAAAAAGCCCGGAAACTGGTATAAATACTCCTGCATACGGTCATACACATCGGCCGAAATTTGTTTCATAAAAACCTGTGGCCTGTAGGGCGAGTAGCCGGCAGCCACTTCCATGCGTGCTGCATTTTTATAAAACTCATCGCGGTTAATGTTTAGCAGGCGGCAAAACTTGGTGGTATCCAGGTTTTGTACCTGCCTGGGTATAACCATAAGGTCATACACGGCCAGGTTATTTACAATGAGGTTGTTGCCCCGGTCAAAAACAAGCCCCCTCGACGGATATACGGTTACTTCGCGTATGATATTGTCTTTAGCCATGGTTTGGTAAGAGGTATCCAACACCTGCATGGAAAAAAGCCTGACCAGCAGGAGCAAAGCGGTTAATACCACTACCACTTGTAAAATTATTTTTTCGGGTTTTATGGGTTCCAATGGCGCAGGTTTTTTGTTGTTCTCCCTCTGTGTGGGGTTAAACCCGCACAAAGATAACAAGTAAAATTGGGCAAAAAAAACGGGGGGCTACAATTTACCAATGCGGCACCCAATACCTGCGGCAATAAAGATATTGAGAAAATTGGCTTTCAGTTCGTTTATGCTTTTGTGGTAAACAGATAAAATACTGCTGCTTAAACGCACGCTGCCGTTTATTCTTTTATTGTTTTGAAACTGTATGCCTGCTGTTGCGCCAACATCCCACCGCCGCAAATGGTTATGCAACTGTACTGTGGTATCTTCAAAAACGGTAAGGGGGTATTGGCTGTTTACCCCCACATAAATATCCTGGGTTATTTCGCTTTTGCCTTTAATGAGCCAGGCAATTTGCGGGCCCAAGCCAAAAGCCACTTTGCGGCCCGCGCGGTATTGCACCATAACCGGAATTTCAAGGTAGTTGAGGTGCATAAATCCTTTAAGGTTAAAAGATGTATAGGGCGCCGGAAAATCTTTCCAGCCCATTTCGGGTATATCAAAATGCGATTGACCGGTTTTTTGCTCCTGCCAAAAATCGGCACCTTTGCGCGAATAGTTGAGTTCTGCCGCCACCGCCCATTTGTTTTTTACCGGAAAAACGGCATACATGCCCAAGTTGGGTCCAATTACAAGTTTACCCGATGCGTTTTTTTCAACCGGGCCTATTACGCTGCCCACATTAGCTCCGGCCCTTACCCCATATTCAACGCTTTGGGCAAATACTGCCGCATGTTTAGTGTTTAGTGCAACTACCGCAACCACAAAAAACAGCCGGTAACTTATAAAACGCCGGATAGCAATGGCAAAAGAGTGTTTGTATGTCATATAACACAGTAATTTTACCAAAGTTACTTTTTTTTGCAAAAGGTTGTACGGGCGGGGCTCAAATTTAACCTTTTATCGGGGCAGCGGGGGCTATTGTGTCCAAAATTCTTTTTGGTGGTGGTTATAAAAGGTTTTGCCGTTGCATTTAAGTATTACGCAAACACCGCTGTTGTCTTCTACAGAATAGTTAAACATATAATTTTTACAATTTGCGCACCGCCATATAAATTCTATTGCTGTTTCGGTAAGGGGTTGCTGGGTAACGGGGTCTATTCTGCCGGCAAACGGAAAAGCAGCCAAAAAGGTAATATAAAAAACCGGTATTAACGGGTATAAAAAATGGTATTGCGGGCTGTAGCATTGCAAGGTATTTTGTCCCGGCTGCAGTTCGGTTTTATCAAATGCAAAATGCCCCTGCTCGTTGGCTTGTGTGGCAAATTGAATATTGTTGTTGAGCAGGAGCGTTACTCCGCTGTTTGGAGGGGCTGTGCCTTGTATATCAATAACTTTAAAGTTGGTGGTGGATCTGCCGGGATTGGTAATTCTAACAGGCGGTATCAGTTGGGTCATTTTATTCAGCACCTGGCTGACCTGTGCATGGTTATGTGTTATAAGGGCTTCTTTCAGTTGGGCAAGCAAGGGGGAAAAGAGGTTTGGCTTGCCTTGCAGGGTATCTTTCAGTTCCCGGACGCTGAGCATAAAAAAGCCTCCGGCAATGCTGCCAAGGCGTTTTGCAGAAAAGGTAAAAGCTGTTTCGTTGGGGAAAAAGCGCTTCATGTATTCCCCAAGCGGCAGGTTGCTGTTTTGTTGTTTGAGTGCATTAAAAACCGGAAGTTTTTCAATATCTGCCAAGGTAACCGGTTGTTGAAGGAAGCGGCCTTTGCCTTGCTCATATCCCGAAATAAGGTTTATCAACAGGTTTACGCTTGGCTCAATACCGGTTTCAAGATAATTACCGGCGCTAAAATCGGCAAACAGTCTTCGGGCCAGGTTTTGTATAAACAGGTAGCGCAGGTTTTGTTCGTAGAAAAAACTATTGTCCGGTATGTGGTTTGTAAAAAAAGTTGTAACTGCTTTTTTATACCGGTCAAACTGAAGCATGTATTGTAAAAACAGGTGCAACTGGTTATGCAGGTATAAAAGCAGATGCACCGCAACCGGCTTTTGCAGGTTTTCTGTTTGCTGTTGCAGCAAGGTAAATCTGCCGTGGGCTACTACCCCTTCCTTGTCTGCCTTGTTTTTTATTTCGAGCAGTTGGGTGTAAAGGTTTTGCAGTTCTGTGGCAGATATATGGTTTGTAACCGGTTGTTGCATTGGCGGCCTGTATTATATGCATAGTATAGTGCAGCGGGGCATAAAAATAAAAAAGACTTGCCGGTTTTTAGGCCAACAAGTCTTTTTTTTAAAGAAAACAAGTAATAAGCAACTGCCTATTTTTTGGTTTCGGTTTTGGTTGCATTACCACGCACGTTCTGCATTTTTTTCTCAATTTCTTTTTGAGTAGGCGCAGTATTGGTGGTAGTGGTAGTAGTAGTAGTAGTGGTGGTGGTAGTCGGTTTGGTGTTGCTGGTAGGTTTGCTGGCAGGTTTGGCAGGAGTGGTGGTTTTACCAGGAGCAGGAGTTGCGGGGGCGGGAGCTTTAAGAGCAGCAATTTGCGACATGGCTGCGCCAATTACAGCACCAATTTGGTCCCAGCTTGATTTAAGGTTGGCAGCTTCGCCTTTCAAACCTTCGAGTTGTTGTTTGTAGTTAGCCAGGTCGGTTTTAGCGGCATCGGCTTTAATTTCAACTTTCTGAACTTTTTCTTTCCAGCCTTGGAAAGCGGTGGTAATTTCGTTGATTTTGGTCAACAGGCCGGAAGCGCCGGTTTCAACGGCGGCACCTTTGGCTTTTGCACCGTCTAAAGTGGCAAGCAGCGAGTCAACTTTGGTTTTGGAAGCACCTTTCAAGGTTTCGGTACCGGTTTTTGCCTCACCAATTTTGGCATCTATGTTAGCCAGTTCACTTTTTGCGGTGTTGCTCAGGTTGGTAATGTCGTTTACCAATGTTGACCAGTCGGTTTCAAACGAGCTGATGTCGGTAAGTAATTGGGGGTCGGCAGCTTTATTGCAAGACATTGTCAGGAAAAAAGCTACAGCAACAGATAAAAGGCCAAATAAATTCTTCATGATAAAGTAATTTTAATTTTAGTGTGTTTGAAAAATGGCGGTGCAAAGTTACTCAAAGGCATCCGATATTTTATGTGTTTTAACCCAAAAAAGTTTTAAGCCGCCTAAAATAGTGCTTTCCTTGCCCGCACACAGGGCAATTAAGCGTTGCGTTATTGCTCCGGCAGCCGCCAGATGTGCTTTATTCGGCATCTCTTATAATGCGAACACGGCGGGTAATGAGTTCCTGTGCAGGCATAACCACTTTATCGGTTGGCGTTTGTACGGTAAGGGTAATGCTGTCTATTTGTATTATTTCGCCTTCTACATCTTCTATTTTAATGTGCTGCCCAACTTTAAATGTTTTACGGCTGAAAAAAGAAGCCAGCAAATTGGCTAAAATTTGTTTAGATGCAAACCCGTAAGATATGCTTGCCGACAATAGCACCGCACCCAGAATAAGTACCACGTTGGAAGTAATAATAGTGGTGTCTATACCTATTTGGTCTAAGGCAGTAATGGTTACAATTACCACTAAGAAGTAAAACACAAAACCGCTTATAATTTTACCGCCACCCACGCCCAAAGATGAAGTGGCTGCCGCCAGCACATCTCTGAAAAACGTGGCAATGTAAATGCCCAGAATAAACAGCACTATGCCGCTTAACAAGGTAGGTAAAAACCCGATGAGCTTGCTGATTTGCTCTGATACTACCGTCCAGCCCAGCGTATCGGTGGCGGTTACAAAAAACAGCAGTAAAATAATCCAGTAAACAAACTTGCTTACAATATGCGCAGGGGTAAGCGAAATATTGGCCTTGCTCAACATTTCGTTGGCATTAATACGGTTGGCAATGGCATCAAACTTAACAAGATGCAGCAGTTTTCTGAACAAATAAGATGCCATCCGCGCAATAAACCAGCCCGATATGAGCAGGAACAACGCTCCCAAAATGCCGGGCATGGCCTGCATAAATGATTGCCCGAAAGCCTGTAAAGAAGAAAGCATTACGCTTTTTATGTTAATAAAGTCTTGCATATAACGTATGGCGTAGTTAAAAAATTAAGTAAAAGGTAAGTACAACAACATGCGGGTTTACAACTGCTTTTTTTTTCAGTCTTTCTTCGTTCCCCAGTTTTCCAGCATGGTTTGCACCAAAACGCCGTCGGTTTGGGCTTGTTTAAGGGTAAACAGATCGGCTATTTCCATCAAAAACTTTGCCGTATCAAGGGTATCCAGCACCTTTTTTTTGTGCAATTCGGGCAAACTGTCTTCGGGCACTATTTTTTTGAAAGGATTTTCGTTCATGAGATTTTGTTTAAAAAGCTATGGTATGGTATAAGCAAGGGCTATTTTGTATTTTTTATTCGGGCAACCGATGTTTATTGTGCATGGCACGCAGGCGGTCGCGGGCGCGTTTCAGACGCATTTTAACCGCGCTGCTGTTCAGTTTCAGCACCTGCTGAATTTCTTCCACAGACATATCGTCCTGGTATTTCATGAGCAATATTGCCCTGTCGTCTTCATTTAGCTCATGCAACAGGCGTTTGAGCAAATCTATTTCTATTTCAAAAATTTCTTTCTCCGATATGTTTCCGGCATCTCCTTCGTCTGATGCATCGGGTAGGCGCTCATTTTCGGTTTCGGTTATCAGCAGTTTGTGTTTGTTTCTTATAAAATCAATGCACCGGTTATAGGTTATGGCATAAATCCAGGTAGAAAAACTGGAGTTGCCTGCAAAATTTGCCAGATTTAAAAATGCTTTCACCAAAATATCGTGTGCCAGGTCTTGCGCATCTTCGGTATGTTTTACCATAGATATGCATTTCCTGAACACTTTATTGGCATACCGGTCATACAATTCGCCAAACAAGGCGGTATTGCCGGTAGTAACAATAAGTTGTATAAGGTCTTTATCGGGCAAATGCTGCCATTCTTTGGCGGGCATGGTTTTTTTCTTTTTTCCCGTTTCGGTTATTCGAGTTGATTGCAAGGTTATTCTTGTTATTGACTGTAATAGGGCGCTTTGGTCATCATTTTCCGGTCAATAAAAATGCCAAAAAATAGCTAACCTGCCAACATGGGCACAAAATAAACACTTTTATTTAATTGCAACCCGGAATGCCGGCTTAATACCGCAACTGTACGATGCCAATAGCACTCATATTGCCGGCAAGGAGATTAAAATCCGATATGGTTACCGAGCCGTTGAGTTCTGCATCGGCCGGGTTGTACTGCCCGGTTGCCGATGCTTGCAGAAAATACAGGTTAAAATCTGCCGAACTGATGATGCCGTTTGCATTAAAATCGGCTGCTTTAAGGGCAAAAACACCGGGCGCTACTGCTTTTTGCTGGTTTGCACCCAAAGCCTGCTGGGCTGTTGTGCTAAAATTGTAAGGCACGTTATTGGGCAATGTTACGGGCACGGCCGACATTACAGGCAGGTGGTTTCTATGCCGCAGGGCAATGTAGTAGGTTGTATTGGGTGGCAGGTTATCAAACAACACACTTCCGGCACTGCCGTTAACATCGGCAACAATGCCGTTTTTTAATAGCAAGGCAGCTTTTTGTGCTACAATCTGGGTGTTATTGTCCGCATTTCGCAGTTCAAGCAATACCCAATCTACCACATCGGGAGCAAACTGGGTGGCTGTTTCGGCGCCGTTGTAGTTCCAGGGGGGTTGGTTATAGGGTTGTTGGAGGGGCAATAAGTTTAACTGTCTAAGTTGGGTGCGCATACTGTCTGGCGGCAAAAAAGCGCCTTCCAGCAATGCCGTTACCTTAGCGCCAAGGGGGCAATAGGCCACCTGCAGTTGGCGCACAGACGAGGTTTGGCAACTGCCGCTGCCTACGGTGTAAGTTACGGCATATTGGCCGGGACTAAGTTCATTGGGCACAAAAAGGTTGCCCGCTATATAACTGCCGCCGGTCCAGGTGCCGCCGCCGGTGCCGGTTAGCAGGGTGGTTAAATCCAGTGCGCCGTTGCAAATAAGTATGGTGGTATCGGCAAAAGTGGCATCGGGTGCAGGGGTAAGGGTAATAGTAGCTGTATCGGAAACCGTACAATTGGTTCCCGAAATGGTATAAATTGCCGGATATTGCCCCGCAGCAAGTCCCACGGGGTTAAACAAATTGCCCGATATATGGCTGCCGCCGGTCCAGGTGCCGCCGCCGGTGCCGGTTAGCAGGGTGGTTAAATTTAAGGGCGCCTGGCAGGTGGCCAAGGTGGCATTGGCAAGTGCAATTACCGGCGTGGCAGTGTTAAAACTAAAAGTAACCGACCATGCGCCGGAAAGCCCGCTGCTACAGTTTGAAAACACCCTGAACTCATACCCCGTACAGGGCAGCAGGTTGTTAAGGGTAAAAAAGTTGTTGGCAGTAGTGGTTTGCAACCACAAGGAGCTGCCTGCCTGCCTGTATTGTACAGTATAACCTACAACATTAAAAACGGCGTTCCACTGTAATTTGGCGCTGTAGGGCGTTACATTGGAAACGCCCGGCCCTACCGGCGTGGGGCAGGTAGGTTGGGTGGTAAAAGTAACAATAGTTGAAAAGGCCGAAAAATACCCGCTGCCGCAGTTGGCCTGTACCTGTACTTCATAAGCCGTATTATCAGATAAGCCTGACAAATTAAGCGTAGTGCCCGAAGTTGTGGTGTTTGCCCAGGTGGAGGTTCCTGCCTTGCGGTATTGTATGTTGTAACTGTTTGCGCCGGGCGTGGTTGTCCAGGTAAGGGTGGCTGAGTCATCGGTAATGTTAGTGACTGTTAAGTTGCCGGGTGGTATGGCGCAAGGCCCATCGGGCAATAAAGCAACGTTCAGAATGGTAATTACCCCCGGTGCGGTTAGGGCAACGGTAATTGTATCGGTAAAAAATCCCGGCGCCGAAACCACTGCTTCATAGGTTCCGGCAAGCGCACCGGTGGCATAATGCCCCATAAAATTGGTGGTTGCGGGCAGTGCCGATACGCCCAATAACTGAATGGTAGCATTAGCAACGGCAGCCCCGCCCACAGCGTTGCTTACCGTTCCTTCAAGATAGCAGGCCTGCACGTAAGTGGGCGTAAGCACAAATAACCCCTGCTGCCGGTCGGTTGCCAGAATATTGCCCGATGGCAGCCAGCTGTAGGTTGCCCAAACTCCGTTAAAACCGCCGCCGCTAAAGGGCGAGGTATCATAATGAGCCACCTCAATTAAGTTGTAGGGATAAGTGGCATCTACAATGGTAACGCCGGCGGTATAGTAAGCCACCACCAGAAAATTGTTGTTGTGTACATACACATTATGAGGAATTACACCTGAGCCGGGTTGGTGCTGATAGCGGTCAATTTCGGTAATGTTGGCTATATCTGCTACATTGTAGGCGGTAACATAAGAATTGTTTACCTCGTCTGTGGTGAAAAGATATTGTCCGTTGCTGGTAGGCCAGGCATTGTGGGTAAAAGCGTTGGGGGTATTTTGGGTGGCCATGAGTGCGGGTGCGCTTTTGTTGGTTACGTTTACCACCCCAAAGCGGCCGGCATAAATTTCGCCGCTCCACAGGGTATCGTTGCGCACAAACCCATCATGCACATAAGCGGCCGAATATTTCCCTAAATAGGTGGGGTTTACAGGGTTGGCGGCAATGTTTACCATAAAAGTGCCGCTGCCCATGCCCGAAGAGTTGGCGCCAAAGAGGTAGCCAATGCCGTTTTCGTCAATCCAAATGGTATGGGCGGTGGTAAACCCAAACCCCATTTGCGTATAAACCGAAGGCGCCGAAGCAGGCAGGTTGCTGAGGTCAATAACAAGCAGTCCGCCTGCTGCTGCTGACTCGGTAACCACATAGGCGCGGTTTTGCCAAACGTCAACATCGCGCCAGGTATTATCAACGCCGGCAATAAACTGTACTTCCGTAATGTTATCGGGGTTAGAAACATTGACGATGGATATGCCGGTTTGCGTACCTACCAAGGCATATTCGGTGCCCGATGGTGCAACATACCCCCACACATCGTTTACATTTTGCGGGTAGTCAATCTGGTCGCGAAAGGCGAGGTTGTACTGTGCCAGTGCCTGTTGTTCGGCAAGAGGGAAAATGCAAAAAAGGGCGGTCAACAATTGCCCGAAGGCAGCTTTTATGATATTGCTCATTTGAAAAATGCGGTTTGCTTATTGGCGAAGATACAACTTTACCCCGGCATAAACAAACAGGTTGCCTTAAAAAAGGCTGCAAGAGCTGGCGTTGGGTTAAAATAATTTTTTCATTATTTGTTGAATGGGGCGGGTGTTGCTCATGGTGTAAAAATGGAGGCAGGGTACGCCAAACTCAATAAGTTGGCGGCACTGCTGTACGGCCCACTCAATGCCTACCTGTTCAACGGCTTCGTCGGTAGTGCAGGCGGCAACGGCATCGGTCAGTTCTTCGGGAATAGAAATGTTGAAAGTGCTGGGCAGGGAGTAAATCTGCGATTTGCGGGTTATGGGTTTCAGCCCTGCAATAACGGGTACTTCTATGCCCATACTGCGACAGGCGTTTACAAAATTGATAAACTTGCTGTTATCAAAAAACATTTGGGTAACAATATAGTGCGCGCCGGCATCTACCTTTTGTTTCAGGTATTGCAGGTCGGTTTTCATGTTGGGTGCTTCGGCATGTTTTTCGGGGTAGCCGGCAACGCCAATACAAAAATCGGTTTTATAACCATTGCTCAGTTCTTCCTCCAGGTAAACGCCATTGTTGAGGTTAACCACCTGTTGCACCAATTCCAGGGCATTTTTATTGCCTTTGGGTTCGGGCACAAAATGGGTTTCGGGTTTTACCGCATCGCCGCGCAGCAGCAGCACGTTGTTTATACCCAGGTAGTTTAAATCTACCAGCGCATCTTCGGTTTCGGAACGGGCAAAGCCGCCGCACACTAAGTGTGGCACGGCATCAATACCATATTTGTACATCATGGCCGCACAAATGCCTACCGTTCCGGGGCGTTTTCTGATGTAGGTTTTTTCAAACAACCCATTTTCAAGTAGTTTGTACTTGTACTCGGCGCGGTGGTAGGTAACATTTATAAAAGGCGGCTTAAACTCCAGCAACTCCTCCAGAATGCGGTACAAAGCGTGTATGCTTTTACCCTTTAGCGGCGGCAGAATTTCAAAAGATACGAGTGTTTTGGTACGGTTGATTAAGTGTTCGGTTACTTTCAAGTTTTAGTTGGTATGTTGGTGTGCTCAATAAACAATTTTATGGGGTAAAGTTATGTGTTAAAGCATACTTTTTGTGTAATTTTGAGGGATTTGAGCACTATTTTCAATAAAAAATGAAACTTTAAGCCGGTTTGGGGGTTTTTATAAGGGTTTGATAAGTTGTAATTTTGCGGATGAATATAAAAAACGACGAAAACACAGCATTAATCCAATAAATATTTTAAATTTACTTGACAAACAAAATTCATGAACATGGGCGAAGAAAGAGTTAGAGACATATTGAATGGCCTGCTCATCGAGTTTGGTTGGATACCTTGGGGTACGTTTAAACTTGCGAAGACACAACATATGAATAGCGATATTGTGTTAGCTGTACACAAGTCAAAGAAAACCCTATTCTTTAACTTAGGTGTAATATCTAAAATAATCAATAAATCAGAAGTTGAATTCAAACTATATGTTGAAGAATGTGATGATGGAAGTAAAGTTTGGACAAGAAAAATTGCAGGTAGCGTATTTGACAGTCTAAAAGATAAGTATGGGTATAGAAATATTACTTTTTCAAAGGCTAAAGCCATTTCAGGATATAAGAAATTGGCACATAAAACATATAAAAATATAAATATTAACAATCTTCAATCCGCTCTAAGAAAATCCTATAAGGATGAATGGGAAGATATAATTTCTGATCTTTTAAAAATTGTTTAACCCAACTATGCACCACACCACCCACCTTTTAGACCGCGCCTTAGCCCTCGATGCCCTTAGCATAGAAGAAGGCGTGTACTTATTTACCCACGCCCCTACCGCCCAACTGATGTATGTGGGCAACGAGTTGCGCAAAATGCACAAAAAAGACACCTTAGATATTGTAACCTGGCAGATAGACCGCAATGTAAACACCACCAATGTTTGCGTGGCCAACTGTAAGTTTTGCAACTTTTTTGTGCCGCCCGGCGCCAAGCACTCCGATAAGGCGTATATAACCGATATTGAAACCTACAAACGCAAAATAGAGGAAACCCTGCGCTATGGCGGCGACCAATTGCTGCTGCAAGGCGGCCACCACCCCGATTTAGGGCTTGATTTCTACGCCAACCTGTTCAGGGAAATTAAAAGCTACTACCCCAACATTAAACTGCACGCCCTTGGCCCGCCCGAAATTGTGCATATTTCGGAAGTGAGCGGCACTACCTACGAGCAAACCCTGCGCACGCTTATAGATGCCGGCCTCGACTCGTTGCCCGGCGCAGGCGCCGAAATTCTGGTTGACCGCGTGCGCCGCCTGATTGCACAGGGTAAATGCAGCGGACAAGAATGGCTCAATGTAATGCGCGTGGCACACAAACTGGGGCTTACCACCTCCTGCACCATGATGTTCGGGCATGTAGAAACCATTGAAGAGCGTATGCAACACTTAGTTTGGCTGCGCGAAGTACAAAGCGAAAAACCGGCCCACGCCAAAGGGTTTTCTGCATTTATTCCCTGGCCCTACCAGGATGAAGGCACTACCCTGCGCCGCATCAAAAACATACGCAACGAAGTTACCGGCGAGGAGTATGTGCGCATGATTGCCATTAGCCGAATTATGCTCAACAACATTCCAAACATACAGGCCTCATGGTTAACCGTTGGTAAACAGGTGGCACAAATTTGCCTCCATGCCGGCGCCAATGATTTTGGGTCAATTATGATTGAAGAGAACGTGGTTTCGGCCGCCGGCGCCCCGCACAGGTTTACCTCAAAAGGCATAAAACAGGCAATAACCGAAGCCGGATTTACCCCCAGACTTCGCAACCAACAATACCTGTTCAGAGAAGAACCGCAGGAACTGGAAGAACAGGTAATTACCTATTAACAGCAGCGCACAACAGACAACATTACTTGTACTTTATTGTGCCAGTGTTGTAATAATTAAGTAATTGACTTAACTTTGCACACCATTCCTTTATTTATGCAGCAAAAAATACTGGTTCTGTTGCTTGTGGCGGGTATGCTGGCTCAATCTTTATCACAATTTGCCATATACATCAGCTATTACGCTAACAGGGCATATATTACCCAAAAATACTGTATAAATAAAGATAAACCGTTTTTGCATTGTTTGGGCAAATGCCACCTTAAAACAGTATTAACCGAAAACGAAAAACACAAACAAGGGCAATTACCCGGCGCTACCCCTGTTCAGGAGTGGTGGCAATATGCAAACAACCTGTTTTGTTGCTCGCAAGCCATTTGCATTCAGGAGCCGCTTATGTTTCTTGCGGGGGTTATGAACCTGCCGTTTATTTTCACCTACCGTTATAAGTCGGCAAATGCTGTTTACCGCCCGCCGTGGGCGTAGCCGGTACACAGTAATAGCTTTGTTTTTCGCAACTATTTAGGTACTATCAGTAAATCCCGGCATTTTCTCTTGTTCCCTGCTCATTTGAAGCATTGGCCAAAGAGCAAAAAACTTTGCGGAACTTTGCACTCTTTGCGGTAAAATGAAAGGAATTTAGTGAAGACCATCGCCAACAAAGGTACAACCTGAATAAATACTGTTTTTCTAAATTCAACGGCTGCAAATGGCAGAAGTACGGCAAGTATTTACCGCAAAAATACCGTTTCGGGTATTGTGCGTGTATTGTTGTACTAAATAATATGCCGCTGTAAAGCAGTCTTCCAATTTTCTTTCCCTGCAAACTTTTTCATTAACCAAATTAACGCACATTAAATAAAATGAAACACTTTAAAATATTTCTCCTTGTACTGGCAGTTTTTGCGCTCGTTTTCTCCGCCTCCTGCAAAAAAGACCATACCGATGAAACGGTAAACATAGAAATTGAAGAACCCACCGAAGGCATGGTTGCCATAAGCGGCGACTCGCTGCACATGCACATTCATTATACCTCTGACGATATGATACACAACGTACTGGTAAAAGTATATAATGAAACCAATAATGACGAAGTGGTTTTCAACTTTGAAGAGCATGTACACGCCGACGGCGAATACCTGTTTCATGAACACATGGTTCCCAACGTAACCCAGGACAGCGAGTTCCGCCTCGAAGCACAAGCATCGGGACACGCCGACGGCGACTTCATCTATAAAGAAGAAGTGCATTTTCATGTTCATGCGCAATAAGGCAACCCTCTGCGGTTAACTGCCTATCTGTGGCAAAACCCTGTTCCGGCATCAGGAGCAGGGTTTTTTCTATACAAAGCATGGCACTCAAACAAACGGTACAACGCCAATATGCCAATGCTGCAGGCACAAAAATGCATTAACCTGTGGCATATTACAGGCAAAGAAGGGTAAAACCGCCGGTATTTGCGAACAAATGTGCCTTACATAGGTTTAAATGGTGTTGTTTTAAAACGTTTTGTTAATTTTGCGCCACTATTTAAAAATACGATACACTATATGAAAGAAGTTCGGTTTAGAGAAGCACTGCGCGAAGCAATGTCGGAAGAAATGCGCCGCGATGAACGCATTTTTTTAATGGGCGAAGAAGTTGCCCAATATGACGGCGCTTATAAAGTAAGCCAAGGCATGTTGGCAGAGTTTGGCGAAAAGCGCATTATTGACACTCCCATAGCAGAACTGGGTTTTGCCGGTATAGGCGTGGGCGCCGCCATGAACGGACTGCGCCCTATTGTAGAGTTTATGACCTGGAACTTTGCCGTATTAGCTTTTGACCAAATAGTAAACTCGGCGGCTAAAATGCTGTCTATGTCGGGCGGGCAATTTTCGTGCCCCATTGTTTTCAGAGGGCCTACGGCCACAGCCGGACAGTTGGGCGCTCAACACTCGCAAACATGGGAAAGCTGGATGGGCAATGTACCGGGGTTAAAAGTTATTTCGGTATCGAACCCCTACGATGCCAAGGGGCTGCTCAAATCTGCCATTCGCGACGATGACCCCGTTTTGTTTATGGAGTCGGAAGTGATGTATGGCGACGTAGCCATGATTCCCGAAGAGGAATATCTTATCCCGATAGGCAAAGCTGATATTAAGCGCAGCGGAACCGATGTAACCATTGTTTCATACAACAAATCTATGAAAGTGGCCCTTGGCGCTGCCGAAGAACTGGCAAAAGAGGGTATTAACGCCGAGGTAATAGACCTGCGCACCATACGCCCAATGGATTACGAAACATTGGTACAATCGCTCAAAAAAACCAACCGCATGGTAGTGGTAGAAGAAGCTTGGCCGTTTGCATCGGTATCGGCAGAAATTGCCTACAGTATGCAGCGTTTTGCTTTTGATTATTTAGATGCCCCTATATTGCGCATTACCGGCGCCGATACTCCGGTGGCCTATGCCCCCAATCTGGTTGCCGAGTTTTTACCCAACCCGGGTAAGGTTATTAAGGCAGTAAAAGAGGTAATGTATATGGGCAAATAATGCTCTCCCTTGCCTTCTCCGGTTAAAAACAACATCGGGCATTTTGGGTATTTACAGGTAAACCGTCGGGTGTTTCCTGTTTCTCCAAAATGCCCTGTGTTGTTTAGCAGTTACCAATAACCGGGGCGGTTGTGCTTCGGCATAATTTACCAACATCCTGCCCACACCCAACAAACAAATAAGTTGTCCTGACTGCAGTGTGACCTGCCCTGTGTAAGCCTGTAGCACCAATTTTGGCTGCTCAATTCCCATTTTTTTGTAATCGGGTAATAATTGCAACCTTAAAGCAGCACAATTTAAATACAATTGCCTAATTTTAGCCGCTTATTTCATTGCATACATTAACCAAACCATAAACAAGCTGTATATGAACTTGAAAAGTACGCTTTACTTTATTGTAAACCTGCTCATTGGGCTAACCATTGCAGCCGTTCCGCTAAAGGCGCAAATTGTACCCAACGACGTGTGCGACGATGCCCTGCCGTTTCCGCCCCTTGTTTCGGGCGTAACTGCCTGCATTAACGGCGATAATACCGGCGCAAACGGCGAACTGCCCTATATTAACCAAGGTTATTGCCTTGGCGGCACAACCATGCCGGCGCCCGCAGCCGACATTTGGTACAGTTTTACCGCAGTAAGTAATATTATTGACCTTGACATAACCTTTGACGCCGATACCATTGTAGTGGCAATGTACGAAGGCACCTGCGCCGAACTCATAGGGCGCGAATGCGAGGTGAGCTTTGGCGGCGTACTCAATACCACCTTTGCACCTGTGGCCCCGGGCGTTACCTATTACCTGCAAATAAGCGGCGGCTCAGTATCAGACCAGGGCGAGTTTGGTATTTGCCTTACCAACTACGGCGAAACCATTGACGAAATCTGCATTTTCGGGCAAACACTCAACGTAGCTCCCGCCCCAGTTCTTGGCGTATATCCGCCCGGCGAAAACATTAACTTCTGTTTTACGGTAGATGGTTATAACCAAAATGCCTCCGACTGGTTCCATGGATTGGTGCCCGTGTTTGGCGACGGTTGGGATGTAAGCACTTTGGGCTATGCTCCCCCCAACAGCTGCAGTACCAACGGTTTCTGGGATTGGTATGACAGCGTACAGGGAACCACCGATGTTGCAGCAACCATTGGCCCCCAAGGCCCCGGCTTCTTTTACGAAAGCAGCGCAGGAAGCCCCGCCGGCGTGGAAGACGGAAACCCCGGCAATAACTATGGCGACCCCTGGGACGGTTCGTGCGATTGGACTTTCTGTTTCAGCATTTCTACCAATAACTGCCCGCCCGGCGAAAACGGCAGCGACCTGAGTATTACCTTCCTCAACTTCTCTGACTCGGAAACCGGCAGTTGGGATGTTTTCAGTATTTGCCCCGAAGACCCCAACTACACCTTCAAAGCCTTGTTGGCCTGTTGCACCGCCCCCGCCATGACCGGCGTTAACCCCACCTGCGCCAGCCCCAACGGCGGCAGCATTACCGCAACCCCCACCACCGGCTCGCCTCCGTACATCTATGAATGGAGCAACGGATTTGTTGAAGAAACCATCGGCTCATCAAGCATTAGCGGCCTGGCACAAGGCTTTTATACCGTAACCACTACCGATGGCACAGGCTGTGCTGTTGCCGCTTCGTTTACCCTTGTAGAACAAACTACCGGCTTTGATGTAGTTATTCCGGTAAGCATACAAGGCTGCAGCGGTTGTGAGGTTGGCCCTGCAAACCCGGGCAATGTGGCTATAGTAGCCCCCGACGGCAGCACTTTTGCAACGGTTCAGGTAAACTCCTGCCCCTATTTAATCAACATCTGCCTGCCCGAAACAGGCTCATTTGGGTTAAGCTACAACGGGCAAACCATTGAAGGCGCTGTGGTAAACGGCGTGCTTACAGCTCCGTCCTTTACTTTTACCACCGGCTCACCCTCTTTTGCAGGCACCATGTCTGACCAAACTGCCATAATTTGCGCAGGACTAAGCACCGCCATTGCCAACAATGGCGATGAAATTCTGAGCAACGGCGCCATACTTACCTACGGCTTGTGTACCAACCCCGATAACGTTGCCGGAACCCTTATTGCCACCAACCCCGCCGGTGCCTTTGATGCTGCCGGGCTGCAATACAACACCACCTACTATGTAGTAGCCATTGCCGGACCCGAAGGCAGCACGCCCGGTGTACCCGATTTAAACAGCGGCTGTACCGATATTTCTAACGGAACCCCCGTAGTGTTCCTGTCTCCGGTGGCTATTTTAACCGATGAATTCTGCGACTGGCTTACCGGCGATTACCACATAGTATTGTTTGTTACCGGCGGCTACCCTGCTTATGACGCCGGCGCCAGCTACAGCGTTGTGGGTGATTTTAACGGCGCACTGGCATCGGGCGAAAGTGTTGAAATCTTGTTTCCCGAAGGTTCTACTACTTCCTATCAGTTTGAGGTAATTAACGACGGCTTTGGCTGTACCGGTGCTATTGCCAGCGAAAACTTTGTTTGCTACAAAACCCCCATTGAACTGCTAAGCTTTACCGGCCGCGCATTGCCCAAAGGCAACCAACTGCTCTGGAGTACCGCCACCGAACAAAACAACGATTACTTTACCCTGGAACGTTCCACAAATAACGGGCAAACTTTTGAAGTTATAGCCACCATTGACAGCAAAGGAAACAGCGTTACCACCCAATCTTACGAGTTTTTAGATACCAACGCACCCGCAGGTTTGAGCTACTACCGTTTAAGTGATACCGATTTTAACGGAACCAGAACCTTTGCCCCCAATATTGTGGCATTGCAACGCAACCAAACAGGGCTTGAAATTGTGGCAGTAAGCCCGGTACCCGCCTCCGATTGGGTAACTATTAATTACACTGCCGTTAACGAAGAACCCATAACCGTAAATGTGTATAATGCCGCCGGTCAATTAGTGCATACACAACGTGCAAACGCTGTAAACAGCACTAACCAGATACAGTTAGATGTAAGCAGCTACCCTGCAGGCGTATATATGCTGTCTCTTACCGCCCCCGAAGGACAAGTGGTAACCAAACTGGTAAAAAAATAAGAACAGTAAGCACTTTTTGTTGTTTTTACTAAAACTCAATATGCCGGACAAGGGATGCGTTTCTCTGTCCGGCATATTTTTTTTATGCCCCAAAGTAAGCAGATTGATATTATAATGGTAAATTTGTACCAAGCAAGTTATATTCTAAATAATTTAAAATAAAATCAATATGAATTTCGGCAAATTTACGCTCCTTCGGCAGTTGTGTCCTGCCTTTATCGGGTTGTTTTGTATGTTAGTAACTGTTTCGGCCTTACACTCGCAAACTACACCTGCAAGGTATATCAACCATCAGGTAACATCGGCCTTAAAAAACAACACCAAAAATGCATCAGACGGTAAAGTGCAATATGCAAAAAAACGGGTACAGGAACCGGTAAACAGCGCAGCCAAATTAATGGGCGGCGGCTGTACACTCTTTGCCAATTATTCCGGCGGAACCCCTGCCATATATTCACCAGCCGACCTTTCTGTTATTACCAACGCACCCATACCACTCTGCGGGCCGGTTGGCACCTCTTACAGTTCTACCTATTATCAGTCAAGCGGAGGGTCTTTTGACTGGCAGGTATGGGCCGGCGAAGCTTACCAGTTTAACCTTATTCAAGGTAATACATATACCGTTTCTATTTGTGGAGGCGCGGGTACATGGAGCCCAGAACTTACGGCAGAATCGCCAAGCGGGGTTATAGATGGTAATATTGCCGGCTGTAGTCTTACTTTTACCGCTACCGAATCGGGCGATTACACCATTTATATAAGCCGCGTTGGGTTTTGCGGAACCCTTGTTGCCCAAGATAATGGCCATCTGACCATTACGCTTACCAATGCCACCAACTGCACCCCGCCTACCTGCGGAAATGGCGCCTGCAACGTAGGCGAAGATTACTGCAATTGCTCTGCAGATTGCCCTTGCAATATTTCCGGCACCTTTGTTGATTACAATACAACCGACAGCACTTTTATCATCAGCACAACACCTGTTGCTTTTTGCGAAAATTTTGTAACCGGTTTTGCCAATCCGTCGGTACCTGCACATATCATGTATGTGCCGTTGGCCGTAATTGGTTATGACTGTGTAACTTACAACATCAGCACTACACAGGGCAGTTTGTACAGGCGCAGCGGAGATACTTTGGCGCTAACAAGCACTATTGATAACCTCATAATCTTTTGGCTCCGGGTAACACAGGCAGATATAGATGCTTCGGGAGGCACAACTACCGTTACCATGACCGGCGCCGGCGGCAATTGTTTTGATACGATGAGCATTCCATGGGCTACAGTAGCCAATTATACCGGCAGTGTTGACGTAACCTGCAAATCGGTGCTGGCAGTAGGCATGTTCCTGGAGGGCGCTTATAATACTGCTTCGGGCGATACCACCATGCGTACCGATATTAATACCCTTATACCGCTTACCTCACCCTATGCCGCTGCGCCGTGGAATGCGCCCGCTGCATCAATTGCTGCCATGCCTGCCGGAGTGGTTGACTGGGTGCTTGTAGAACTGCGCGACCCCGCAACCAATGCCTTGGTTGAAAGTCAGGCAGGGTTGTTGTCTATGGGCGGGTATGTGTATGACACCGATTTAAATTTTGGACTAACCTTTAATGCAACGGGCGAGTACAACGTTATTGTACGACACAGAAATCATATGCCGGTAATGAGTTCGGGAACCGTTGACCCCGATGGCACTTTACTCGATATGGCATTACTGCCCAATATTTTTGGCGGTGAGCAGCAGGTATCGCGTTTGGGTTCGCTTAACCTCTATGCATTAAAAGCCGGCGATGTAAATGCCAATGGCATAATAAACCGTACCGATTTTAACCTCTATAAACAAGCGGGCAGTTTACTTAACAACTACAACAGTGCCGATTGTAATTTAGATAAAAACGTTTCGCAACTTGTAGGAGGCGATTTTCCTTTAATAAGGCAGAATACCAGCGCCATGGCACCCAGCCAAGTACGCTATTAGTGTTAAAAAAGTGTTAAACAGATGCTACAACTAAATTTTTAGTTAGCTTTGTATTTGTTTTTTTATCCAAAATTTTAACCGTTATCTGTATTATGAAAAAAACAGTTCTTTTTACCTGCCTCCTTTTTGCTGTTTTGGCGTTGGTTTCTTGCGCACAAAACAAAAAAACTGCCGCCGCTACCCCGGCTGCCCCTGCACCAAATGTAGCCATAACTCCCGCACCTGCCCCGGCACCTGCTGCCGTAACCGAACCTGCTGCCAATAAAACAGGTGGGCCTGTTATGTCTTTTGATTTTGACGATTTAGATTACGGGACCATTAACCAGGGCGACGAACCCTTGCGCGTTTTCACCTTTACCAATACCGGCAATGCGCCTTTGCAAATTAAAAGTGCGCAAGGAAGTTGTGGTTGTACGGTTCCCACCTACCCCAAAGAAGAAATTAAACCGGGCGAAAAAAGCAAAATAGAAGTTCGCTACGACACTAACCGCATTGGTCAGTTCCAAAAAACGGTTACCCTTACCACCAATGAGGCAGATGGCGCCAACACGCACATTCTCAAAATTCATGGGTTGGTAAATGCCAAACCAACCGACCAGGCTGCCCCTGCAGCACCCCAAGGCGGCGGCAACCACTAAGAGGGCAAGGCAAGTATATTAATAAAAAACCGGCGGCAATTTAAATTGCCGCCGGTTTTTATTAATACAATTCGGTTAAGGTTGTATGGCTTAAACCGAAGTTCCGCCGGGCATATTGCCAAAACCAAGGCGTTTGCGGCCGCCTTTAATGGCTTTTTGTTCATCAAAACCGCTAAGGTCTTCGGCAATGATGGTGCGCAGCATTTCGGGTGTTCGTTCATCAACCGGTATGGCGGCCAAGCGCAAGTTTTGTTTTTTTATAATTTCTTCGGTAGTTTTTACCACCGTTCGTCCGTTGCCAAAGAACTTGTCTTTCATGTCATATAAAAGCACAAAATACTGTTCAAGCAGCAGGGCGGCTTCTTCGTTCATTTCGTAGCCTTCTTTTTTAAAGGCGGCAACGGCTATTTCCATTAAATCGGCCACCGAAAAATCTTCAAACTGCAGGGTTCGGTCAAAGCGCGATTTGAGTCCGGGGTTGGCCTCCATAAACAGTTTCATGTTATCGGGGTAACCGGCTACCACTACGGCAAACTCACCTTTTTGGTCTTCCATGCGTTTAATAAGGGTTTCAATGGCTTCGTGCCCGTAGTCCATGCCGCCGCCACGTTGTGTAAGGCTGTATGCCTCGTCAATAAACAGCGTTCCACCAATTGCCTGGTCAATTTTTTCGGCAGTTTTAATGGCTGTTTGCCCTACATACCCTGCCACCAGGCTTTCGCGGTCGCACTCAATCAGGTGTCCGCGTTCCAGAATGCCCAGCGCTTTGAAAATTTTCGATAAAATCCGGGCTACGGTGGTTTTGCCTGTTCCCGGGTTACCCACAAAAACCGAATGGAGCGAGAAACGGTTGAGCACGCTTTTGTTCATTTCGCGGTTAAAGCGCACCAATTTTACCAGTTCGTTAATTTCGCGCTTAACGCCGGCAAGGCCGGTAAGGGCATTGAGTTCTTCCATTGCCTCGGCAAGAATATTTTCATCTACCGGAATATCGGTAAGGCGTTTTTCCTTTTTCCTGAAAATGGCTTCCAGGTCTTCTACATGAATGGCAGAAAGCTCTTCGCGGGTTAGTTTTCGGGGGTTTTCGGTTTTCATTATGCGCAACCCCAGGTTTATTTTAGCCTGGTCAATAACGCCATACACAAAGCGGGCATTGCCAAAATAGCGGTCCCGGGTGCGGTAAGCCTCTACAATGCGGTCAAAAAGATACGCTTTTGCCTGTACCGAAAGCAGCACTTTTCGTTTTTCGGCGGCATATTCGGCAATATCGCTCAGTTCCTGGGGCTGATAGTCCGGAAACTCAAACCGTTGGCTGAACCTCGATTTCAAACCCGGGTTGGTGTCAATAAAGGTATTCATTTCGCGCGGGTAACCGGCCACAATTACGGCCAGGTCGCCTTCTCCGTCGCTCATTTCTTTTATTAAAATTTCCAGTACTTCGCGGCCAAAATCTTTGGCGTCATCTTTAGCACGGGCAAGTCCATAGGCTTCGTCAATAAATAAAATGCCGCCGCGCGCCTGTTTAATAGCTTCTTTTACCTTTGGGGCAGTTTGCCCAATATACTCGCCTACCAAATCGGCGCGGTCAACCACATGCACATGTCCTTTGCTAAGCAGCCCCAGGTTTTTGTAAATTTGCCCCAGCATTTTGGCAACGGTGGTTTTACCCGTTCCGGGGTTGCCGGTAAAGATGGTATGCAGGTTTATGTTATGCCCGTCTTCTATGCCTTTTTCTATGCGTATTTTTACGTACTTTAAGTATTCGGCATATTCTTTAATGCGCGTTTTTATGTTGCTTAACCCAATGAGTCCTTCCAGTTCTTTCATAACTTCTTCCAGACTTTGGGGGGCATCTTCGGTACTTGCCGGCGCAAGCGGGGTATTGGTGCCGGGTAAAATAGCTTCGTTGAGGCCCTCCTCAAATTCTTCGGCTACTTCAAAGGGAAGTATGGCAATGAGCTGATCCATGAAAGTTACTTCCAGGGTATATTTATCGGCATACCAGGTGCCGGGGTCGTTGCTTCCCCAACCCGATGTTACGGTAATAAGATTGCCGTTTTCGGTTCCGGTAACGGTTACCAGGTCGTAGGTTTCGCCTTTCAGTTGGTGTGCATCGTTAAAGAACTTAAACATCAGTTCGCAGTTCCACGGGGGTGGCGCCAGATTTTCAAAGGTAAATTCGGCAAAAATGTAGCGGGTATTTTTGTTATCAAATACTTTGTAGTAGTTGCGCTGACTAAGGGGCACATGGTCGTTGGGCCCTTCGTAGAGTTTAATGGAGCGAATGGCAAAGTAGGGGTTTTCTTCTTCGGTAACCATGCCCACATCTTCTATCCAGAATTTTTGTGCGCCAAGAAAATTGCCGTCGAGGTAAGCCGCCCATTCATACTCGCCTTTTTTCCAGAAAAAACCGGGTCTTTTGTTGCCCCAAGCCTGATACACATGTACAACGGGCATTTCTTTGCTTACTTCCTTTTTAAGGTTCAGGTTACAAAGTTCGCGGCGGTTTTTGTCTTTAAGGGCATAGGCTTTGAGTACAATATCGGCTTCCCAGTCTTCTTCATCAAAGAGTTTGTTGAAGAACGACAGTTCTACATAGATGAAAGTGGTTTCCAGGCGCTCAAATACCCTGCGGTATTTTCGCATACCGTTGGCCAACCATTCTGAGGAGCCATACACTTTGAGGTCTTTAAATTTGTATGGTTTAAATCCGGGGTTTTTGCTGTCCATACAAAGTGGTTTTTAGGTTTTGCGGGTTAAAGTACGGTCAATTTTGCAAAAAAATACTCCATTTACCGGTTTTGTCGGCTGCATTCCGTTTCTGTTTATACAGATGCGGTTTACTGCGGGCAAGGTGCCCCGTTATGGCCGGGTTTTTTGAGCAAAAAACGGTTTGATATAGAAACGGTTCTTATAGCAAAAAAGTTCCCTGTTGTACGGGGTGTTTTATAAGAACAAGAAACCGTTAATTGCTGTGGAAAGTTCGCACAGCAATTAACGGCTTGCCGGGTTTACGCGTTTGGCGCGGTTCTTTACAAATGAACCTGACCGTTTAATTTAACCGGGTTAGAAGTACCGGCAGATTCATATGCGGCTTCGTGCAGTTGGTCTTCAAAGGGTCGTTTACCAATGAGGCGTTCCAGGTCGTCTTTATATAAAATTTCCTTTTTCAGCAGTTCCTGTGCCAGCAGTTCCAGTTGCTCTCTTTTTTCGGTAAGCAGGTCTTTAGTGCGCTGATAGGCATTTTCAATAATATTACGCACTTCTTCGTCAATCATCCGGGCTGTTTCATCGGAATAGGGTTTCTGGAAACTGTATTCGTTTTGGGCATCGTAGAACGACACATTGCCTATTTTGCTGTTCATGCCATAAATGGCCACCATGGCGTAGGCCATTTTGGTTATGCGTTCCAGGTCGTTTTGTGCGCCGGTAGAAATTCGGCCAAACACCAGGTCTTCGGCTGCCCTTCCGCCCAGGGTCATGCTCATTTCGTCCATAAGTTGCTCGGTGGTGTAGAGGTATTGCTCTTTGGGCACGTACTGTGCATAGCCCAGCGCTGCCACACCGCGCGGAATAATGGTAACTTTCAGCAGGGGGTGTGCATGTTGCAGAAACCAGCCGCTAATGGCGTGACCGGCTTCGTGGTAGGCAATAATTTCTTTTTCTTCGGGCGAAATGATTTTGTTTTTCTTTTCCAGTCCGCCAATCACGCGGTCGATGGCGTTTTGGAAATCTTGCATATCAACGGCTTTTTTGTTGTAGCGTGCGGCAATCAGGGCTGCTTCGTTGCACACGTTGGCAATATCGGCGCCGGCAAAACCGGGGGTTTGTGCTGCCAGTTTTTTGGCATCAATATTATCAGATACTTTAATTGGCTTGAGGTGCACTTTAAAAATTTGTTCCCTGCCTTTCAGGTCGGGCCGGTCAATGCTAATTTGGCGGTCGAATCTGCCGGGGCGCATCAGCGCCGAGTCTAGCACATCGGGGCGGTTGGTGGCTGCCATAATAATAACGCCTTTATCGCCGGCAAAGCCGTCCATTTCTACCAGCAAGGCATTAAGGGTGTTTTCGCGTTCATCGTTGCTTTGAATGATGTTGCGCCCCCGTGCACGGCCTACGGCATCAATTTCGTCAATAAAGATGATACAGGGGGCTTTTTCGCGTGCCGATTTAAAGAGGTCTCTTACGCGCGAGGCGCCCACGCCCACAAAGAGTTCAACAAAATCGGAGCCGGAAATGGTAAAGAACGGCACTTGTGCTTCGCCTGCCACGGCTTTTGCCAACAGGGTTTTACCTGTTCCCGGAGGGCCTATAAGCAGCACCCCTTTGGGTATTTTGCCCCCCAGGGCGGTATATTTTTGGGGGTTTTTGAGAAAATCCACAATTTCGCGCACTTCTTCTTTGGCTTCGTCGAGGCCGGCCACGTCATCAAAGGTAATATCTACTTTGGCGTCGCCCTCCAGGAGGGTGGCTTTTGATTTACCGATGTTAAAAATTTGCCCGCCTGCACCGCCAACGCCGCCGCTTACCCTGCGCATTACCACTATCCAAATGGCAATAATAACAATGAAGGGCAGCAGGTAGGTAAAGAAACCGCCGCGCCAGTCGGTACGGGCTTCGTAGCGCACATCTACCACGTTATCGGCAGCGGCATCTTCCTGGTTTAACTGCAATTGCTCAATAAAGTTATCGCTGGAGCCAATGGTAAAGTAGAAATGCGGGCCTTTGTTGGGTGCGCCAAATTTGTTTGCCCGAATTTCGTCGTATTTGCTTTGGTTAATTTTGTCGGGTTTAATGTACACCTCTACCAGTTCTTTGTTTACTACCGAAAGTCTTTCCACATCGCCGCTTGGCAGGTACTCGCGGAAGAATTGCTGTTCGGAAATTTCCTTGGTGTAATTTTGAAACGGTATAAGGTTAAGGGCAATAATTCCCAGCAGAATTAGCCCGTAAATCCAGTAATGGTTAAAGCGGTTTCCGCCGCCGGATTTCAAATCAGAATCGGATTTTTTGTTGTTATTGCTCATTGGCGGGTATGGTTATTCGGCTTTTGGTAATGAAATTCTATGATCTTTATGTATAAATTGGGTGCCATCGGGGTTGTAGGTTGTGGTAATGGCGGCATCTCCCCAAAGTTCTTCGAGTTGGTAAACATGGCGTTTGTTTTTGTGAAACACGTGCACCACAATATCGAGGTAGTCTAACAAAACCCACTCCAGCGAACCAAATCCTTCGCGGGCGGCGGGAATTTGCCCGGTTAGTTGTTTTACCTTTTCCAATACATTGTCGGCAATGGCGCGCACCTGTGGGGGCGAGCTTCCTTCGCATATTACAAAATAGGCAGCCATGGCGTCTTGCAGGTTGGTAAGGTCTAAACTTACCACATCTATGCCTTTTTTTTCGAGGATGCTGTCTATAATAATGCTGAGTGTTTGTTGCGCATTATGCGTAACTTTGCTTTTATTGGCGTTGTTTTTTGTTGTCTTCAAAAAGTGGTATTTAGTTGATTTAACCAACAAAGTTAAAAATAATTGTTTTGGATAGCTTTAATAACACTGTTTTTATAGGAAAAGTTTTCATAGAGCTGCAGGAGGTTGCCTCTACTAATGCCTATGCGCTTGGTTTGCTGGGTGGCAATGTATTGCCGCCGCATGGTACGGTTGTTTTCAGCAGCCGGCAAACGGCAGGGCGCGGGCAACGAGGCAGCACATGGCTGTCGGAAAGTGGTAAAAATATAGCCCTTAGCCTTATTTTATACCCCCGGATGCTTGCCGCAACCCAGCAATTTTACCTTAGCATGGCAATAGCACTGGGCGTTTGCCGTTTCTTACAGCAAGAACTGTCTTTGTTGCATGAGCCGCTTATTAAATGGCCCAACGATTTATATGTACAGCACCAAAAAGTGGCCGGTATTTTAATTGAAAACACGGTTTCAGGCAGCCAATTATCGGCATCGGTGGCAGGCATCGGGCTTAATGTAAATCAAACAGCTTTTGAAAACCTGCCAAATGCCACCTCGCTTCAACTGCTTGCACAACGGCAATTTAACCTTCCGGAAACTGTACAAAAACTGTGCACTTATGTTGAAACCGCTTATTTTTTGCTTCAGCCCGACAAATTGGCAGACCTAAAGCGACAATATGTGCAGAACCTGTACCAGTTTGGCGTGCCACGGCATTTTGTGCGCACCGCCGGCAATACCCCCCTCTACGGCTACATTAGTCATGTGCTGGATAGCGGACACTTAGAAATTACCGACTGCCAAAGCGGACAACCCGAATATTTTGACCTGAAGGAAATTGCCTGGACTTAAACCCGAAAACCGTATTGCCATGAACAGTGCCTTGCTTCTTTTGTACCTGCTGTTGCTTACCGGTGCGCCCCAACAAGAAAAAAAGGCGGCAACAAGCGCCGCGCAAAGTCAGAATTGCAACCATGTGCCGCACATTGCGCTGGTTCCGATGGGTTTTTCGGATGCTGCCATGCTTAACCTCCTGCAATCTGAAATAACCAATTTTTACCAGGCCCGGGTTACCATTACCGCTACAGTGGAAATGCCTGCCGCCGCCTGGTATGCACCCCGAAACCGGTACCGCGCCGATACCATTATTGCCATTTTGGCCCGAAGCAAACAATATGCCGCCTATGATAAGGTAATTGCCATTACCGGAAAAGATATTTCTACTACCAAAGGGCAATACCCCGATTGGGGCATTTTGGGGCTGGGCTTTTGCCCGGGTAAAAGTTGTGTGGTTTCAACCCGGCGGCTGAAAAAAAGCGCCACCGGCACCCGGCATTTGCAGGAGAGAACGGTAAAAGTAGCTTTGCACGAATTGGGCCATACATTTGGCATTCCGCATTGTGCCAACAGCAGCAAATGCCTTATGCGCGATGCAGGAGGAACGGTAAAAAGCGTTGATGCCGAAGAAAAATACCTGTGCCCAAAGTGCAGAGGTATGCTGGAATAAGTTTTTACCCCATATTAACCTCTACAAACACGGGGCAGTGGTCGGCATGGGTTACCTGCTCAAAAATATCGGCATTTTGCAGGCAGGGTTGCAGTTGTTGGGTGGCAGCCCAATAATCAATACGCCAGCCTTTGTTTTTGCTTCGGGCATTAAAGCGGAAACTCCACCAACTGTAGCGGTTGGCCGTTTGGGGGTTAAAAAACCGGAAAGTATCAATAAACCCGTTGTCAAAGAAGGCATCCATCCATTGGCGCTCTTCGGGTAAAAACCCCGAACTTTTTTTATTGCCAACGGGGTCGTGTATATCAATAGGGCGGTGGCAGATGTTAAAATCGCCGCCAATAAGCAAATTGGGGCATTGCTTTTTAATTTCGAGGCAATAGGGCAAAAAATCGGACAGCATCTGCATTTTAAACGCCTGCCGTTCTTCGCCCGATGAACCCGAAGGCAGGTACACATTCATAACCGATAAACCATTGGCAAAATCGAGGCGCAAAATACGGCCTTCGCGGTCGTAAGTTGCTATGCCACAGCCATAGGTTACCGCCGCGGGGGGTATTTTGGTAAGGGTAGCCACGCCGCTGTAGCCTTTTTTTTCGGCGCTGTGCCAGTAAGTATGGTAACCCAATTGCTCAAATGCCGTCAAATCTAACTGTTCGGGTTGTGCTTTGGTTTCCTGCAGGCAAACAACATCGTAGTTGGTTTGTTGCAGCCAGTTGAGCAGCCCTTTGTCAATGGCAGAGCGTATGCCGTTTAAGTTGTACGAAATTATTTTCATGAGGCGGGGTAAATTGCGGGCTAAAACAATATTTGAGGGCAAAATAAGCAAGAAAACCCGAAAAAAGCGTTATATTTAGGCGTGTTGTTAAACTAATAAGGGTAAAAACCAATCATAAAGCAGGTAAGAAACTACGAAACTATGTTAAGCAAAAATTTTGTGCCCTTGCTGTTTGGCAGCAAGCTATTGGGGTTTGCCTTTTTATTGCTGCTGCTGTTTACCGGCGGAGCAGGTACCCTGGCCTTGGCACAGGATATAGAAATAAGCGGCAAGGTAATAGACGATGCCACTATGGAACCGGTTCCGTTTGCCAATATTTTTTTGCAAAACACCACCATAGGAACCGTTACCGATATGGACGGCAATTTTTACCTTAAAACCGGGCGCCTGGCCGACAGCATAGGGGTTTCATCGGTAGGCTATGCCAAAAGGTTTAAATATTTGGGCACTTCTTCCCCACAAAACATAGTGTTCCGCATTGTGCGCGAAGATATTGTAATGCAAGAGTTTACCATTGTTGCCGGCGAAAACCCCGCCGATATTATGATGCGCAAAATTATTGCCCAAAAAAAGGAGCACAGCATAGAAAAAAACGAAAATTACCAGTTTGAGGTCTATAATAAAATAGAGGTAGATGTTACCGACCTGAACCCCAAAATTACCACCCGAAAAGTGATGAAACCCTTTAGTTTCATCTTTGACAATGTTGATTCTTTGTCGGAAGAAAAACCTTTCCTGCCCATTTTTATTACCGAAAGCCTTTCAGATTTTTATTACAGCAAAGACCCCAAACTCACCAAAGAGGTTATAAAGGCCAGCAAAATATCGGGCGTTGAAAATGAGAGTGTAACGCAGTTTCTGGGCAATATGTATCAGAAAATTGACATTTACGAAGACTGGATGCCGGTAATGGGTAAAAATTTTCCCAGCCCTATTTCAGACCAGGCGCTGTTTTACTACAAATACTCGCTTATTGACAGCAGCATTATAGACAACCATTGGAGCTACCACCTTACTTTTAAACCCCGCCGCGAACAAGGCACCGCTTTTACCGGCGATTTTTGGGTGTGCGATACCGTTTTTGCCCTGCGCCGCATAAATATGCATGTGGACGGGAAGAATGTAAACATCAACTTTATTGAAAAATTAAACATCTACCAGGAGTTTACCGAAACCCAGGACAACATTTGGGCTTTGGTAAAAGATAAATTAGTGGTAGATTTTATTGCCTCCGATAAAGCACCCGGCGTTATTGGCCGGAAATCTACTTATTTTAAAAATTTCGTGTTTAACAGCGCCCACACACAAAAAATACTCGAAAACAAAGAAGATATTGTAGTTTCGGAAAACGTATTTGACAAACCCGAAGAATTTTGGCAAACTGCCCGGCACGACAGCCTGAGCGCCAACGAAAAGGCTATTTATGCCATGATTGATACCATTAAAAACCTGCCCATTGCCCGAACGTATATTAACATTGTAACCACCATTGTAAGCGGCTACAAAGTTTGGGGTCCGGTTGAAATTGGCCCATACTTCAGCATGGTAAGCGCCGACGAGGTAGAAGGCTTACGCCTGCGCTTAGGCGGCAGAACCAGCAACGATTTCAGCACCCGGATTATGCTGAGCGGCTACGGCGCTTACGGGTTAAAAGACAACCGCTTTAAGTACGGCGCCGATGCCCTGCTTATTCTTAACCGAAAACCCTGGCAAACCCTGTACGCGGGTTATAAAAACGACCTGGATATTCAAAGCAACAGTGCAGAAGAATTTGGACAGGATAACCTGCTGGCCGGCCTCTACCGCCGCAAAGTGCCCCAAAAATTAACCAACATAAAAAGCGCTGAACTTTCTTATGCACGCGATTGGAAACGGGGGCTTTCCAACAAAATTACCCTTAACCACCGTATTTTACAGCCCCAGTTCGATTTCTACTTCCTTGATGAGGTAAACCCGCTTACCCCACCCGATAGTACCATTACCACCTCCGAAATTCAGTTTAACACCCGTTTTGCCTTTAAAGAAAAATTTGTTTCGGGTAAGTTTACCAGAATAAGCCTGGGCAGCGATTACCCCATTGTAAACTTTACCTATACCCTGGGCGTAAAAGGCATACTCAACAGCGAGTTTAACTACCACCGCCTCGACCTTAGTGTTTACGACTGGTTCTACGTTGGCCCTATGGGCTACACCTCGTACCAGTTTACCGCCGGCAAAATATTTGGTAAACTGCCCTTCCTGCTGCTCGAAAACTTCCCGGGCAACGAAACCTTTTTCTACAACCGTTACTCGTTTAACCGCATGAACGAGTACGAATTTACCGCCGATACCTACGCATCCCTCCTGCTTACCCACCATTTCGACGGCATATTTTTTAACCGAGTTCCCCTGCTCAGAAAACTAAAACTGCGCGAACTCATTACCGCCAAAGTGGCCGTGGGCAGCCTGAGCGAAGAAAACCGAAACGCCAACTACGATAGCAGCGGAGCTTACAAAAATTTTGGCGACCTGTTTGCCAAATGGAACCTGCCCGACTGGCAACTGCAAACCCCCTCCATTCAAAAACCTTATGTAGAAGTGGGGGTGGGCATAGAAAACATTCTCCGAATTTTCAGGATAGATGCCGTATGGCGGCTTACCTACAATGATAAACCCGGCCGGGTAGGTATAAGAACCGGTATGCAATTAGTGTTCTAACCTTTGCGAACCTGGTGGTAAAATATAAAACCGCTAAGAACGCTACGAGGTAAACAAAAACAACTCATTGCACCAGCAATCTTTAAACTAATAGCGACCTTTGCGCAACCTTTGCGAACCTTGCGGTA
>MTCR01000160.1 GCA_002212725.1 Sphingobacteriales bacterium TSM_CSM | reverse complement strand
CTCTGTCCGTTGCAGATTGTTTGCGGACTGCCTGCGCCGGCGGTGGGCAGTGCATTCACGTTTACCGATGTATTGGCTGTTGAACTGCAACCATTGGCGGCAGTTACCGTTACCGTGTAAGTGGTCGTAGCAGTCGGGTTTACCGTTATGGTGGCTGTGGTAGCGCCGGTACTCCACAAATACGTACCACCGCCCGTGGCTGTCAGGGTCGCACTCTGTCCGTTGCATATCGTTTGAGGAGTGCCGGCTCCGGCGGTGGGCGTTGGGTTTACCGTAACCACTTTTGAAGCAGTGGCAGTACAACCGGAGGCATTGGTAACCGTAACAGTATAAGTAGTAGTGGCAACAGGGTTAACCGTTATAGTAGCCGTGGTAGCGCCCGTGCTCCAAATGTAGGTTCCCCCGCCGGTGGCAGTAATGGACAAACTGCTTCCGCTGCAAATAGTTTGAGGTGCGCCGGCATTGGCAGCAGGCAGCGGATTTACTGTAACAGATGTGGTGGCGGTAGCTGTACAGCCATTAGTACCGGTTACCGTTACCGTGTAAGTGGTGGTAGCCGTCGGGTTTACCGTTATGGCGGCAGTAGTAGCGCCGGTACTCCATAAATACGTACCGCCGCCCGTAGCCGTCAAGGTCGCACTCTGTCCGTTGCATATTGTTTGAGGGCTGCCAGCATTGGCAACCGGAAGCGGATTTACCGTAACCACCTTGGAAGCAGTGGCAGTACAACCGGAGGCATTGGTAACCGTAACAGTATAGGTAGTAGTGGCAACAGGGTTAACCGTTATGGTGGCCGTGGTAGCGCCCGTGCTCCAAATGTAGGTTCCCCCGCCGGTGGCAGTAATAGACAAACTGCTTCCGCTGCAAATAGTTTGAGGTGCGCCGGCATTGGCAGCAGGCGGCGGATTTACTGTAACAGATGTGGTGGCGGTAGCTGTACAGCCATTAGTACCGGTTACCGTTACCGTGTAAGTGGTGGTAGCTGTCGGGTTTACCGTTATGGCGGCAGTAGTAGCGCCGGTACTCCATAAATACGTACCGCCGCCCGTGGCTGTCAGGGTCGCGCTCTGTCCGTTGCATATCGTTTGAGGGCTGCCCGCACCCGCTGCAGGTGCCGGTGCAACGCTAATTACCTCTGTATCGGAACCGCCACATGGAGCGGGGGTTGTATAGGTAACCGTGTAAGGTCCGGACCCAGTTCCGGCTGCCAAAGCAGGATTGAATTGCCCGGTTGTATTGGTGCCGCCAACAATACCCGGACCAGACCAGGTGCCGCCCGTTAAGTTGGCTGTAAGGGTAATGATGGCAGAAGAACCCGCACAAGGAGGGGTAACGGGGTTAATAACCGGTACTCCTGCGGGAGTAACAGCTATTTGTGTGGTGCCCGATGCAGATCCACAGGAATTACTGATAGAATAAGTAATGGTATAAGGCCCGGGTCCGCTGGCAGCGGCTGTTGCAGGGTTAAACAATCCGGTTGTGGGGTTCACCCCCGGTCCCGACCAGGTTCCGCCGCCACTGGGTGCAGAAAGATATACCGGAGGTGAATTGCTGCAAAACGGGCCTGCAGGATTAATGGTAGCATTTGGCGGTGCAGTACTTACCGTTACCGGAATGGAGGTTCCTGTAGTTCTTCCGCAGGCATCGGTAACCGTTACGGTGTAGGTTGTGGTGGTTGACGGGCTTACAAAAATTGCAGGGCCGGTACTTCCGTTGCTCCATGTATAAGTATAGGGGGTAAAAGTGCTTCCGGCGGCAATTACCGCAATTAAAGCCTGAGATCCCGGGCAAATGGTGGGCGGGTTACTGGTAAAGGCGGTAAACGGCTGTGGTGTATCATAAATATTAAGCTGGGCCGGAGGCGGATAGGTACAATTACACTGTAATTCGTTTATTTGAACAATGATGGATTCATAACCTTCTACAATGGCATCGGTATAAGCATACACCGGCAAGGTAGTTGATATTTGCCCGGCAGGTATGGTAACAGTTGTTACTAAAGGCTGATAATCTGCGCCGGGTGTAGCGGTACCGGTTATGGTAATGTTAAAAGTAATGGGCATACTTAAGTCGGTAACATCGCCCCGGGTAAAAAGGAAGTAACCGTCCTGGCAACCTTCATAGGCATCTTGCGTACCGGTACTGGGCACAAAAGAAGATACTACAAGCGGATTGCCGGCATTAAAACTGTTGGCTGCAAGAAAAACTGCCGAGTCGAGAATTTCATCACCTGCATCGGCAACCGCTAATTTTATGGTATAAGTTTGGCAGGGCGTTAAACCGGTAGCTATGGCTGTGAGCAGGGTGGTATAGCCATCAAACTGTGTGACGTTGCCGCCTGCCGGATTGCTTACATAGTAAGCCGTGTTATTAATGTCATTTACCGTATTAATACCAACATAAGTAGTTGTGCCCGGTACAATAGCAATATTTTGAAGCGGCACGCCCGGCCCGCTGATGAAAAACCCGAATACATCATTATACTGCGAACACACCCATTCGGGGTATTCTTCGGATGCGAATACATATTGGAACTGAACGGTATTGTCAAGCGGCACAAAATTAAACTGAATGACTGCTGCATCATAGGTAGGCGCCGAACTTCCGCAAGGCGTTGAAGCAGTGAGAGCAGTAAGGTTAGCATCGCCGGGGGTGCCGAAATTGGTTGTTTCCTGTGTGTTGTTGTTGGGCCCCTCGGCGTCAGTTACATTGCCACTTGAAATTACGATACCTTCCTGAATACCTATGCCGGAGCCATTGGTAAAATACCCGATGGCATTGCTGTTGCCGTTAAAAGTTACATTGGAAATTTGGGTACAACCGCTCAAAAAGACGTTTTGTACCAGCCAGGCGGCATTGCTGTTGTTTCCGCCGGTTTGAACATCTAAAGGACAGTTTGCCGGCACCGACCAGGTCATGGTAAAACCGGCAGCCGTGTTATTGGCATTTGATACAAAATTTATGGTAACGCACGAGGAAGTTACGCTTAAAGTACCCGGAGAACCATTGCCCGACCAAGTGCCTACCAAAGGGGCTGCGGTAGAGTTGCCACTGTAAATGCGCAGATAATCGTTTGCGTTGAAAGTAGCAAATTGGGTAAAATTGAGCAAAATGCAGCTTGCCCCGCCCGTTGGGCATATGGTGAAAGTAAGGTTTTGGTTGTTGGCATAATTACCTCCCGGACCACCGCTGTCGTACAACGTACCCGAAACGTTGGTAATGCTGTTGTTGCTCATATTATAAGTTTGCGAAAAAGCTTCCAAACAGAAAAAAGTAAGCAGCAGGCAAATCAGATATTTTCTCATTTTGCTCAATTCATTAACAAATTTGTTAAAAGGCAGGGCTGTAATTGCATTTATGGTGCATTTCAATAATGCAACTTCGAAAATTCCGTGAAATTTACTAAACTCCTGACAAATAAATGCGCACATTGCATCAGAAAACTAAATTATTGACACAAAAATGTAGTTTTACCCGGGAATGCAGTCTTTTGTGTCTTATTAGTTAGTTAAAATGCTTTCGGTTACTGCGTTAAACGAAAAAACCTGCTCTGTGTGGGAGCAGGTTTTTTATTTAAAAGGGTTATGCCGGTGTTAGTCGAGCCACATAAAAAATTTCGGGTTATCAATGTACTTGCTGATGTCATCATCAATTAACCCGATGAGGAGCATTACCCAGTCAACTAAAGCTACAATACCAAAACCGCCGCAGGTTAAAATATACCCAATGCCGGTAAGGGTTTTGGTGCCAAGGTAAAAACGGTGAATGCCCAAACTACCTAAAAACCAGGCAAGAATAAAAGCAACAACCGGGTTTTTATCGCCGGCTACTTTAGTCATGTTGGGGTTAAGTCCGGCTACTTTAGTCATGTTGGGGTTAAGTCCCAAGTCGTTACCAGTTACATTAAAATCAACCTGGGCAGCGTTCAGCTCCTGGCTGTTGTTCATGAGCTGGTCAATTTGTGCATCATTCACTTTAAATTGGGAAACCGATGCATAAGTTGCTGTGGTGGCAAACAGGCAAACCAAAAGAAGGCAAAATAACTGTTTCATAGCGTAAGATTTATGTGAACAAATGTTGGAAAGTAACGGCAAAGGAAAGCAAAAAAACAATAAGCAGCAAACGGAGTTCATAGTTTTTTTATACTTATACAAAAGAAAATGTCCGCAGCAAACATTAGGTTTTACCGTCTTAAATCCTTTAGAGAAAGCTCTTGTGTATGGTCAACCGGTATTTTAAAGTCTATTTCCAATACCCTTACGGTAACGGTTCCGTTAAGGCGCATGTTTATTTTTTTGTTGCCCAACATAGAAAGCGCACCTCCCCAAAGCAAATCGGGCGACAGGTCTTTGGGGTTAATGCTGATGTTGATGGGAACTTTAAAGTCGCGGGCGGCGGGTACCTGCATATCTACAGCTTGCTGTACGTGTGCGGCCTTTTTACCATCGAGCAGCAGGTTCATATCGGTACCGGTAAGTTGAATGCCAAACGGGTTGGGGTTGTTAAAAACGGCATCGGCGGTCAGGGCAAGATTGCCTTTTGTCCACGAGTTGAACTTTACGTTTACCAATTCTTTAAATTCGGGTTGTTTGGGCGCTTCGCAGGCAAAAAACTGCAGCAACAACAAGGCAAAAAACAGACAGAACGAAACGGGCTTCATAGGGTTAAATTTTTACATTTACGGTTTAATATCTTCACAAAGGTAGCAAATTGTTGTTCAAAAAAACGCCTGCACGGGTTTAAAAACGCGGGTGATACTGAACCATCATATCCCGAAGATATTGGTTACTTACTTTAGCATAAATTTCGGTAGTGGTTATCGATTCGTGTCCAAGCATTTCCTGTATTATTCTAAGGTCGGCGCCGCCTTCGTATAAATGTGTGGCAAAGGAGTGCCGGAAAGTATGCGGGCTAATATGCTTTTGAATGCCGGCAGCAGCGGCCAGGTCTTTTATGATGTAAAAAACCATCACCCTGCTTAGTGAACTGCCAAATTTATTAAGGAACACCACATCTTCTTTGCCATGTTGTATGGTTTGATGACTTCGCACCTGTTGCAAATAAATTTGAAGATGCTTTATGGCCGTTTGGTTAATGGGAACAAGGCGCTCTTTATTTCCCTTGCCCTCTACCCTTACAAAACCTGCTTCAAGGTACAAACCCGATATTTTAAGGTTGCATAGTTCAGATACCCGCAACCCGCAGCCATACAGTACTTCCAGCATGGCTTTGTTGCGCAGTCCGTCGGGTTTGCTAAGGTCAAGGCAGGCTATTATGGCATCAATTTCTTCCACATGCAGTACTTCGGGTATTTTTTGCAGTATCTTTGGTGTTTCAAGCAATTCGGCCGGGTTGTTGCCAAGTAAATTTTCGAGTGTAAGAAATCGGAAAAAGGCCTTTATGCCCGATATGGTGCGCGCCTGCGAACTTTGCCCGATGCCCGCAAGGGTAAGTTGTTCTAAAAAAAGCCGGAAATGCTGGGGCAATACGCCCGAAAGGGAAATTTGCGGGTAATAATCGGTCATGAATACTGCAAACTTACGCACATCAGACAAGTAAGCCTCTATGGAATTGGCAGAAAAAGACCTTTCCAAAATGAGGTATGCCTTAAAAGCTTTTATTTCGGGGGCAATATTCATGTAAATAGTAAAACGCAATTCATCGGAATAAATAACTTTGTTTAAAAAACGCTTAAAATTACACTTTTTGAGTTAAACCGCCTTCTTATTTTAACCAAATATGATGAAACAGATTGTAATTATTAATGGTCCCAACCTGAATTTGCTGGGAAAGCGCGAGCCGCATATTTACGGTGCCGATACTTTTGAAAGCTACCTGCCTGAACTGCAGGGTGCTTTTCCCGATGTACAGTTTACCTACTTCCAAAGCAATTGGGAGGGCGCACTCATAGATAAACTGCACGAAACCGGTTTTACCGCACATGGCATTATACTAAACCCGGGTGCTTACACACACACATCGGCCGCTTTGGCCGATGCAATAGCCGCTATTACTGCACCGGTTATTGAAGTGCATATTTCCAATACATTTGCCCGCGAGGCTTTCAGGCATCATTCCTACACGGCAGGCAAGGCAAAGGGAGTTATTACAGGGTTGGGGTTGCATGGTTACCGGCTTGCCGCAGAATTTTTACTGCGTTGTTATGGCTAACCGGCCGGCAACAGGAGAATGAGGCGTATTAAAAAATGTTAAACCCAAAACACCGGCACAATAAACACCCATCTTTTTGTGTTGCTTTTGGCAAATTGGGTTAAACCTTTTGTTTTTAACGCATCAAAAGTTCCTGAACACACTCACTCAAACCAATCTGTTATGGAAATTGCAGTACTCGTTCTCATGCTGACAGCACTTCACTTTATGGGGTTGCCCGCCCAAAACAAGCACCCGCAGCAAGATTCGCACAGCGAACACCGGGGGGCTGCCGATTAACAGGTTAATTACCGCAGCCACGGCTTAACAAAAAAAACAAACAGTACAACCTTTGTACCATTTTTGCCGTTTATGCTACATTGAACACGCCAAATTGTATTGCACAGGTACGCTAACAATTGCATAATTACCACTTGCAGTAAAAATGCGGCAACAACTGCCAAAATGAAGAAAATTTATTTCAACCCGACACAAAACCCGCAGCTATTATATGCAAAACTGCGGGTTTTTGTGTATAAAAAAACTGTAAATTAGCCATGTTTAAACACCTGTTCTTATTATTGCTTATAACGCTGCTTGTTTCGGGTACCGCCACATCTCAAAACATTTACACACACAAAAACTATAACTGGAACACAAACCCGTTGCTTTCTCCTGTATCGGACGAAGAAAAAAACGAATCGGCAGTTATTCTGAAGGATAAACGAATTATTGAATATGCATACAGTGAAGAATCTGACACTCTGTATTTATATGAAATTGCTCATAAAATTGTAAGGGTTAATGATGATAAGGGAGTAGAAGATTACAACAAAGTATATGTGCCCGTAAATGATGTAGTTGGATTTGAAGAATTAAAGGCAAGAGCAATAACCAAAGACGGAAAAGTAACTGAACTTAACAAAAACAATATAAAAGAACTAAAAGATGCCGGCGATTACGGCAGCCTTAAAATATTTGCCATAGAAGGAGTAGAAAAAGGCGGCGAAATTGAGTACATGTACATTATCAAATCTGTAGTAACAGATCCTTATGGAAGAGAATATTTACAATCAGACACCAAAACTAAAGAGGCTTCTATTGATATTGTTTCGCCCCCCAATCTCATTTTTGAAGCAAAATCATACAACAATTTCCCGCAACTTTCATTGCTCGAAACCGACTCTTTAAGGGTATTGCGCGGCGCAGCCACAGAAATTCCGGCATTGTTGCAGGAAGAATATGGTAACTACCGCGCCAACCTGATGCGGGTAGATTATAAAATTTCCTATAATACGGGTTCGCTAAAACAAAACCGTTTGTACAGTTGGCAAATGGCAGCCGAAAACTTTTCGGATTTACTATATTCCTATGCCGACGAAAGCAAAAAACCAATACAGGGAATTTTAAACAAGCTTAAAATAAAAAAATTAAAAACCGGGCAAAAAGTAGCCAAAATTGAAGATTATATAAAAAACAACTATTCCATTGAAGATGGTTCCGGTCCCGATTATACCATGGTTGACCGCATATTGGTAAACAAATATGCCAACGAACTGGGTTTTAGCCGGCTTTTTGCCGCTTTTTTAACCGTGGCAGGTATAGAGCATGAACTGGTAATTACCTCCAACCGTATAAACTCTCGGTTTGACAAAGATTTTGAAAGCTGGAATAATTTCACCGACATCCTTTTTTATTTTCCCGAAACAGAGCAATATGTTTCGGCACCCATGCTACAATTCAGATATGGCCCGGCGCCCTACCAATTTGCCAATAACTATGGTTTATTTATTCAGCCTGCTGCCCAAACGGGGGTGGTAAAATATATTGCCATGCCCAAGGCAGAGTATTCTGCCAATAATATTGACGCCACCATTACCTTTAGCCCCGCTTTTGTTCCGGAGGTTACGGTAAGGCATGGATTTACCGGATACCGCGCCTCCGAATACCGCATCATTAATCAATATCAGAAAGATGCCTTTGTGCAGGCCATTGTTATGTCGGGCATGGAAGATGCACAACGCAAAAGCACTCAGGTATTTAACGAGGGCATGGAAAACTCGGCCTACCCCGGAAAAGAGTTCTACCTCACCTCGCAACTTACCGCGCAATCGCTTATTGAAAAAGCCGGCAAAAACTACTTGTTTAAAATTGGTAATATTATTGGCCCACAGGTGGAACTCTATCAGGAACACGCCCGCCAAAGCGATATAGACATGGATTACC
>MTCR01000111.1 GCA_002212725.1 Sphingobacteriales bacterium TSM_CSM | reverse complement strand
TTTGCAAGGTACAACTTTTTGTCGGTACGCGTGCTACCGTAGGTTTAGTTCAACACGGGTTTGGCAAAAGTGGCGGTTCAGTTCTCCTCAGACACATTTGTGGTTAATCAAAGTTTGGTTTTCCGCATAAACATTTGTGGTGAAAATCGCCACTAAGCAAAGCCCCCAACCCTTAGCCGCTCAATAATGTTTATTTACAAAACAAACCGCATGGATGCCACACAAAAAAAGGGTAGGAGTAGAGCAGCCCGCTTAGCGTGGTTTTATTGTTGTGCAATAACGGTAGTTTGCACCCTGTTGCTGCCCTGCTGCAAAGGGGCGGGCAGTGGCGTTGTTACAGCCCCCAAAAGTAGCACTTCGGTTTCCATACAAAGAGATACCATGGTGCGCATTTTAATTGACATGCACCTGGCAGAAGCCATGATTCAGAGTGTGCGGCGCGACCGCGATACTACGGTAAAAGCCACTATACAAGACTACTACAACATCATTTACCAAACCCACCACGTTACAGGGCAGCAGTTTAAGGAGGCATTTGCCTATTACAGTCAGGATATAGAAACCTTGGACAAAATGTACGACGACATGCAGATATTGCTCAGTAAAATGGAGGAAGAGGCAAAGGTAAAATAATTGCCCGCCCGCAAGGGCTATATGGGCTGGGTTAGAACAAACTGTTTGCGAACAGTTTTACCGTTTTGGCGCAATTTCAGTTTCATTTTTTTACCCGGTTTTTTGTTGAGCATATCATAAAGTTCGCCAATGCTGGCAGTGTGTGCAAAAACGCCGTTTACCGAAATCAACTCATCGCCGGGCAGGATGCCTGCCTGTGCCGCTGCCGAATTTGGACGAACATAGCTTATCGTTATGTTTTTATAAGCAATACCCCTTGCTTCCAGTTGTATTCCGCTAAGGTCATACAAAAACGGACTTTTCAAATGTGAGTTGGGTTTCAGGTACATTTCCTGTTTCGGGTAATTGATTACAACCGTAAAACGGCACCAAATATCTCCGCCCAGATTGCCGTCCCAGGTGTTGTCTTGTTCTACTGCCAGTTGCAGCGATTCATCATCGGGAAACCCGGCTACAGGTTGCTGCATAACAAAACCGCCAAAAGAAAGGCTGCCCAACCGCCCCATTTTACCCATAATATCGCCGCTCAAACCGCGGCCAAGGTAAGAAACAATACAGGTATCGGGCAGGGGCACTTTTTGCTGAAACACTGTAAGCGCATGTGTGGCACCGGTGTCAATAAGCAAATTTAGCTTTGTGGTATCGGAGTTTGTGCTCATAACCACGGCATCAATATAGGGTTTACCTTGTTTTAGGGTTATTTTTACCGTTTTCCCTTTGGCTTTGTAGGTATAATATTGAGGGTTATACAACTGAATGTATTTTTGCCGGTAATTTATTTCTACAATAAACCTGCTGAACAGGTCGTTTCCAATAATGCCGTACACCGGTTTACCAAACACCTCCGAAAAAGAAATTAAATCGGGTGGCAGTACCACTAATTCCATATTATGTCCCTCCACCTCGGGCATGTTTAACTGAATGCCGCCAATCAACCGGGCCAAAATGGCATCGCCTTGCCCCAACCCTTGTATTTTTATGTTTCGCCCCCGGTTTGTTACGCCAATGATATTCAGCAACATAGGTTCGGTAATAACCGTAGTGCGCGAACCGGTGTCTAAAATAAAATTAACATCTATCCGGTTGTTAATTTTGATGGGAAGCAGTATGAGGTTGTGTTGAATTTCTACCGGAATGCGCACCGTTTTGCGCTCGGGAGAGGTGAAGCGAAATTGGGCGTGTAAAAAATCTGCAGGCGCAAATATACAGGTAAACCAAAGCAACAAATGGCAAATTTTACCCCCTTTTTGGCGCATGGCAGTTTTGTTTTTGGTATTGGCAATCCAAAACCGTTAAAAAATGTTTTTTTATGACTTTTTTTAAGCCGTTTTGCTTTTTGGTGTGTTTACATAATTGTAAAGATACAGTTTCTGTATGTAGCGTAGCACAACTTTTACTTACAAATTTGATAACAGCTATCTATGCCTGCTTTAGAAACCATACCGCTTGCATTGGGTTATACCGCCCCTGACTTTAACCTGCCCGATGTGGTGAGCGGGGAGTACCTTAGTTTGGAAGAAATAAAGGGCAGAGCAGCCACTGTGGTAATGTTTATTTGCAACCATTGCCCCTACGTAATACATGTAAACCCCGAATTGGTAAGAGTAGCCAACGATTACCTGCCACGCGGAGTTGCCTTTGTGGCCATCAGCAGCAACGATATTGCGCGTTATCCCGATGATGCGCCCGCTGAAATGCGGCTGCGTGCTGTAGAATTGAACTATCCGTTTCCGTATTTATATGACGAAACGCAGGAAACCGCCAAAGCATACCATGCCGTTTGTACCCCTGATATCAGCGTTTTTAACGCCAACCTGCAATGCGTGTACCGCGGACGATTAGACGACTCGCGCCCCGGAAATAACCTGCCCCTTACCGGATCCGACCTTCGGAATGTGCTCGATGCCCTGCTAAACCATGCACCCGTATCCGAAAAACAATACCCTAGTATAGGGTGCAGTATAAAATGGAAAGGCGATGCGCCATATTGAAAAAAAAATTTTGCAATATCAGAAAAAATGCGTATCTTCGGGCCGAAATTAATTTTAAACCAATTATTTGTCACTAAAAACTTTTTTGCATCTCATGAAAAAATTTCTTGGTTTTTTTGTAGTTCTTATTGCGTTACTTGCATTTAACAACACTTTTGCTCAAACTGCCAATACCGGTCAAAGTGGTAAAGAAACCAAACCGGCCTGCCACAAAGAGCATGCTTCCTGCGCCGGTAAAGCAGCGGCTTCGGCTCAAACCGATAGCAATGCCGAACAAGGAAGCGCCAAAATGGTAGAAGCCGGCGGCGTATCGCCCGATGCCAAACCCGCCTGCGCCAACAAATCGGCCGCCTGTTGTAAAGACAAAAAAGGCACCGCCAATGCCGAACAAGGCAGTTCCAAAATGGTAGCTGCCGGTGGCGTATCGCCCGATGCCAAACCCGCCTGCGCCGGCAAATCGGCTGCTTGTTGTAAAGACAAAAAAGGCACCGCCAACGCCGGGCAAGGCAGCACCAAAATGGTAGCCGCCGGTGGCGTATCGCCCGATGCCAAACCCGCCTGCTGCAAAGACAAAAAATCGGCCGCTTCGTGCGATAAAGAGAAAAAAGCCGAGAATACCACCACCCCGCAAGAGTAGTAAACTACTTTTAACGGTTTGGGTTTAACCTGCTGCATCGGGTAACTTACAGCTGCACAAGCGCTGTAGGTTACCCGATGTTTGCTTTTACCCATTTTTTTTGTATAGCTTGTATAACAAGGGAACTTTTAAATCCGAACTATGGTTATATAAGGTACTTTACAACACATAATACCAAATATTGCACCATATTTAATGCAGCAAACATGACAACCATACAATTTAACGGAAAAATAGTGCGAAAAAAAATTGGCCCCGGTTTTTGGGGAATTGAAGAAAGCGAAAATGGAAACAAGTGGTTTCCGGTAAACCTGCCCGAAGTTTTACAACAAGACGGGCTGCATGTTTGGATAGAAGGAGAAGAAGTGCCCGGTTTTGTTTCGGTTTTTATGTGGGGAACCGGTTTGCAAATTTCCAACTATGCAATTTTACCTGTTGGTTAGGGTGTTGTGAATGCGTATCGGGATTCAATTGTTACCAAAGCGTTTCCATAAAAAAACAACGCCATTCAAGTGCAAAAATGTTGTAATAAAATTTGTCGGGCATAAAAACGGCAAAGCCTGATATACTGCCGCATTTACAATGCCTCTACACAGCTAAAATAAATAACCTATACCATAACCCCTCAAAACCTTTGTTATGTTGTTTACCTCTGCTACAGCTCAATATACCTTTTCTTATCTGCTCTTAATTGCCATATCGGTTATATGGTCGCTGTTGTCGGCCAGGAAAAGCCGCGGCGGCAGCACAGCAACGCTTGCAGGTACCGGCTTTTTTATAGCATTGGCATTTTACTTGTTCACCCTGTATCAGCACCGCACCGCCATGGCCATAAATCCTGCATGGCTGTTGGTAAGAGATTTGGGCGTTATGCACCTTATAACTACGCTTATCGGCAGGGCAGTAAGCTACAAACTGGCTTTGTTGTTTTTGTTGGCTGTTTTGGCGCTGGCATTGCCAACCTATAAAAGCAAGGTGTTGCAAACCAGTTTTACCTTGCAGCAGTCCGCAGCAGGCAGCCTTGCCGAAAACGGAGAATTGCTCATAGATGTTAAAGATGTACAGCATACCGCGGCAATTCAGGAAGTTTTAAACGCTTACGGCGCCGGTTTACAACCGGCTTTTCCCAACATGCGCCACCCCGGATACGCCAGTTTAGACGATTACTTTGTAATTGACCTGCCCGCCCAAAATGCAGGTAAAGCACAGCAGCTTTTGGAAGAACTGAGCCGTCTTACCACAGAGGTAGATTGGGTAGAAACAAATGAGGTAATTACCTTAGACCCGCCACAACCGGTTCATGCCCTTAAAAAAAGCAAAAACCCATACCCGGTTAACGATGAGCGCATTGGCGAACTGTGGGGCTTTGGCGTAATGGATGTGCCCGCGCTTTACACCAATTTGCTGAAAGGTAACCTGCGTCCGGCCAAAACTGCCCGCATTGCCATACTCGATACCGGTGTAGATGCCGCACACCCCGATTTGAAAGACAATTTTATTAGCACCGAAGAACGCTATAATTCCGATAAAATGGGACATGGAACCCATTGTGCCGGCATTGCCGCAGCCGTATCAAACAACGGAATAGGCATAGCCTCTTTTTCACCCGATAACAGTTTGGTAAAAGTAACATCGGTAAAAGTGCTGGATGATAATGGCATGGGTAATCAGCAATCCATCATACAAGGCATAATTGAAGCCGCCGATAAAGATTGCGATATTATTTCCATGTCGCTGGGTGGCAGGGCAAACCCCGATGCCAACAAAGCCTATCAGGAAGCCGTTGATTATGCCACCAAATCGGGCGCAATTATTATTGTTGCCGCCGGAAACAGCAGCGACAACGCAAAAGATTATATGCCGGCAGGTTGTAAGGGTGTAATTACTGTATCGGCAATTGACCCTGATTTGAATTTAGCCGAATTTTCAAATTATATTTCCGATGTGGAAATGGGCATTGCTGCTCCCGGCGTTGACATTTTATCTACCGTTCCCAACGGCAACTACGACCTCATGAGCGGAACCTCCATGGCAACGCCCTATGTAGCAGGTTTGGCAGGCATTCTAAGGGCGGTAAACCCCGATATCGATACTCAAAGCCTCTACCAAATTTTATCGCAAACCGGTATTGATACCAAAAACACCCCAAAATCGGGTAAGTTAATTCAACCCTGGGCTGCCATGCAGGCCGCCATGAGCCGGTAGCCCGCCATAATCAGTTATAAACTTTCAAACCAATAAACCATACCCCCAAAATGAGCGCAGATAAGCACAAACGCAAAACCAAAGCAACCGATATTATTACCCACAATGTGTTGTTGAGCATGGGCGCTGCCATAATACCGGTTCCGGTAGCCGATATTGTTGCACTTACTACCCTGCAGGCCAAAATGCTGAAAGAATTGTGCGATTTGTATGAAAAACCGTTTTCGCACGATATTGCCCGAAACATTATTGCGGCCATTGCCGGCAACAGCTTGGCCCGTATTGGTTCAAGCCTCATAAAAGCCATACCCGGTTTGGGGTCGGTATTGGGCGGGGTGTCGGCGGTCATATTATCGGGGGCTTCTACTTACGCCATCGGGCAGGTATTTCTCTCCAACCTCGAGGAAGGGAAATCAATAGAGGAAATTAACCTCCAATCGGCGCGCGAAATGTACAAACAGGAACTCGAAAAAGGCAAGGAAGTAGCCTCGCAGCTCGAAAAAGAGCCGGCAACGGCAACAGACAACTCCGGTTTTGAGGAAAACCCGAAGATGAACATTATTAACCTGCTGAAGGAACTGAGCGACCTGAAAGCTAAGGGCATTATTACCGATGAAGAATTTGATGCCAAAAAGAAAGAACTGCTGGAGCAAATTTAAGGTGTGTGTTGCGCCGTTACCTGCTTCAGGACGGTGGTAAAATTGCCTTGCACAATTTGTGCGGCCATATAAATTTGCCTATATTTACCCGCCCTGAAGTGTAAAAATCGGGCAAGGAATGGTTAAACAACAGGTAATTTTATTTGCAGCAGGCAGTGTTTTGCTGCTGTTTGCCTGTACGCAGGTACAAGAGGTGCAAACCACTGTAAGCGGGGCAACTTTATTGCAGCCGAATAAAATAAACATACTGTATTTTCTTGATGCCGAGTGTCCCATCAGCCGGCAAATGACGTTGTACATAAATAAACTGTCGCATGAAAAAGATACTGCCAAGGTGGCCCTCTTGCTGGTTTTTCAGCCGCCCGGAAAAAAGAGAAAATTGTTGCAATTTCTGGCAGATTACCGGTTACGGCACATACCCTATTGTGTGAACCAACAAAATACAATATCGAAATGGTGCGGCGCAAGCGTAACCCCCGAAGCATTTTTGTACGATGCCGGCGGCAATTTGCGTTATCATGGCGCCATAAACAACCTGTATGCCGGCATAGGCAGTAAACGTCCGGCGCCAACCAGCCACTTTTTACAGGCAAATTTAGATAGCTTGCTGGCAGAAAAACCACTTCCGTTTACCAATCAACCGGCCGTAGGGTGTTTAATATTATGAAAAAGGTTTGCTTTTGGCTTGTCTGTTGGCTATACGGCATAACTGCACAGGCACAGTCGGTTTCGCCCACGTGGCAGGAGCATATACAGCCGCTTATGCAGCAGCATTGCATACACTGCCACCAAAAAAACGGCAGCGCTCCGTTTGCGCTCACCACTTACCGGGAGGTTATACAGCGTGCTGCCATGATTGCTTATGTTACACAGCAAAAATACATGCCGCCTTTTCCGGCTAATGTGCAATACCGCAACTACGCCAACCAAAATTGCCTTACCGGAGAACAGATAGCCCTGATTGAAAAATGGGTGCGCCTTAACATGCCAGAAGGAAAAAAGGGCAAGGTAAAGTATAGAAATGCACCGGTACAGAATGGGAAGCGCCGCCTGCCCCCGCCCGATATTACCCTTGGCATACATCAACCCTTTACCATACCCGGTAACAATACCGACCGCTTTGAGCGGGTATTGCTTCCGCCGGCTACCGCAAAGGGGGCAGATAAAGAACTTTGGGTGAGCGGGTTTACATTCTTTAATACTAACAAAACCGTTACACACCATACCGAACTCATGTATTGCCCGCCCGGCCAATGTATGGAGTTTAATAACAATCCGGTTGGCAACGGATTGAGTTACGAATCCGATGCCGTGTCGGGCAATTACAGTTATTTAAGCGGGTGGCTGCCCGGCCAGGATGAGCAAAATGGCGAGTTTTTTCCGAAGGGTTTTGCCAAACATTTGCCAACGGGAAGTGGGTTGCTGTACCTGCTGCACTATGCCCCCAGCCCGGTACAGCAAACCGATTCGGCAGGTATTGCCCTGTTTTTGAGCCGGCAACCCAATTTGCGCCCGGTAGAAAGTATTGATTTGCATGGAACCCAGCTTTTTACAAAAGGGAAATTTATTATTCCGCCCGACACGGTAATTACCCTGCACGCCACACACTTTGTAGAAACAGGCTTTTCGGTGTTTTCGGTTATGGCGCATGCGCATCATTTGGCAAAAAATATGCTGGCTTATGCGGTTACCCCTCAAAACGACACTATACCCCTGCTGAAAATAGACCGGTGGCGCTTTGCCTGGCAATTTCAATATAAACTGAAACAGTTGTTACCTCTTGAAAAAGGAACGGTTATTCATTTTTTTGTTACGTTTGACAATACAGCCCAAAACCCCGAAAACCCCAATAACCCACCCCGCATGGTAGGATACTCTTTTAATGCCAACGACGAAATGATGGAGTTATTTTTATTGGGCAGTTCCTACATTAAAGGTGATGAAAACTATAGTTTGCAATGGTAACAAACTGTTAGCCGCCCTTCAGCACATGCAACTGTTGATGGTTTTTACTTTTTTTGTACTTATTCAGGTTGTACCTTTGTTGATGATGTTCTTACCTGAATTCCTTTCATTTAACCGCAAAGTTCCGCAAAGTTTTTTTGTTCTTTGGTTAATGCTTCAAATTAACGTGAGGTTGGCTTTAGCTTTGGGTAAATTTGTAAATCGGGGATATTTCATGTGCGCAAAAAATCGGCTTATAGTTCTAAAGTTCTTACAAAACAAGGGTTACAAACTCCCACCCTTTTTAAAGGCTTGTCCCGATTGCTCGGGGCTTGTCCCGATTGCTCGGGGCTTGTCCCGATTGCTCGGGGCTTGTCCCGATTGCTCGGGGCTTGTCCCGATTGCTCGGGGCTTGTCCCGATTGCTCGGGGCTTGTCCCGATTGCTCGGGGCTTGTCCCGATTG
>MTCR01000134.1 GCA_002212725.1 Sphingobacteriales bacterium TSM_CSM | reverse complement strand
AGAAGGTTTGAGATACGGCATCTTTCGTGGCAAAATTCTCATCAACAAAATTAGCTTTTATTCGCATCGGGTGTACGCCGTATGGAATATCGGGCGGATCAATGTTGGGAGGGCCGGGGGGTGTGGTAGGTGGCGATAAATTTGTAACAATTTTAATTCCAACAGAGGAAGGGGCTGTACCGCCTGTTATTTCCAGATAAGGTTCTAATGACGGGTCGGCACCTTGCAGGTATTCTATTTGCAGATTGGTTAGCGCAAAAGTATCGGCTAATACTGTAGAATTGTCTAAACGTATAAAGTTAATTCCCAAGTTTGCGTACAGGTTCTTATTAATGGTCTGTTGCCCTTGTGGATATTCTGTGTATCGGATTAAAATTCGGTTTTGGGGCGAGGGTGGCGGGTCGTCATTGCCGGGATGGTTGGGATCTGGCGGATTGAATATGAGTTCACCGTCAACATATTTATAAAAAGCCCAAATTCTCATGCCCTCCAGAAACTGATGAGGTCCGGTAGTGCCTACAAGGCGAATGCCATCGCCGGGGAAACCAATAATAGCGCAGTCATTTATGTGCGCACGTTTATGCGCTACAATACCGTGTCCAAACCCTAATCGGGGGTCGGGCGGGTTAGGATAGGTAGGTGCTTGTCCATTAGCTAAGGAAAAATGTTCTAAAACAGGAGATGCGTTGGTGAGGTGATTCCCTGCAAATAAGGTATTTATGTCTAACCCTGCCGGCCAGTTGGCAAAAGTAGCAGTATCTATGAGCGGGGAAATGGGAGGCGTAGTATTTACCCAGTTTCCGGTGCCTACTGAAACCGGAATACCCGCATGAAAATGTATTATCATGCCATCTACGGGTTTCAAAATAGCGGCATCAAAAGGATGTGGCTCGTATGGGGCATCTATAAGCAGCCATGTATTGTTTGCGCCTGAACCCCGTATAACCGGCGCGCCAAATACCTGGAGGGTATTGCTAAACTTATAAACGCCGGGCGGAAAATATATTATACCCCCCCCCTGATATGTTTTGACTAAGACGAATTTGTGCCTCATAGAAAGCAGGCAGCCAATCGCCGTTGGGATTGGTAAGTGGCGGCGCAGATTGCATTTGGGTGATGTTGAGCATGGCAAAGCTATCAGATTTGAAAATCTCTTAGCAAAGAAGAAGATTTTTTTTTACATCTCCAAACTTTTTTTATTTTTTTTGAAATTATTCACCCGAAGCTATCAATAAACAAAAATACACATATAATTTAATAAGAACCCGCCAGATGCATAGCTGCTTGTTTGTTGTTAAAAATAAACCCTTTTACCAAAAAATACCAACAAATACCGTAAATTTGCACACCGAAAAACAGCCGGTTTCCTATACGATTTTACATCTGTTAAACATAATTTACCCGAATAACCATTATGGGACGCGCATTTGAAAAGAGAAAAACCCAGAAAATGGCCCGATGGAGCCAGATTTCGAAAGCCTTTACCCGAATTGGCAAAGAAATAGCCATGTCGGTAAAACAAGGAGGCCCCGACCCCAACAGCAACCCTCGTCTTCGCATGGCCATACAAAATGCCAAAGCAGTGAGTATGCCCAAAGAAAAGGTAGAAAATGCCATTAAAAGAGCCTCTAACAAAGAAGAAAAAGATTTTGACGAAGTGGTTTACGAAGGCTACGGCCCCTTTGGGGTGGCTATAGTGGTGGAGTGCGCCACCGATAACCCTACCCGTACTGTTGCCAACGTGCGCAGTTATTTTAAAAAGCACGAAGGCGAGTTGGGTAAAACCGGTTCACTCGACTTTTTGTTTGAACGGCAGGGGGTATTTACCCTTAACAAAGGCAACCTTGACCCCGAAGAACTGGAACTGGAATTGATTGACTTTGGCGCACAGGAAGTGGAAGTGGAAGACGAAGAAATTTATATTTACACCGCCTTTTCTGATTTTGGCGCCATGCAAAAAGCCCTGGAAGACAAAGGATTAGAGTTGGTAAAAGCCGAATTGCAGCGTTTCCCCACCACCACCGTTACCGTTACCGAAGAGCAGGAAGAGCAAATAAACAAACTGCTCGAAAAACTGGAGGAAGACGATGATGTACAACAGGTTTTTCACAATATGGCATAATTGGCTCAACAAACGGCGGAGCGCAGCGGTCAGTTTTATACCGCACTATGGATTTACAATTTCCGGTTCAAAATACTTAACTTTGCAACCAGAAAAAATGTAAAAGCGTTGGCAAACAAAACATCGCAACACATACTAAGCACTTCGGCTAATTTGCTGGGATTTTGCTTATTTATACTTACTTCCATTCATTTGGCAGACCGAACGGCAAATTCCCGTATTGACGAACTTACATCAGGCATAGCTTTGCTGCTGACAGTATCTTCTATTCTGTCATTTATGTCAATCAAAACCGATAATGCCAAACGGGAGTACCGGCTTGAACAAACTGCCGACTACCTGTTTTTTTGTGCATTGGCCGGCATTTTTACCATTATTACCTATATTACTGCCTTATTCTGGTATTACTAACCGTGGGCGGTTTACTGCAGTTTTGTACAAACCATGCTCATTTTCATGGGGTACTGCGGGTGTTGCGGCCCGCCCAGGATTATGCGGTTGGGGTTGCTTCGCTGAAAATCGAGAAAAACCTGCTCTATGGCGTTTACCACATCGCCGTTAATTTTTTGCTGCGTGTAAAAGCTAAACACAAACTTATATTTGCTGAGTACTTGCCCATCGGAGGTGGTTTCTTCTTCCAGCACTGCCGAGGTAATGATGCGGTTTCGCACATTCAGAATGGTGTCGAACGACATGATTTCGAGTGTGGTAGGCAGTTTATACAGTTCATAGGTATTGGGAAGGACGGTAAACTCCAGTTCGGCTTTGTTTACCGCAAAATCCCGGTAAGCCTCCATGTTAAGCAAATTAACCGAAAATCCCAGCCCGGCTGCGCCCTGCAAATATACGGTTTCCTGTCCGTTGGGTTCAATGGCAGAAAGGGCACTGCCCGCATCGGAACCGGTATAGTTGTGGGTAAAATAGTTGGTCATAGCAGACAGCGCCCCCATCGGAAAACTGAGCGACCTGTTTTTTTCGCTCCCCTGCCGGTAGTAGAGGGTAAGGCGGCTATAGGTTCCAAACATATCAATATAAGCCACTGTGTTGCCGTTTGAAGCGGCAGCAATGTAAAACCCTTTAAAAAACTGCTGGAAACTGTTTTTATCGGCCAGGTTAATGGTTCCCGATTGTGCCAACAAGCGGTTTCCGAAATCGTGGCTTAATTTTATGCGCAGGTGTGGCGGCGCTTTAAAGTAGGTAAGCGAGTCGGCACCGTTTTGGTCTGTTTCTACTTTGTTAAAGAGGGTTACGCTGTCGGCGGGGGTAAAAATTGTGTTGGCAATATAGCCCAGCGGCACCTGGTTACAGGCAAATTTTTTGTTGGAGTAATAAACTATGCCCGGGGTAATGGGTTCGGTAAGTTCATACACGGTAACAGATGCCGGGGCGCCGGCTTGCCCGTAGAGGGTAGTGCCGGCATAATCGAGTTGTAGCACCACCGAGTCGAGTTGCAGCGAGTCGCCCAGGTTAATGTTGTTGGTTTGCGGCACAATTTGGGTAAAAACATGCATTGCGGCAGCGCCACAGGCATTGTCGTTTATGGCTCCCAAGAGGTAAGGAACGCCCGAAAGAGGCGGTGCGGTTTGTATGCTGTCGGCGGTAAAGGTATTTACCTCCATTTGCACTGTATCAATTACAAAGCTATCGGGAAAAGCGCCGTCGTCAATCAAATCGCCGCCAATAGACGTGGTTTCGGTACATGCCTGGAAACAGAAAACGGCCCAAGCCGCTAACACCGGAAGCAGTTTTTTCATGTGGTTGGTTAAATGGTAAAACGCCTGCCAAATAATGAATACTAACGCACGGCGAAGTGGGTAAATTATTGGGCAAGCAGTTGGTCGTAGAGTTTTTCGTACTGCTTAAGGTATCCGTTGTCTCTGCTCATATAGTGCAGCACCGGTTTATCTACCAGTTTCAGGAAGTTGCATACTTCATCGGGCACTTCTTCGTCGGCTTTAATTATGGCATCGGCATAAAAAATGGCGCCTTTGTTCAAATCGGTGTTATTGGTGCCGCCGTAGGGGTTTAAGTCCATTGCAGAAATATTGCCGGTAGGCACTTTCTGTTCAAACATTTCACCCAACCCCTCATTAAACGTGTTTTTATATATGGAGTACACCACTTTGGAGTTGGCAAAAATGGGGTCGCTGTTGTAGGCTTTCTTTATATAAAGCGGCATAATGCTTGTCATCCAGCCGTGGCAATGAATAACATCGGGCGCCCAGCCAAATTTTTTCACGGTTTCAAGCACTCCTTTGCAGAAAAACACCATGCGCTCTGTATTATCGGTATAAAAATTGCCGTTGTCGTCGCGTTCTATGTGTTTGCGCTTGTAAAAATCTTCGTTATCTAAAAAATAGACCTGCAAACGGCTGTTGGGTAATGAAGCCACCTTAATAATAAGCGGAAAATCATCTTCCTCAATAATAATGTTAATGCCCGATAACCGCACAACTTCATGCAGCCGGTGGCGCCTTTCGTTAATTGCTCCAAAGCGTGGCATCAGCACTCTTATTTCCATACCCTGCTCCTGCAAATATTGGGGTAACTGGCGCGTAATTTCACCCACGCTGCTAAAAGCTAAGTAAGGGTTCATTTCCTGGGTTACAATTAGCACCTTGGTTTTGCTGCTCATTTTTTCGTTTTTTTAAAAATAATTAACAATACAGTCCGTATGTACGATTGATTTTTGTTTTGACAGAAAAACAATCTCTTGCTTGCTGAAAGCGGCACAAAAAGTCCGGTTTATTTGCACCCCTTAGTTTTTGGGTGCAAAGATAATAAAAAAAAGTCGGTAAAAATAAAATATAGCGCCAACAATCTTATTTTCTGACCCAAACAAAACCTGCCGGGTGTTTGTTGGTTTACAACAAAACCTGCCCTGCCACTTTAAAAGAGAGGAAAATTGACCCGTTAACACTGCTTTTTCTCATGCCCGCGGCCACAACAAAAAACCTTGCAACATTGCTGCAACCATAAAAAGTAATACCCATAGCGGAGCATATTGGTTTCGGTTGCGTTTTTTGCTGTACAAAATGCCCCTTGTTTACATAATTAATTGCAAATTTGCGGGTAAATTTTCTGTATCACCCTGTTTAACGAAGCCTGCTTCACCACCGTATAACCAGTGTACCTGTTTAAAACCGTTAAAAACCTGCAACATTATTTGTTTGCCAGCAAAAACCGTGGCGAAAGCATTGGATTTGTACCCACTATGGGCGCCCTGCACCAAGGGCATATTTCGTTGCTTGCCTTTGCCCAGAAACATTGCAGCCTGACCGTATGCAGTATTTTTGTAAATCCTACCCAGTTTAACGAAAAAGAAGACTTTGACAAATACCCCCGAACCACAGAGGCAGACATTGCCCTGCTGGAAGCAAACGGCTGCCACGTACTGTTTTTACCCGATGTACAGGAAATTTACCCCCACCCCGATGAGCCTGCTCCCGTTTTTGACTTTGGGTATTTAGATAAACCCATGGAAGGCGCTCACCGCCCCGGACATTTTAACGGTGTGGCGCAGGTGGTTAACCGCCTGCTTCAAATTGTACAGCCGCATCATCTGTTTATGGGGCAAAAAGATTATCAACAGTATAAAATTATAGAAAAAATGCTGCACCTTACCCATAGCAGCGTTACCCTGCACATGTGCCCCACTTTGCGCGAGCCTTCGGGGTTGGCTATGAGTTCGCGCAATACACGGCTCAACCCAAAAGAAAGAGAACAAGCTGCCCATATTTACCATGCCCTGTTACTGGTACAGCAAAACATGGCACTATTACCTCCGCAACAAGCTCGCATGGCAGCTTTAAACTATCTGGAACAACACCTGCCGGACGCCCGGCCGGAATACCTTGACATTGTGAATGCCCACACCCTGGAACCGGTGCAACACTGGGCAGATGCTGCACAAACAGTGGTTTGCACCGCCGTAAGGGTGGGCAATGTGCGCCTTATTGACAACCTGCTGCTGCCCGGCAAAACAACCTAAAAAAGTAACGCCAATGAACTAACATGGGTACTATTTTTGTTTAAAAAGATGCTGCCCAAAAGTAACAAATTGAAAAATTTAAAGTCTAAATAGCAAAGTGCAATTTGCAATCTAAAAAGATACCGAAACCGGAAGTACAAGAAGGCATTACAAATTTTGCCGGAGTACTCGAAGGAGCAACACGTAAAACTATTTTCACTAACAGGTTACTAAATTTCAAAAACACAGGTAAATGCATATTCAGGTTTTCAAATCCAAAATTCACCGTGCAACCGTAACGCAGGCCGATTTAAACTACATTGGCAGTATTACTATTGATGAAGCCCTTTTGGAAGCCGCCAATTTTATTGAGAACGAGCGTGTTCAGATTGTAAACTGCAACAATGGCGAGCGGTTTGAAACTTACATTATTAAAGGGGAGCGCAATTCGGGTATGATTTGCCTGAATGGAGCCGCTGCCCGAAAAGTGCAGGTGGGCGATATTGTTATCATTATAGGTTACGGATACATGGATTTTGAAGAAGCAAAATCTTACAAAGGCGGCACTACCGTTTTTGTTGACAAATACAATAAAATTATTAAAAACCCCACCTTTGAGGCGGCATATAGCTAATATTTTAAAGCCGCTACTGTTTTTAGGCATAGGGCTGCTACTGGTGTGGTGGTCGCTAAAGGGTTTTGATTCTGATGCCCGCACTAAAATTGTGCTTGCACTTAAAGAGGCCAATTATTTTTGGATATTGGTTTCAATGGGTTTTGCCATACTTAGCCATATCAGCCGGGCAATGCGTTGGCAAATGCTTATTGAATGTGTGGCGCCTAAACCCGGCCTTACCAACTCTTTTTTAGCCGTAGCCATCAGTTACCTGGCTAACCTTGCTTTTCCGCGCATGGGCGAAATTACGCGGTGCGGCATAATTAGCCGTTATGAGCCGGTTCCACCCGAAAAAGCCTTTGGCACCGTACTTATAGAGCGCGCCATTGATGTTTTTACCCTTTTTGTTCTGACCTTGCTGGTGGTTTTTACCCAATTTAACGTGTTGGGCAACTATTTTACCGAAAAAGTAGCCATTCCGATATCGGGTAAATTTTCGGCCCTGGTGTTTGGTTTCAGCCTGCGGCAATATCTGTTGCTGTTGCTGCTGGGCGTACTTGCCGTTTTAACGTTTCTATACGTTACCAAAAAATTCAGCCAAACGGTGGTTTATCAAAAAATAATGAGTACCCTGCAAGGCGTGTGGGAAGGTGTGCTATCGGTACGCAATGTGTATAACCTGCCACTGCTTATAGGGCACAGTGTTTTTATTTGGGCCATGTATTTTGCCATGATTTACATCTGCTTTTTTTCTTTTGACAGTACGCGGCATTTAGGCCCGCAGGCAGGTTTGGCGGTAATGGTGCTGGGGTCTTTTGGCATTATTGCCACACAAGGCGGCATTGGCGCTTACCAAATAATTGTGGCAGGAGTGCTGGCGCTCTATGGTGTAGAATACACGTTAGCCTATGCTTTCAGTTGGCTGGTATGGGGTTCGCAGACTGTACTGGTTTTAGTGGGCGGTTTTGCTGCCATGGTGGCGCTGCCGTTGTTAAACCGGCAAAAGCAGCTTGTTGCATCACAACAGGCAGCCGGTTAAGTGTTGCTCAATCTTCCAGCACGCCAAATTTTCCTTCGTTCAAATCTTGGTAGGCCTGCATAATTTCCTCACGGGTGTTCATTAAAAATGGCCCGTAGGGAACAACAGGCTCGTTTATTGGCTCCCCGCTCAACACCAGCAGCAAAGCATTTTCGGGCGCTTGGAGGGCAATATCGGTTCCCTGGTTTTTAAAGAGCACAAAATTATCGGCAGGGGCGGTAGCGCTGTTGTTTATCAAAACGCTTCCTTCCACCACCAAAATTCCGGTGTTGTAGTTTTGCGGAAAAGACAAGGTAACGGCTGCCCCTTTGTTGAGGCGCGCATGATACACATACATGGGCGTAAAGGTGGCTGCCGGTCCATGAACCCCTGCATACTGTCCGGCTATTACCTCAATTGAACCTCCGGCATCGGGCAGTTCAACATTGCCCATTTGTTGTTTGGTTATTGCCTGGTATTTGGGAAACGTCATTTTATGCTTTGCGGGCAGGTTTACCCACATTTGCACCATTTGAAACAGGCCGCCCTGCCGGCTGTATGTTTCCTCGTGGTATTCTTTGTGCAATACTCCGCTGCCGGCGGTCATCCATTGCACTTCACCGCCGGCAATAATTCCGCTGTTGCCGGCGCTGTCGTGGTGGGCAATTTTGCCATGATAGGCTATAGTTACGGTTTCAAACCCGCGGTGTGGGTGTACACCCACGCCACGCGGCGCCTCTTTACTGGGCGGAAACTCTATTTTTGAGTTATAATCGAGCAGAAAAAAGGGGCTCATGCGGCTTAAACCCATATTGTAGCCGCCCGGAAAAAAATTATGTACCCTGAAACCATTGCCAACCATGTGGGGCGGCGGCGGCGGCAGTATTTGTTGTACCGGTTTTACCGTATTCATTCGTTGCTGACTTTTGTGGCAAAGGTGGATATTGTTCTGCAGTGCAGGTTTCAAGCAAAACAATACAGGTTTGCCAATTGTTTGCATCTGCTATATTTATTCGTTGCCAACCAGCAACGGAATGCCCGTTTGAGTGCCGTTTTTGCCCAGCAACCATACAACATAAACGCCTTTTGCCATGCCGGCGGTGCGGGTAATGGTTATTTGGCGGTTGTTGGCATCGGGTTGGCCGGTTTGCAGGAGTTGTCCGTTCAGGTTGTACAGTTTCCAGCCGGTTACGGGCGTGTTTACGGCAGATAAATCAATGGTACAGGTTTTGGTAAACGGGTTGGGGTATGCGGTTGCTTTTGCCAGTTGGCCTGCTACGGCAACAGCCGTGCCGCAATCTTGCCGCATGGTGGCAAACCACTGTCTAAGAGCCAACACATGGTACAACCCTGCCTGCCCGTGGCTGAATCCGCTAACGGTTTGCAGTTCCACATCGGGTGCGCCGTTCAGTTGCATTTGTTCCAGGGTAAACAGGGCGTTGGGGTATGGGTTTTCTACATCGGCATCGCTGTGAAAAAGGCGCATGGGAAATTGCGGCGCCCAGTTGTACAGGTTGTTATAGCCTAAAAAAGTACGCATCCAAAAGTCGGGGTTTGTCAAAAATTCGGTATGAAACGGCTCTTCCAACATGCGGTTCGGAATGCTGTCTAAGAGGCCGGTATTGGCAAACGGGTTGGCAGCGTCAAGAATAAGGTGCAAAAGAGAGTCGTAGGGCGATTTAAAAATATCGTTGAAAGGAATATCATACCCGACGATGTCGAACAGTTCATTCCGATAAATTTCGTAATAGGCTCTGCTGATGAGGCAAAATGCATGTGGTTCGCCGGTGGTTCTGGTGGGCGAAGCAAGCGAGTCGGCAGCAATACCCGAAAGGTCGAAGGTGCCTCCGCCGGGCATGGCAGCGGTAATGGTAAACTCATCGGCATAATTTTCTTGCATGGCTTTGCAGGTAGCCATGCTGGAATGCCCACCCTGCGAGTAACCGCTAATGAACAACTGGTTGTTGTAGGTTATGCCGTTGTTCTGGCAGTAGGTGCGGGTAGCCCGAATAAGGTCTATGGTGGCGGCGGCTTCGGTATTGGCGTGCATAAAAGCCTGAAAACCGGGTGAGGCATCGGGACCCATGTGTATATAATCGGGGGCAATGCCTATATAACCGTTGGCGGCAATGCCTTTGCAAATAAAGCCGTAGGTATTGCCGGCATTAGAAGGCGCTTCGGCATGTTTAAGGGCAAGTCCGTGTCCGTATGTACACATGGGGGGCGGGCACGGGTAGTTATCGGGAAAAGCAACCAACCCGGTGGCTATTGTTGGCGAAATGCCATCATAATCAACGGTTTCGTAGGCAACTTTATACACCGATATATCATACTCAAACCCGAAAATAGTGGACGGCAATCCTGTAGAGGCGGTTGCATCGGCGGCCAGTTGTGAGGCGGTTTTGGTTTCAACAAGGGTAAAACTCACAATATCTCCTCTGGAGGCTTGTACAATATTGAAGCAGAAAATGAACCCTGCGGCTAAAGTAAGAAAACGGAACATGCTGGTAAATTTTTGGTAAAATAGCCTTTTTTACTAAATTTCATTCCGCCCGATGTGGTTTTTGGTGTTTTTTTACAATATTCTGTACCCAACCCCAACCTGTTTAGCTGAAGAAGCCGTTTATTGGCCTTCGCCGGTCTTGCCGGTAAACAAAAAGTTGCGCAACCGCAATTGTTCGGGGGTAGGCCGGGCAACACTTTCTACCACGTGTTGCATAATGCGTGTTTGTAGTTGGGGTTGTCCGGTTAATTCCATTATTGTTCCGTTTCGCATTACAGTAAGGGTAATATTTTGCCTGTTGGCTGCTCCAAACAGCGGCTCCAATACTTCCCGGGCGTTTCCTATGGTTACTTCTGTGTCATTTACCTTCAACAGCCTGTCATTTTCTTCAATACCCAGTACATTTTGCCCTACATCAATAAATTGCAGTGCGGCATCTTCGGCATTAAAGCCAAGCCCAAAAGAGCCAAAATAATAGCCATCCACATTTTCGCGCTCGCTATACCGCCAGCCGATTATGTCAAACAACCCGGCAAAAGGCAATGGCTCGTCGCCTTGTACATAGGTTTCAAAAAAGTTAAGTACGTTATGTGTTGTAAGTTCGGCAATATCATTAAAAAGGCGGTCATCTTTAAAGGGTTTGTTGGGTCCGTATTTTTTTGAAAGGTCAAGCATGAGTTCCCGAAGACCGTACCTGCCATTGCTATGCCGGGTAAGATACAAATCGAGGCAAAACCCGATGAGTGCGCCTTTCTGATAAACATTGAGGTAATCGTCCTGATATTCGTCATTGATAATATTGCGGCTCATTTGGGTAAACGACATGGCAGGAAACGCATCGGCGTGTGCTATTTTGTTGCGTATCTTGGTTTGAAATTCATCGGGGGTTATAAGGCCGGCGCGCAGTTGTACCAACATGGCGAAATACTCTGTAACCCCTTCGTAGAGCCAAAGGTGCTGCGACATATCGGGGTTTACAAAGTTAAAATTTTCTATTTGTTCGCTGTGAATGTTGAGCGGGGTAAGAATGTGTAAAAATTCGTGTCCGCAAACATCCTGAATCATGCTTTTAAGGGCTGTTTCGTTTTCCATTTCGGGCAGGTAGTAAAAAGAGCAGTAAGAATGTTCCAGAGCGCCATAACCGCCCAGCCCTTTTGTTTCGGGCAATTTGATGTTGGGATCGGCAAAATAGAACAGGAAATGGTAATTGCTCACCGGAAAAGAGCCGAAAAAATTACCCAGGGCATTTGCCAGGGGCTGCAGGTAAGCTGCCACCTTTGCCGACTGAACGATTTTGTTGGGCGAGTACACTGCCACCTGCACCACTGCATTTCGCACGGTAAAAGAAGTGGTATCGGGCAGGCAGTATAGAACCGGGTTATCAACCAATTTTACATAGTTGGGAGCGGTAAAAACATCGCGGGCAGGGTTTATTTGCCTGCCTTTGAGGGCTGTTGCGCCATAAAATCCGGCCGGTTTGCTAAAATGCAGTTCAAAAGGCAGCATTTTCATGCCGTTGAGGTAGCCGAAAAAGGCATGGTGGTTAATAGAATAGTTTTTACCGGCTTCAATATTGCTGCCTCCGGATTGAAACACAAACTGGTCTATATTTTCATCATCCCAGGTATCGTTTACCCAATACTCTATGCGTTCCAATTGGCGTGCCTTGTTAATAACAAACCGGTTGACATCTTTTTTGGTTACTTTCAGCGCTTTATTGTTGGCCCCAAAAGCTTTAAAGTTTGTTATAAAGCGTCCGTAATCCTTGCGGGCATAACTGCCCGGAATAACCCCCGGCATTACATATACAGCCTTGCGTTTTTTAATATCTGGTGGTGTAAGGGTTATTTTTACGCGGTCGTTTTCAACGTTTTGCAGGTCAATATCATACACATATTTGTTTTGGGCATTGGCGGCAAAATACATTACTAACGCTGCTGCCGCCAGCAATAATTTTTTTTTCATCAGCGAAGCCGGATTTTAGTTTTCAGGATTGCACATAAGCAAACTTGCAAACAGTAAAAATATTTTGCTGCAAAGATATTAATTGAAAACATTTTTTCCGCTTGCGGCAACCTGTTTTGCAAGATGAAAAAAAGCCGGTTATTGGGCCGGAAACCCGGGCATTTGCAAAATGCGTTTGGCCTGGTTAAGGTGTCGCTGCCCGTGCAGGGCAATAATGTGCAAGGTATTGCTGAGCGAGTAGGTTATAAAACGGGCAGCCGGAGAAGTAACTAATACCTTATGGGGCGCCGGCACCTGTTGCAGCCGGTTGTAGTAGTTGATGGTTTGTTGCTGCTGTTTTACAAAATCTGCCACAATTGTAGCCGGCAGGTTGCTTGAAGAAGGGGCAAAAACAGGGGTTGTTTTTAGCGCACGGGCAGAGGCGGGGTTTACGCTTTTAAGAAGCATTTGCCCAAAAAAGGAGGGCAGAAAAGGAATTTTACCCCAAGGGTTGGTAAATGCGCCGCCGTTTAAAATGCGTTCAAATTCGGGGTAATAGCTGGTATTGGTTACCATAAGGTGGTGCAGGCATTGGGCAATGCTCCACTTATCGGGGGAGGGTTTCCAATTAAGGGCAGCGGCAGATAATTGTCCAAAAAGTTGTTCGGACTCGCTGCTTGCTTCCTGCAATATTTGCATTAGTGCAATGCTGTTGAGGAACTGATTTGTTGACATAATTACCTTATTTTTTTTAAAGGCAACAGAAAAAAGGTATGCGGCTAAACACAAACAGCAAGGTTTAAAAAGCAAAAGCAGCCTTAACCTGCCCTTGGGGCATATTAAGGCTGTTTTGGTAAAAAAGCAGGCATAAATTACTCGGCCACTACTTCAAAATCAATCATATATTTCAGGTCTTCCCTAAAATAAAGCATGGCCTGGTAAGAGCCGAGTGTTTTCACTTCGTCGGAAATGGTAAGTTTCCTGCGGTCAATTTCGATGCCTGTTTGTTGTTTAATAGCTTCAGCAAGCTGCACGTTGGTTACGCTTCCGAAAATTTTCTCGGTAGTACCTACTTTTGCGCCTACTTTAATGGGGTTGAGTTTAATGCGTTCTACCATTGCCTCAATTTGTCCCATCATTTTATCTTCCTTTGAGCGAGATTGCTTAATTCGCTCGGCAACAACGGCTTTATTGGCACGATTGGCTATAATAGCAAGTTTTTGCGGAATGAGGTAATTTCTGCCATAGCCGTCTTTTACCTTTACCGTATCATACTGGTTGCCCAAGCCCTTTACATCCTGAATGAGTATTATTTCCATGGCAATTACTATTTTAAATTGTCAGCAACATAAGGCAGTAAGGCAATATGGCGGGCACGCTTAATGGCCTGTCCTACACGACGTTGAAATTTCAATGAATTTCCGGTAATGCGGCGGGGAAGGATTTTACCCTGTTCGTTGATGAACTTCATCAAAAAGTCGGGGTTTTTATAGTCAATATACCTTATTCCGGCCCTTTTAAAACGGCAGTACTTTTTTACATTGCGTCCTAATTTAGGAGCGGTAAGAAATCTGATTTCTTTGTTGGCACTCATAGTTTAATCCTCCTCTGTGTTTTGCAGTTCATCAATAATCAAGTCGTCTGCCACGGTAGCGGCGGCTTTGTTTACCTGTGCCGGGGCGGTGGAAAAGGGTTTGTTTTTAATGCCTTTGCCAATAAGGCCTTTGCGTTTTTTCTCGTTGTAATCAACGGCAAATTTGTCTAACTGAACGGTTAAGAAACGCAAAATGCGCTCGTCGCGTTTGTAGTAAACCTCTAATTTGGTGGTAGAAGCGGCCGGAGCCGAGTACTCCAAAACAAGGTAAAAACCGGTGGTCTTTTTATTAATAGGGTAAGCAAGCGTTTTAAGTCCCCAGAAATCGGTATGTACAATTTCGCCACCTTGAGACTTAATCAACTCCTGGTAATCGCCTACCACTTTTTCCACCTCTTCTGTTGTTAAAACAGGGGTGAAAATCAGCACGCATTCGTACGATTTGAGCATGAGATTTAAGAATTAATGAAAAATTTACTGGTGTAAAATTAAAAGGCCTGCAAAGGTACGTTTTTTTTTGTAAACTCTGCAAGTTGTTACGCAATCTTTTTTGTTTAAAAAATGAAGTGTCTGCCGGTTTTGCCCTGAAAAATTGTTAACTGGCGGCAGATGGCAAACAAAAAGGCCACGCCCACCTCCGGGGCATGGCCTTTTTGAAAAGGAAAGCGCAAATGACGCCCTGTTTTACAAAACCCAAAAATTGGCTGTTTAGAATCTGGGGCAATAAACCGGTGCGCGGCGTTTACATTCTGCCATGCGGCCTGCAAAGCTAAGGGCAAGTTCTATACCGCCCTGGCTGTTAGAGGCCTGTTTAAGGGGTGAAATGTTAATATCGTAAGAGAAGCCGAATCGGAATCCTTTAAAGTCAACGCCCAACATAAAGATAATGGCATCTTCCCAACGGTACCAGCCGCCTACATAAACGGCAGAGTTGTCGGAGTCGTTTCGGCGGTAGCGGTTACCTTGCGAGAAATGGAAGCCGAAGGCGTTTCCGAATAAGAGTTCCTGGCTGGCGCTTTGGTTCATGTAGAGGGCGCTGGGTGAAAGGCTGAAACGGTCGGTTACATAAAAGTTACCGCCACCATGAAACACCATACGTCCGTCGAGCAGGTTGGGTTCTACGTTCAATACTTCTTCTACCAGGAAGGATTCACCGGGTTTGGTAAAGTGGTAGTAAGCGCCGCCGAGGTAGAAATTAGCCCTGTCTGAGGGGGAGCCGGTAAACAGCACACCGCCGCTAAAGTCCATATAATTAAAGCGGTTGGTTTGGAAAGGTTCTCCGTTGGGCAGGGTGGGGTCAAACTCCAGGTTGGAGTTAATTTGGTTTTCAAACAACAGGTTTTGAATATTTTCCGATTTTTGTTTGAAGGCGGCTTGTGCGCCTGCCGATAGCATGTAGCGTCTGTCGGAGGTTAACCCTTTATGATAAGCAACCGAAAGCATGGCGGTCATATCGTTCAATATGCCGTCGCCGGAGCGGTCGTTATAAAAAGCAAAACCAACGCCAACATGGTCCATACCTAATTGGCAGCCAAGGAGCGAGGCATCAACAGAGGCAGCGACGGTAGAATAAGGAGCCGGGATGGTAGCCCACTGGTTGCGGTAGGTAAGAGATGCACGGTAATGCTCGCTGAGGTTGCCGGTCATGGCGGGGTTAAGCAGCAGGGGCTGCGAGTAGAACTGTGAGAAGTGAATGTCTTGAGCATTAGCAAGACGCAACGAACCAAGTAGTACAACTACAAGTAGTAAGCGGGTAAAAGTTTTCATCATTCGCGCTATTTTTTTAGTGTCTGTAATTCATTAAAGTGAAAGGCAAAGTACAACAATTGTTTTCAATTATTTCAATGTTTTGTACAAAAATAATTGATTGATTCAAAAAAAACCGCTTTAGGCAAAAAAAATCTTGCAAACTTGTGCAAATGGTAGCCTGTTTTACATTTTTTACCTCCCTGCCGCTCAATTTAGCACAATGGTGCCGGGTTGCCTTTTATTTGTGTAAAGAAACGAAAATAACCGGCTGCGTATTTCTGCCTCGCCCGGTTTTGGCAATGGAAGTTTGCTTTTAGTCGGCATACGGACAAAAAGCAAAACCGGCATCGCCCTGCCCCGATATGATAAAGAGACAAAGGTATTCATACGGGTTTCGGTAGGCGTTTATAAAGTCTTCGGTGTTTTTTTTGTTTATAATGCCTTTATTTACAAACTCTTCCATAAGCGAAGCATTTACCGACCACTCGCTGTTGTCGGTATGGGAAACTACCACGGGACGGCCTATTTTTAGTTGCGGTTCGCGGTGCAATACAAAGATAGGGTACTGCGAAATGTTTTGGGTTATAACTGCTTTGGCTATTTTCATGAGGTAATCCTGGTAAATGCGCACCTGCCTTTGGGCGCTCTCCAGCAGTTCTTCGGGTATTGTAAGCATTTCGGGCAAGTGGTTTTGGTTGGTAATTTGGTGTTTATGAGTATAAATAGTATTGCCTACAACTTATCAATTTCATTTGCAGGCAATCCGGTATATCGGGCTATTTTATCAGCCGGTTCGCCCATTGCTTTCATTTGGCGGGCTATCTGTAGTTTTAATTCTGCCGTTCCCATTTCCCTGCCCTCTTTAAGCCCTTCTTCCCTGCCCTCTTTAAGCCCCTCTTCCCTACCCTCTTTAAGCCCCTCTTCGCGCGAGGTGTCCACCACATTTTGTAAATCGCGGTAGTATTTCAGGCTTTCCCGGTAGGCTTCGCGCTCTTCGGGCGAAAAACGAGCTATTTCTGCCGCTTTAAACAAGCGTTCAAAAATTTTATCCTGAAAAGCCTTGGGGCGGTCTTGCAAGACGGAAAGGTATTTAAATAAGTACAGCCATTTATCAAAATGGGTTGTCAGTTCTGCTTCGGTTTTATTGAACTTGGGCAGTTCTATATAAATAAAAACCAGTTTATCGTAAAATGTTTCACAATGCTGGTTTTTCAATTCTACGGTATGCAATATATCGGGGGTTCCTTTATGGTCATCAAATTCAAAATCCAGAATTCCTATAGTGTAAACAGGTTCCAGTTTATAATCCCAATTACCTCTTTTTGCCTGTGTTTGTATGGGAAAGGAAGCGTAATAAACGCTGCGGTCTTTAAAAAAGTTTTGTTTGGCTTTTTGAAGTTCTACAATAAAATGTTCGCCCGATTGCCCTATGCAGTAGAGGTCGAAAATGGCTTTGCGGTCCAGTTGCTTGTCGCCCAAATGCTCACTTTTTGCATAGGTAAGGTTTTTGACCCGGTGTTTTTCGGGCAAAACCTGGTTCAAAAAGTCAATAAGCAACTCTTTGTTAGGTTCGGAACCGAACAGCTTTTTAAACCCGAAATCGGTAAGCGGGTTAATGTATTTTTCTTTAAAGTAGTTCATGGCGCTGTTATCTCAATAATTGCTTTCGCAAATATAGCGTTTATAAATCTTTGGCGCAATAGTATGCCTGTAAAACACAAACACCCGCAGGCTTATTGCTGTGTCTGCGGGTGTTTGGTTAAAAATAGCGGGCAAATATTTATTGCTCAAAGGCAATTTCTACAATGGTGTTGTTTCTTATAAGCATTGAAGTTCTGAAAATACCGCCCGAGGTACTGAGGTTACCTATTAAATAACGGGCGCCGTTGGGGGCATTGGTTTCGTGCTTAACTACAAAGGAGGTGGGGCGGTATTGCGAAAAAAAGTAAGACAGTTTTAGCACCGCTTCGGTTTTTGAAAAACGGTCGTCTTCTTCGGGGGTAACAACATCGAGGTTGGCGGCAAAATGCTGGGCAAGCGAGGCAGCATTTCCGCTTTTAAGTGCTGCTCTAACGCTTTCATTTATATTGCTTTGCGCCTGCAGGGGCACTGTAAGCAAAAAAATAACCATAAAACTTGCCGACCAAAACAACTTTTTCATACTATGTACAATTAAAGATGGTTAAATAAAACGTGCAATGCTTTGTGTTTAGTATTTTTGACGCAGAAGTATGCAACAGGTCATCGGAGAAAAACAAAAAAATTTACACAAAATGCTTTTTGCATCCTTCAAGGGTTAGATAAGTTTTCTGCTATCGGGTTTAATCAGTACCTTTGCACCCAATTTTCAGTTGTTAAATTCAAACCGTATGTTTACCGCTTCAAAGGTTGCTTTAATTATTTTAGACGGTTGGGGACATGGTCTGAACCCCGAAGTGAGTGCCATTGCGCAGGCAAAAACACCCTTTGTTGACAGCCTGTACAGCCGCTGCCCCAACGCAGAACTTACCACCCATGGCGAAGCCGTAGGTTTACCCGACGGGCAAATGGGCAACTCTGAAGTAGGACACCTTAATATTGGCGCCGGCCGCATTGTTTACCAGGAGTTGCAACGCATAAATCTGGCGGCCAAAAACGGAACCCTGGCCAATAACACCACTTTACTCAATGCCATTGCCTATGCCCAAAAAGCAAACAAACCCATACACTTGCTGGGATTGGTATCTGACGGCGGGGTTCACTCGCACCTGAACCATTTAGTGGCGCTCTGCCAAATTTTAAACCAACACGGCCTGAACAAAATTTATATTCATGCCTTTACCGACGGCCGCGACACCGCACCAACATCGGGGCTTGGGTTTTTAACCCAACTACAGCAGCAAATACAAAATACGCCCGCCGTTATTGCATCGGTAGTGGGGCGCTATTATGCCATGGACCGCGATAAACGCTGGGAAAGGGTAAAACTGGCTTACAACCTGCTTACCCTGGGCGAAGGATTGCCCGCCCGAAACATAACAGATGCCGTGCAACGCTCTTACGATAACGGCATTACCGATGAATTTATTAAACCCATAGTAGCTATTGACGAACAGGGTGAACCCTTGGGCTGTATTAAAGAAAACGATACGGTAATTTGTTTTAATTTCAGAACCGACCGCTGCCGCGAAATTACCACCGCACTTACCCAGCAGAATTTTCCCGATTACAACATGCGCGCCTTGCCCCTGCACTATGTTACCATGACCCGCTACGACGATTCTTACCGGAATGTCGGCGTTATTTTTGAAAAAGACAACCTTGCCAACACCCTGGGCGAAGTGCTTGAAAAATACGGAAAACGCCAAATACGCATTGCCGAAACCGAAAAATACCCGCATGTTACCTTTTTCTTTTCGGGCGGACGCGAAACCCCTTTTGAGGGCGAAAACCGAATTCTGATACCTTCGCCCAAAGTAGCCACCTATGACCTGATGCCCGAAATGAGCGCCAAACAGGTTACCCAAGCCATATTACCCGAAATTGAAAACGAAACCGCCGATTTTATTTGCCTCAACTTTGCCAATGCCGATATGGTGGGGCATACCGGCGTTTTTGAAGCCGCGGTAAAAGCCGTTGAAACCGTTGACCAATGTTTGCAACAAATTGTTGCCGCTGCCCTGCAACACGGGTATGCCTGCATAATTATTGCCGACCACGGAAACGCCGATATTATGCGCAACCCCGATGGCTCGCCTCATACCTCGCATACCACCAACCTGGTGCCGGTGTTTGTAGTGGCTAAAGGCATTACCGGTAAACTGAAAGATGGCAAACTGGCCGATATTGCCCCTACCATTCTTAACCTGCTGCAACTGCCCATACCGCCCGAAATGAACGGAAATGTATTGTTTGCCGATGCGTAATTTTAACCTGTATTTTTTTACCAAACCCTCTTCATGCGGCATGAATGTAACTATTCAGGTACTATCTGTAAACCATGCCATTTTCTCTTATTCCTTGCTAATTGGAAGCATTGACCATAAAGAGCAAAAAAACTTTGCGGAACTTTACGCCAAACTTTGCGTTCTTTGCGGTAAACTGAAAGGATTTTAGTGAAGAACATCACCAACAAAGGCACAACCCAATAAGTACGCATCAATTTGTATTTACTGCAACCATTTTTTAAGAAAAAACATGAATAATACAGGAATAACCTGCCCAACACCAAAATCACCCTTCCCTTTAAGGCAGAAATGGATAAATCAATTGTAATTTTGCGCCATGAACCATGTAGCAACAACAACCAAACACCCAAATACTCCCCCAGGTTTGCGAAGGGGGCTTGTTCCGATTACTTGCCTGCCCCGGTTACTTGCCTGCCTGAAAACGGCAACCACAGCTATAAGATATGCCCCGGGCGTTGCTGCGTTGTTAATTTGTCTGTATGGCTGCAATCCTGCACCGGGCAACGGTACACCAAATGTACAGGCATCAGACACAGCCGCTTATTTTAACCTTAACCGGTTTTTTAATCAGGAAATAACGCGCCTGCAAAACAGCAAAACCGGTTTGCAAAAAACGGCAGCCCTTAACCAGGAATCCGAAACCAAAACCCTGAAAGAGGTAAACTGGCAAAAAGAACTGTCGGCCTTTACTGCTTCAGATATTAACAAACCCGCATGGAAAGGTAAATACACCGCCGATACCACCCGGCAAAACGGCTTTACAACCGTTACCTACACCGCCACCGACCATGCATTGCGCACCCGGCTGGTGCAACTCAATTTTAAAAACGGCAGCAACAGCCCCGTTTCGGTAGCTATTACCAACCAAACCAATAATTTTGTGTACCAAACCAACGAAAATCTGCACTACCAAACAACAGCCGGCTACAACATAAAAGCCTCGCAAAAGGTTATTCTCATGCAGCCCGAAACCTTTGCCATTACTGCCGGTTTTGTTAACCAACCGCAACCGGTAGGCACGCATTAAATACCGGCGCACCACAAAGCCGCACCTGTTTTAAAATACACCCGCACCAAACCCGGTTATTTTCCGGTTAATTTACAGGGGTAAAATTGTATGCCCTGCACACCCACCCGCCAAATTGTTGTCGTATTATGAGCCGGATAGAGCACATAAAATCAACCATTTTACCCACCATACCCAACCAGCCGGGCATTTACAAATACTACGATGAAGAAAACGCCCTGCTGTATGTGGGTAAAGCCAAAGACCTTCGCAAAAGGGTGGCTTCGTATTTTGTGAAAAACCATGAGTTGGGTAAAACCCGTATTTTGGTAAGCAAAATTGCCCGAATAGAGTTTACCGTGGTAGAAAGCGAGCAGGATGCTCTGTTGCTCGAAAATGTGCTCATTAAAGAGTGGCAGCCGCGCTACAACATTATGCTTAAAGATGATAAAACCTACCCCTATATCTGCATTAAAAACGAACGGTTTCCACGTGTATTCCTTACCCGGCAGGTAGAACCCGATGGGTCGGAATACCTTGGGCCGTATGCTTCGGTAACACAAGCCAAAAACATTATAGATTTGGTACACCAGTTGTTTAAACTTCGCACCTGTGCCTTTAACCTGAGCGCCAAAAACATTGCCGATGCCAAATTTAAGGTTTGCCTGCAATACCACTTAGGTAACTGCAAAGGCCCCTGCGAAGGTAAACAGGCAGAAGAAGAATACAACGAAAACATTAAACAAATAAGAAAAATTTTAAAAGGGAATATTACATCGGTTATTAAACACCTGAAAGAAAAAATGCAGGAATTTGCCGATGCTTACGAATTTGAAAAAGCCCAGGACATAAAAGTAATTGCAGACAGCTTGCAACACTATCAAAGCAAATCAACGGTGGTAAACCCGGTTATTAACAACGTAGATGTGTTTAATATTGACGAAAACGAAAAACGGGCCTATATCAGTTTCTTAAAGGTGGTAAACGGCGCCATTATACAAACCAAGGTTATAGAACTGGTAAAAAAATTAGACGAAACACCACAGGAACTGCTCACCTTTGGCATTGCCGAACTGCGGCAACAGTTTAACAGCCAATCGCCCGAACTTATACTGCCCTTTGACCCCGATTACCCGGATAAAAACGTGAAAATTACCGTACCACTTATTGGCGACAAACGCAAACTGCTCGACCTGGCTAAGAAAAACGCCTACTACTACAAAAACCAGTTTGAAATTAAAGACCGCCAGAAAAAACGCCCTGCCGAACAACGTTTTGAGGTACTCAACCAGCTAAAAAAAGACCTGTGGCTTGCCGAACTGCCCCAACATATTGAGTGTTTCGATAACTCTAATTTCCAGGGCAGCTACCCGGTAGCTTCTATGGTGGTGTTTAAAGATGGTAAACCCGCCAACAAAGAATACCGCCATTTTAAAATAAAAACCGTACAAGGCCCCAATGATTTTGCCTCCATGGAAGAAATTGTACATCGCCGCTACAAACGCCTGTTGGAAGAGCAAAAACCCCTGCCGCAACTCATACTCATAGACGGTGGTAAAGGGCAACTGAGCGCTGCCGTTGAAAGCCTTAAAAAAACAGGTATTTATGAGCAGGTGGCTGTTGTGGGCATTGCCAAAAAGCTGGAAGAAATTTATGTGCCCAACGACCCCTATCCGCTGCATATAGATAAACGCTCGGCCAGTCTGCGGCTGCTACAGCAAATACGCAACGAGGCGCACCGCTTTGCCATAACCTTTCATCGGCAGTTGCGCTCAAAAGGCACATTTAAATCGGCGCTCGAAAATATACCCGGCATTGGTGAAAAAACCGTTCAAAAATTGTTCACCACCTTTAAATCAATTAGCAATATACAGCAAGCCTCTGAGCAAGACCTGAAAAAAATACTCAATGAACGACAAATAAAAGCGCTGAAAAACTTCTTTGAAACAGATGGAACCGCCTCTCCTGATTGAAGGCAACCGTTTCAGGAATTGCCGGTATAAAATAATCTCCGGCTTTTTTCAGTAAAGCCCCAAATTCCTGTCTGCATTTACCCGCTTACAACTGCAATACCATGACCATGCTGCAACCCAAAATTATTACCACCCTCAAACAATACAATCTCAGGCAATTTTATGCCGACCTTATTGCCGGCATTATTGTGGGCATTGTAGCACTGCCTTTGGCCATTGCTTTTGGTATAGCATCGGGGGTAGCGCCCCAAAACGGACTTATTACTGCCATTATTGCCGGGTTTCTTATTTCGCTGTTGGGCGGAAGCCGCGTGCAAATAGGCGGCCCTACCGGTGCTTTTATTGTAGTCATTTACGGAATAGTAGAGCAATACGGCGTTAACGGATTAACCATAGCCACTATTATGGCCGGTATTATGTTGGTTTTAATGGGCTTGTTCCGGCTGGGGTCGGTTATTAAATTTATACCCTACCCTGTTATAGTGGGTTTTACCAGTGGCATTGCAATGGTTATTTTTTCTTCGCAGGTTAAAGATTTTTTGGGGCTTGATATTGATAAAGTGCCGGCCGGTTTTATTGAAAAATGGCTGTTGTACGCCGGCCATCTTCATTCGGCAAACTGGTATGCAGTTGCGTTGTCGGTTTTTACCGTTGTAACGGTAGTTTGGTTTCCGCGCATTACCACCTTAGTGCCCGGTTCGCTGGCAGCCATTGTGGTTGCTACCCTTGCCGTACAGTTTTTAAACCTGCCCGTAGCAACCATTGGCAGCCGGTTTGGGCAAATTGCCATTGAATTTCCGGCGCCGCATTTGCCGGCCATAGAAAACATACATACACTTAAAATGCTTATCCAGCCGGCTTTTACCATAGCCATGCTGGGCGCCATAGAATCACTGCTGTCTGCCATGGTAGCCGATGGCATTATTGGCAGCAACCACCGCTCCAATATGGAACTGGTAGCACAGGGAACCGCCAATATAGTTGTCCCGCTTTTTGGCGGCATACCTGCCACCGGCGCCATTGCCCGCACCATAACCAATATTAAAAACGGCGGACGCACCCCGGTAGCCGGCATCATACATGCCATAACCCTGCTACTCATTTTGCTGTTTTTGGGCAAGTGGGCACGCCTCATTCCTATGCCCTGTCTGGCAGGCATTTTGGTAGTGGTAGCCTATAATATGAGCGAATGGCGCTCTTTTAAAGATATGTTTAACCACCCCAAAAGCGACATTAGTGTTATGGTGGCTACTTTTTTGCTTACCGTACTTATTGACCTTACCGTGGCCATACAGGTGGGGTTGTTGCTGGCCATGGTGTTGTTTGTAAGAAGAACCGCCGAAACATCGGAAGTGCAGGTAATTAAAAGCCAGTTTGATACCGATGACGAATTGCCCAATACCGGCACTGATGCCGTTCAAAACCTGAGCCTTCAATTGCCGCCCCAAACACAGGTGTACGAAATTAACGGCCCGTTCTTCTTTGGCGCCGCCAATAAATTTGACGAAGCCCTGAGAAGGGTAAGCGCACTGCCAAAAGTGCGCATAATAAGAATGCAAAAAGTGCCATTTATTGACGCTACAGGCATTAATAACCTCAAAAGTCTTTGCCAAAAATCTAAAAACGAAGGCATACACATTATTTTGTCCGAAGTAAACGAACAACCCATGGAAGTAATGGATAAATCGGGCTTGCTAAAAATGCTTGGACCCGGCAACGTGTTTCCCGATATTTCCGGCGCACTGCAATTAGCCGCAAAACTGGTAAAAACGCCTCAACAGCCCGCCTGACCCCCGCTTCTACCACCTTCGGCAACCATAAAACGCAACCCGGGGCTATGTCAGGGCTAACACAAAAAACACCGGTAAAATGTTACTTCTGCCCGTATTGCATCGTCTTTAATGTAAATTAAGCATAACCATTTAAAACACAAACACCATGGCAAAGAAAAAACTCCTTGACATTATCAGCGATGTGGTTGAAACCGTGAAAAACAACAACCAGGATAATGAAACAACCGAAAAAGAACAAGCTAAAACAAACACCGGCAAAAAAAATGTTCTGACCGATATTATTGAAGATGTGGTTGATGCCGTAAAAGGCAACAACAAAACCGATGCGCAAACAAACACCGGCAAAAAAACGTTCTGACCGATATTATTGAAGACGTGGTTGATGCCGTAAAAGGCAATAACAAAACCGATGCGCAAACAAACACCGGCAAAAAAAACGTTCTGACCGATATTATTGAAGACGTGGTTGATGCCGTAAAAGGCAACAACAAAACCGATGCGCAAACAAACACCGGCAAAAAAAACGTTCTGACCGATATTATTGAAGATGTGGTTGATGCCGTAAAAGGTAAAAAAGGTCAGACCAATACCAATACAACGCCCAAAACCAATACTACGCCAACCAACAATACCAACAGCGGCCGTATTAAGGTAAATAAAAAATAGCCCTGCACATATTCCAGTAGCCCTCTTACAACCAAAACAAACACTATTATAAATACCGGCTTAGGTTTGTAAAAAAACCGGGCGGGTATTTATTATGGTAAATAAAACATGCCATAGCTTGTAAATGCCAAAAAATGTGTAATTTACTGCCAACAATAAGCAGGTAGTATGTTGCAAACATTATTGGTTCCAGTAGATTTTACCGTGCATACTGCGCGGGCGGTAAATTATGCCATACAAATAGCACAAAGAAGCGGTGCAACCATAACCATTCTGTCAGCAGACCACAGGCAGCCCGAAACCGATGATAACCTGCTTCACCTGCTTCAGGTAGCCGATGATTTGGCACACCATCATTTTACCGGCATTATTCAAAAAATACACCCTATAGAAACGCTGGCACAAATAAAAGCACGGTACCACTATATACCTTCTGTAGAAGCCGCCACAATTGTAGAAGAGGTAAAAAAACACCATTCCGACCTGTTGGTGGTAAGCGCCAAAAAACGGGCTATTTTCAGCGAGTTGTCGGCAGGTAATTTTATCAGAGATTTTTTCAGGCACCTGTTTTTTGGCAACATGCTGGAAACACTCATATCAACTCCCCTGCCCTGCCCCCTGATAATAGTGCCCGAAAATTGCCGCTATGCCAACATTAACATGATTATGTATGCTACCAACCTGGAACCCAACGACTATACCATGCAAAAACTGCAAAGGTTTACCAACGCCATAGACGCTTTTATTAACTTTGTACATGTTATTACCGAAGAAACCCGCTCTTATACCAAGCGGGTGGCTTATTTTTGCTCTAAGGCCGATATGCTTTTTGGCGCTGCCAATTATGCTATTACAGAGCTAAACCACCACGATGTTGACGTTGCACTTTCCAACTACCTGCAAACCAACCACCATACCAATATGGTTGCCATGGTAGAACGCACCAACAAAGCCCGTTTGGATAGCTGGATGATTAACAGCATTACCCGCCAAATGGCCTACAAAGCGCCCGTGCCGGTTATGATTTTGCACGATACTGCCGATGAATTGTAACACAACAAGCAGCAAAGCACTTTTACCCGGCATCATATACCGCACCTGTGCCGGTAATAAACACTTCTACCGATGAAGGGTTACCACGGTAATACACGTTGCCGCTACCCGTAATGTGCACATCTAAATTACCGGATACATTTACCTCGCAATTGCCGGTGCCGGATATGTTTATGTCGCAGTTGCCGGCGTCTAAATAGTAGGCATAAACATTGCCCGAACCGTAGATATCAATGTCAAACAAGTCGGTAAAACCCCTTACATCAACATTGCCCGAACCGGTTATTTCCACATCAAGCGACTGTGTGTTCAGTTCATCAATTCTTACATCGCCCGATCCTTTTATGTCAATACTTACAATGGTGGCAATTACCCCGTTCAGTTTTATATTGCCGGAGCCGTAGCTTTCCAAAAGCAGTTGCTGGGTTTCAAAATCGCTTGCGGCGTTAACATCGGCCGAGCCGTCAATGCGCAGTTCGCTCAATTTGGGCATGGCAATGGTAAGTACTATTTCGTGGTGTTTTCTAATGCATTTGTCGGTTTCTACAATCAGGCGGTTGTCGGTGGTAAGGTAGGTGTCAACAAGGGGCATAATGTTGTCATCGGCCTCAATAGTAAGACTTGCAATGGTATCTTCGTACAAATACACGGTATAGTCGCCCTGTAGCTGCAGTTTATCGAAATAGTCAAAATTCCGGGTTTCGGTAATAATATTGCCCGAACCCTTTTCGCAGTCACAGGCGCAAAAAAAACAAATGGCGGTTATCAATAAAACGCCGGAAATAATTTTTCTCATGGTTAAACCGGTTTTAGGTGTGGGGCTGCAAAAATGTGTATTTGCCTGCACGGGCAAAGTGCGTGTTGCGGAATAGGGTTATTATTGGGGTAAAGAATTGATAATTCGGGTTAAATAAATTCGTTGCTTTGGTTTTCCTTGTCTTTTTCCACTACCAGTGTTCCTGCAATCATGTCGTGAAGGGCTTGTTTTTTATCGGTAAAGGCAGCCATAAGGTAACCAATGCCAAAAATCAGAGCCGATAAGATTTTGGAAAAAAAGCGCATGGTTGCTTTTCCAAAATTGATGCGGTTTCCTCCCATGTCGGTTACTTTAATACCCATCATCATTTTACCCGGTGTGGCTTGTGCCGGCGATGCTTCCAGGTAAGCATAGTATAACCAGCTAACCACAAAACTTACCCCGTTTACCAACACTAAGTAATTTAAGAGGGCATTAATTTGGTTATCGAGGTTTTCATTGCTTTCCAAAATAGCAGGGTCAAGGGTTACCTGATAACCGAGCAAGGCCAAAACGGGCATTACCACAAACGACTGAAAAAGCCCTATAATTAACCCATCGGCAATAAGCGCTACCAGCCGCATCCAAAAGCCGGCATATTGCGGGTTGTTGTTGTTTTGGTAGTTGTCGTTATTAATGGTAAAACTGGTATGTTCTTCGGTGCCGGGCGCTGTCCAGTAGTCGTTCATGTTAAATGGTTTAGGTATGCATAAAAACAAAGCCGGTAAATAAGCAGAGCTGTTATTCTATTACTTTTATGGTAGCGCCCTGCAAAATTTCTTTGTTGGTGCCTGCATTATGCACAAAGGCGGTAATTTCGCAGTTTTCGGCAACCCATTCATCGGGCAAAACCATTTCAAACACTTTAATTACCACTCTTCCGGGCACTTTTTCGGCATTAATCACAATGCCCTGCGGTGCGGTAAACATGTCGCGCACAACATGGTTATGCTCATAATCGGGTTTTACAATGCTGGAAGCACCATCGGGAATGAGTTGGGGGTCAATAATGTGGCTTTCGGCAATAAACACACTCAGGTTGTTATCGGTGGTAATGGTTTGGGTATAGCTGAGTTTGGCCGTTACGCGCAGGTTGCGGGTTTCGGGGTCGTATTCGCGGGTAAGGTAGAGGTTTACGGGAGTGGGTTTTTGCAGTTCCTGCTCTACTTTGGCAGCCCATGTATTGGCATTAAGCAGGGCAATGGTGTTTTCGTTGGGAAATTTTACCCGGTCAATGGCGGCGGCAGGCACGGCCAATGTTTCCAGAAAGTCGTATAAAAATGTTGTTTCCTCTATTACAAACTGCTGTTGGCTTTCGGGGTAGGGTGCGGTAAGAAAGCCGGCGTGCAGCGACATATATACAAAACGCCCTGGGTGTGCTTCGGCAATATTTCTGGATTCTTCGTGTCCGGCAGGGCAGTTTACGCAGCGCACACCGGTAAATTCTTCCAGCACTACTATTCTGCTTTGCGGTGTTTCCACTACATCAAGGTAGGTAGTATCGGAAAGGATTTCGGTAAAGTCAATAAAAGGCGGTATTTCTTTGCAGGACGATAAAAATGCAAAGAGCAAAACCATAGTGCCGGCAAAGGCAGTGCGGTAACAAGCGGAAATGTTCATCATTGTCTGATGTGGTTTTGTAAATAAAAGAGAACCCGAATAAAGATGCAAGGCCGGCAGAGCGCAGCAAAGCGGCCTAAAAATAAGCGTTTTCGGGCTTAAATTTACAAGTAATGATGCCTGATTTTGAAAAATGGGTCAAAAATCAGAGATTTTCGTCGTTTTTACCGGTTGTAGGCGGGGGTAAAATGGCTGTTGGCGTTCCGTCTGTAAATTCAACACCGGTACTGCCGGTCAGGTTGTTGTTGTTTTCTTGTTGCAGCAGGGTGGTTTCGGTTTGAGGCAGCAAGTCAGAACCGGTTTCGGTTTCTTCGGTTTTATTGCCCAAAATGGCGGCAGAACCGCGGTCTTCGAGGTGGGTAAAGAAGTTGCGCTGAAACAAGAGGATGGAGAAAACACCCAGGGTAATGGCGGTATCGGCAATATTAAAAACGGGGCGGAAAAAAATAAAGTAGTCGCCGCCCCAAACGGGCAGCCAATGAGGCAGCCACCCCTGGTAAACCGGAAAATGAAGCATGTCAACCACCCTGCCATGCAACAGGGTAGCATAACCGCCGTTTGGCGGAAACAGTTGGGCTACATGCCCGTAGCTGTCTGAGAATATAACGCCGTAAAAAACGCTGTCAATAATATTGCCAATAGCACCCGATAGTATGAGCGACAGGCTGGCTACCAGGCCGGGGGTGGTATCGGGCTTGTGTATAATGCTGCGCAGAATGAAAAACAGGAAAAAAACTGCAACAATTCTAAAAGTGCTTAATATAAATTTGCCGTAACTGCCCCCCAGTTGCAGCCCGAAGGCCATGCCCTCGTTTTCTACAAAGTGGATTTTAAACCAGTTAAAAACGGCTATTTCTTCGCCGATGACCATAGTGGTTTTAATCCATATTTTAATAACCTGGTCAATCAGGAGTACTAAAAACACAATAACTATGGCAAGGAGGGTTTTGTTGCGTTGCAAGGTGCGTGGCTTTTAGTGGTGAACAGGTGAGCAAATGTATATTGAGCGGCAACTGCACCGGCTTTTTACCTGTGTACAATTGCCGCTCAAATATAAGGTAAAAACAGTTTACACGTTTGGAACAGTTGGTGTAACGTGTTGCTTATTTTTTGCCTCAATGCTTAGGGTGGCATGGGGTACGGCGCGCAAGCGCTCTTTGGGAATGAGTTTGCCCGTTACCCTGCAAATGCCATACGTTCTGTTTTTAATGCGTATAAGGGCGTTTTCGAGGTGTTTAATGTATTGCATTTTGCGCGATGCCATTTGGTTAAGGGTTTCTTTTTCCATGGCACCGGTACCGTCTTCTCCGCCCATGCCCTTTGTGTTTGGGTTTTCGGTAAGCTGTTTAATCTGGTCTTGCAAATAGGCAAGGTCTTTACGTGAGTCTTCGAGTTTTTCCAATATTAACTCCTTAAACTCATTCAGTTCCAAATCGCTGTAACAAACTTTTTCTTTTTCAGCGCCCGGTACAATGTTATTGTTCTCTGTCATAGTTTTGGAATTTTGTGTGTTTGTTCAAGGTAATGGCAGAAGGTGTGTTGTTTAACAATATGGTTGGGTTTTCATTATAAATCTTTGTTTTGTACTTTTAGTTCAAGTTTTACTTTATTGATGCACAAAAAGTTTTACTTTTAAAAAATACAAATTCATTTTTTTAAGCAGGCGTTATTTTTACTCTTAACGGCAAATCGTTTACCTCTGTTTCGGTGGCATGGTTCAGATTGGTTGCCACTTCCAGTTTTTCTGCCAGTGTTTCGCTGCAAATATAGCTGCCAAAGGCGGTAATGGCCCGTTGAATTTCGGTATGTGCTTTGGTTGCCTCCACAAACAGTTGAATGCGGTCTGTTACTTTAAAACCTTGGTCTTTGCGCATATTTTGCACCCGGTTCACCAATTCGCGTGCAAAACCTTCATCTTGCAAGGTTTCGGTTATGGTAGTATCCAGTGCAACGGTTATGCCGTTGAGGCTGTTTACCTGCCAGCCGGGAATGTCTTCTGAGGTAATAATTACTTCTTCTAACGAAATGAGCACCGGTTCATTGTTTAGCATGAGTACCGTGTTGCCGCTTCGTTCAAAATCGGTAATTTGCTGTTGGGTAAATCCTTCTTTTACCACGTTGCCTTGTTTGTCTTTTACGCCTTCGAGCAGGTCTTTTACGGCGGCCATGTTTTTACCAAGCCGGCCGCCCAGTTTTTTAAAATCGGGTTTAATTTTTTTGGTAACCAACCCGGTGGTATCGGTTATAAACTCCAGTTCTTTTACATTCACTTCAGACAAAATGAGGTCTTTTACCCTTTCGATTTGTTGTTGCTGCTGTACGTTTAATACCGGCACCAGAATTTTTTGTAAAGGTTGCCGCACTTTTATTTCTACTTTTTTGCGCAAAGCCAGTGTTAGCGAAGATATGTTTTGTGCAAGTTCCATGCGTTCTTCCAGCAGCGGGTCTATGCAGGCGGGGTTTGCCTTGGGAAAATAAGCCAAATGAACCGATTGGGCGGTTTCTTTACCGGTGGCGGTATTGAGGTTTTGGAACAGCCAGTCGGAGAAAAAGGGCGCCACCGGCGACATGAGTTTTGCCACTGTTTTAAGGCAGGCATAAAGGGTTTGGTAGGCAGCAATTTTATCGTTGTTGTACTCGCCTTTCCAGAAGCGGCGGCGGCACAGGCGCACGTACCAGTTGCTCAGGTGGTCGCACACAAAATCGGTAATGAGGCGGGCGGCGCGGGTGGCTTCGTAATCGGCATACAATTCGTCGGTTTGTTTGCAAAGCGAGTTCAGAAGCGAAATTATCCACCGGTCAATTTCGGGGCGTTCCGATACGGGAATTTCGGGTTCGGCATGGGTAAAGCCGTCCACATTGGCATACAGAGCAAAAAACGAGTAAGTGTTAAACAGGGTTCCGAAGAATTTGCGCTGTGTTTCCTTGAGTTTTTCCTCGTCAAAAAGCAGGTTATCCCAGGGGTTTGAGTTGGCAATAATATACCATCGGGTGGCATCGGCGCCGTATTGGTTAATGGTAATGAAGGGGTCAACTGCATTGCCCAGCCTTTTGCTCATTTTACGGCCTTCTTTATCTAAGAGCAAGCCGTTTGAAACCACGGTTTTATAGGCCACCGAGTCGAACAACATAACGGCTATGGCGTGCAGGGTATAGAACCAACCTCGGGTTTGGTCAACGCCTTCGGCAATAAAATCGGCGGGAAAAAGGCCGTTTAAGTTGTTTTGCCCAAACGGATAGTTCCATTGTGCATAAGGCATGGCTCCACTGTCGAACCACACGTCAATCAGGTCGGGTTCGCGGTACATGGGTTTACCCGATGCCGAAACCAAGGTTACCTGGTCAATAAAAGGGCGGTGCAGGTCAAAGGTGTCATCGGAAATTTTTACCAGGTACTGTTCGTTGTACAACATTTGTTCGCGGGTAAGGCAGCCCGATTCAAGAGCATCGTCAATGGCAGTTTTCAGTTCCTGTACAGCGCCTATGCAGATTTCTTCCTTTCCGTCTTGTGTACGCCAAATGGGCAGCGGTGTACCCCAAAACCGGCTGCGGCTCAGGTTCCAGTCTATGAGGTTTTCGAGCCAGTTGCCAAACCGGCCTTCGCCGGTAGAGGCGGGTTTCCAGTAAATGGTTTTGTTGAGTTCTGCCATGCGCTCGCGGCAGGCCGAGGTTTTTATAAACCACGAGTCTAAGGGGTAATAAATAATGGGTTTATCGGTACGCCAGCAGTGGGGGTAATTGTGCGAGTATTTATGAATGTTAAAGGCCTTGCCTTCCAGTTTCAGTTTAACGGCAATATCCACATCTACGTCTTTAAAAGCGGCGCCTTCATTGAGGTAATCTTTTACGTAGCGCCCCGAAAACTCGCCTGCGGTATCAATAAATTTACCTTGTTTATCAACCAGTGTAAGTGTGCCAATGCCATTGGCCATGGCGGCGCGGCGGTCGTCGGCGCCAAAAGAGGGTGCGGTATGTACCACGCCGGTTCCGTCTTCGGTGGTTACAAAATCGGAAGTAATTATTTTAAAGGCATCAATATGTCCGTTCAGCGGCTCAACGGGGTTGCCAAAAGGCAGCAGTTGTTCGTAGCGCAGGTTATTAAAGGCATGGCCGGGCCATTCTGCCGCAATGCGGTAGGGCAGCAGTTTGTCGGAGTGGTTATACTCCATTACGGCGTTTTCGCCCTCGGCATTAAACCAACGGTGCAGCAGGTCTTTAGCCAGCACCACGCTTACGGGAGCGGCGGTGTAGGGGTTAAAGGTGCGCACTTTAAGGTAGGTGATATGGTCGCCAAGGGTAAGGGCCGTGTTTGACGGAAGCGTCCATGGAGTGGTTGTCCAGGCCAGTATGCGCACATCTTCATCGGGGTTTTCAAACAAAAAGCCCGATTGCGCATTCTTTACCACCTTAAACATGGCCACTACCGATGTATCTTTTACATCGCGGTAAGCGCCGGGCTGGTTAAGTTCGTGTGTGCTTAGACCGGTGCCGGCAGCGGGCGAGTAGGGCTGTATGGTATAGCCTTTGTACAGCAGGTTTTTGTTGTACAGTTGTTTAAGCAACCACCACAGGGTTTCTATGTAGGTGTTGTGGTAGGTAACATAGGGTTGGGTAAGGTCAACCCAATAGCCCATTTTTTCGGTAAGGTTGTTCCAGACTTCGGTATATTTTACGGCTTCCTGTCGGCAAAGGGCGTTGTACTCTTCAATGCTTATGGTAGTGCCAATATCTTCTTTGGTAATGCCCATCTTTTTTTCTACGGCCAGTTCTATGGGCAGGCCGTGGGTATCCCAGCCGGCTTTGCGGTTTACCTGTTTGCCGCTAAGGGTGTGGTAGCGGCAGTACAGGTCTTTTATGGTGCGGCTCATTACATGGTGTATGCCGGGCAACCCGTTTACCGAGGGCGGGCCTTCGTAAAAAACAAAGGAGGGGGCACCTTTGCGGGTTTCAATACTTTTCTGAAAAATGTTGTGCTTTTTCCAGAAATCCAATACCTCCCGGTCTATATCGGGTAAGTGGAGTTGTTTTAGTTCTTTGTATGCTGCCATTGGTAAAAAGAAAATATAATCTTTCGGCCTGCCTGCTGCCATTGCTTGCCCAAGCCGCTAAAAATGCCGCAAAGATAGTGTTTTTTTAATAGTTTGCAAATGACTGCATAACTTGCAAACAAAGGCGGTGCGCAGCAGCTATTACTGCCTGTAAGGCTGCCCGAAAGAGGGCGGGTGCAAAAGCAACGGGTAATTACTTTTGCCGGCAGGTTATTTTACCGGGTTGTTACTATTAGCCGGCTTCAACCGGTTTTTATTTAAAACGGCATCCCTTCTTCATCATTGCTATTGTTGCCGTTGCCGGTATCGGAACCGGGTTTGGCAACTTTCCAGGCTCTTACTTCGGTGTACCACCTGCCATTGTATTCGCGGCTTTCAAGGTCTATTGAAACAGTAACTTTTTGCCCTTCAGACACCGGAAACTGCTCAACTTTATCGCCCCAAAGCATAATAAGCACTTTTTTGGGGTATTGCGATTCGGTTTCCAGTACAAATTCCTGCTTGCGCCACTCGTTGCCATTTTTGTTAGTGCCTCTTTGAAGGGGTAATACCTGCGTTATTTTGCCGCTTATTTCCATAGTTAAATAACTGTTTTTGTGTTTGTTTACTGTTTTAGGTATGGTACGTGGGCTGCATTGTAACAAAATGCACCTGTTTATTTAAGAGGGACAAGGTACGACTTTTATTGCTACATGCAAATTTTGGGGCAATAATATTTTACGCAGCAACTTGCAGAGGCAACAACCGCTGTATGCCAACCGGTTTTGTTGCCTTGTAAAAGGTTATTAACCCGAAACACGCTTACAAATACCTGTTTTTTGCGTATCTTTGTGGCTTGTACCAAAAGGTAAGGATTGGCAGGCATGGAAGAGCAGCAGCATAAGGCAGGTTTTGTAAACATATTGGGCAAACCCAACGTGGGTAAATCTACCCTTATGAATGCCTTGGTTGGAGAGCGTTTGGCTATTATTACCTCAAAAGCGCAAACTACACGCCACCGCATATTGGGCATTGTAAACGGTGAACACTTTCAGATTGTATATTCCGATACACCGGGCATTATAAACCCCAAATACAAAATGCAGGAAGCAATGATGCGCTTTGTGCATATCTCTTTGCAAGATGCCGATGTAATTTTGTTTATGGTTGAAGCCAACAGCAAAGCAGATGAGGTGGAAGATGCCCTGCAACTGCTGCAATCAACCGAGGCATCTGTGCTGCTGCTGCTTAATAAAACCGATTTGCTTACTAAAGAAGAAACCCTGCAACAATTGGCATATTGGCAACAACAGGTAAATGCAGCCGCTTATCTGCCGGTTTCGGCATTAAAAAAAATAAACCTCCATGCGCTGTTTGATAAAATTCTGGAACTGCTCCCCTATTCACCTCCTTATTACGACAAAGAAGACCTTACCGACCGCCCCGAACGCTTTTTTGTAGCCGAAATTATTCGGGAAAAAATTCTGCTCACCTACAGCGAAGAAATTCCGTACTCGGTAGAAATTCAGGTGGAAGAGTTTAAAGAAAAACCCGATATCACCTATATCAGAGCCAATATTTTTACCAACCGCGCTTCGCAAAAACCTATACTTATTGGCAAAGACGGTAAAAAACTAAAAACCGTGGGCACAAAAGCCCGCGCCGATATTGAACAATTTCTTCAAAAAAAAGTATATCTGGAACTGTTTGTTAAAGTAAAGGAAAACTGGCGCGATGATGACCGCTTTTTAAGAAACCGGGGATATGAATGAAAGTTATGAATTATGAGTTATGAGTTATGAATGGTTGGTGAGTTTGTCGAACCAATGAGTTATGAGTTGGTGAGCTTGTCGAACCAGTCGAACCAGTCGAACCGTTAGGTTTGTGTGGGCTTCATTTAATTCATATCCGGGTTTAGCTTTTTTTAATCTTTCAATTCATTGCCACAAGGCTCTTATTACTATTCCCTTTTACCTGTATTATTTAACCACCTCGTTTCTGTTTCAAACATTAATAAACCATGAGTTTTACCGTAGCCATTGTAGGCCGCCCCAACGTAGGAAAATCTACCCTCTTTAACCGCCTTGTAGGCAAACGCGAAGCCATTGTTGACAACTACAGCGGCGTTACCCGCGACCGAAAATATGGCGAAAGCTATTGGAATGGCAAATATTTTAACGTAGTGGACACCGGCGGTTTTGTGCCAAACTCCGACGACCTGTTTGAAAAAGCCATTGAAGAGCAGGTAAAAATTGCCATAGAAAACGCCTCGCTCATTGTATTTCTGGTAGATGTTACCACCGGCATTACCGACCTCGACGACGAAATGGCCCGCCTGCTGCGCCGCTCAGACAAAACCGTGCTGCTGGCCGTAAACAAAGTAGATGATGCCAACCGCATGGCCGACGTAGCCGAGTTTTACAGCCTGGGGTTTGATGAAATTTATCCCATTGCCTCTATTAGCGGCAGCGGTACCGGCGATTTGCTCGATGCCATTGTTTCCTATATGAAAGAACCCGAACCGCAACCCGATGATGAACAACAACCCCATATACCACGCTTTGCCATTATAGGGCAGCCCAATGTGGGTAAATCTTCGTTGGTAAATGCGTTGGTTGGTGAGGCGCGGCACATTGTTACACCCATTGCCGGCACCACCCGCGATGCCATTGACACGCACTACAACCTGTTTCAAAAAGAATTTATTTTGGTTGACACCGCCGGCATACGCAAAAAAGCCAAGGTGCATGAAAACCTGGAGTTTTACTCGGTTATGCGTGCCATTAATGCCCTCGATGCCGCCGATGTTTGCCTGTTGGTAATAGACGCACAGGTGGGTATTGAAATGCAGGACATTAACATTTTTCGCCTGGCCGAAAGGAAAAAAAAGGGTGTTTTAATTTTGGTAAACAAGTGGGATGCCGTTGAAAAAGATACGCACACCGCCAAAACCTATGCCGATGCCATAAAAGCCAAAATTGCCCCTTTTGTTGATGTACCCATCATCTTTATATCGGCACTCGAAAAACTGCGCATCTTTAAAGCCATGGAAGAAGCCCTTGAGGTATATAACCGCCGCCAAACGCGCATTGCCACCCACCAACTGAACGAATTTTTACAGGAAGCTACCGCCCAATACCCGCCACCGGCCGAAAAAGGAAAACTGGTAAAAATAAAATACGCAACCCAATTGCCGCTGGCCTATCCGGCTTTTGCCTTTTTTTGCAACCATCCGCGCTACATCAAAGAAGCATACCGCAATTACCTTGAAAACCAATTGCGTAAACGTTTTAATTTTTCGGGTGTGCCACTTACCTTGTATTTCAGACAAAAATAGTTATTGCTTTTACCATTATATGCCAACTCTCACAACCAATACTCAACAAAATTTATATGACCATACTTGAACAGGTAGAACACAAAGTACTTACTCCGCAGCAACTGCAATTTAAATTGGCGCAATGGCGGTTTAAAGACCAAAAAATTGTTTTTACCAACGGCTGTTTCGACCTGTTGCACCTTGGACACATTTACACCCTTACCCAAGCCGCCCAAAACGGGCAAGTGCTGGTGATAGGGCTTAATTCCGATGCATCGGTAAAGCGGCTTAAAGGCAACAAACGCCCGCTGCAAACCCAACAAACCCGCGCCCTTATTCTGGCATCGCTCTCTTTTGTAACCGCCGTGGTGGTTTTTGACGAAGATACGCCCTACAACCTCATTGCCCAAATACTGCCCGATGTATTGGTAAAAGGCGGCGACTATACCAAAAACCAGATTGCCGGCGCCGATATTGTAGAACAAAACGGCGGCAGCGTGGTAATTGTACCCTACCTGCAAGGCTACTCTACATCGGGGTTGCTGGGGGAAGGGTAAGGGGGTGCATTTTTTGCGGTGAATGCAACTTTATTATTGCTAATTGCGTTTAGTTGTAATAAGTGGACACTTGCTAAACGGATAAGTGCCTTAAGTAAACGAAATAGCAAAATATAACCTACCCCCTAAGCATGTGCATATCATTTCATTACCTACACTATTCGTTTATCTTAACATCACTAATATATTAAAAAGTGTTTTCTTTTATTATTAACGTAAAATTATTTTACCTATGAAAAAAATTCCTTCTTATGGATAAAGTATATCCAGTAATAGACAAAGACAAATTGTCTATGAAAGATATACAATTGAAAAAAGTTAGAAATTGTAATCATTACACAGGTAGAAGCAGTTGCTGCAATTCGTTAAAAAAATTGCAGTTCTGGCCAAAAAAAGTGGTTAATTCTCACTATCGCTTTGGCAGGGTAAAATTAGAAAACTCGGGGCGGCAGCAATGCCGCCCTTAAATTTTTATAAAGAATTCTCAAAATAGCGTCCTTGATAATTACAGTAAATGCAACTTTTCACTTTAATAAGTTGTTTTTTCTGCAAATTCTTTTTAAATTTGACAAAAATTTGCAATTTTGCCTTAAATCTGCATAAAAAATGCTTATAGAATTTAGCGTTGGCAATTTCCGCTCTTTTAAAGAGGTAACCACCCTTAGCATGTGGGCGGCTAATCTCAAATCAAAAGACAACCCTGTTTATACCGAAAATGTTTTTGAAGCCACTCCCAAATATACGTTACTTAAAAGCATGGCGCTGTTTGGCGCAAACGCATCGGGTAAGAGTAATTTGGTGAAGGCTTTTTTTGCGCTGGCAAGCACGGTTTCACATTCGGCAGTCAATGAAAACTGGCTTTCAGAATACATCACCCCGTTTAGCTTAAGCGAAGAAACAGCAGAAAAACCCAGTTTTTTTGAAATGGTGTTCATTCTAAACGGGGTTATTTACCGTTATGGTTTTGAAGCAACAAAGCATGAAGTTGTAAGCGAGTGGCTTTATGGCAGGCGTACCACACAAGAAAGTTATTACTTTAAACGCAAAAAACAGGAAGTTAAAATAAATACCCGGCATTTTAATGAGGCTGCGCCTTTTGCAAAAAACAAGCTCTTTCACCCTTACGCTTTGTTTATTTCATCGGTATCAGAGTTTAATAAAGCGGGAGTTGCTGCTCAAATTGCAAATTACATTTCAGAAATCGGGGTCATATCGGGCATTGATGATGAGGCAATGAATATTGCGGTCAATGCGTTTATGCAGGACAATAAAAATCGGGCAAAAGCCATTTCATTATTAATTGAGGCAGATATTGCCATTGAAAATGTATTGCCTTCGGCTACAAAACAAAAATTACATCCCGAAATAAAAAAACTGATTGATAGAGGCATTATAGACCTGCCGGAAGGGCTTCCGTATAAAAGTTACCGAAAAAGATACAGCAACAGGGGCGATGTGGCAGGAACAGTTGAAGCCGATTTTGAGGAATTTGAGTCGGAAGGAACGCAGCATTTTTTCAAATTATGCGCCTTTATTTTAGATACACTGGAACATGGTAAAATATTGGTGATAGATGAGTTTGATGCCCGGCTGCACCCTAAATTGTCGCGCAAAATTGTAAGCCTGTTCAATATGCCGCATACCAACCCACATAACGCACAACTAATTTTTACCTCCCATAACGTAACCCTGCTCAATCCCTACCTGCTACGGCGCGACCAAATTTGTTTTGTAGAAAAAAACCGGTACGGGGTAAGCAGTTTGGTAAATATGGCAGAATATGACATTAAAGACTTACGGCAATCTTTTGAGAAAGCTTATATGATGGATAAGTTTGGAGCAACGCCTTGGGTTGAAGGTTTGGATATAACAGTAGAGAAGTTGTTAAGCACAAATGAGCCAAAAGATTAACACAATTAAAACGATAAAACTTGAAGTATGGGCAAAGAAAACAAAAAGAAAGCGTTTAAAAAAATTGGTGCCGGCTTCAAACGCCTTCGCCCTTCTATAATCATTGTTTGTGAGGGTGAAACTGAAAAGCATTATTTTAACAAAAGGTTTAACTTTAGTAAGGCAATAGTAGGCAAAGGACAACGTGATGATATAGTAGAATATGCCAAAAAAAAGAATCGCACCGATGATTACGACATAGTTTGGTGCGTTTTTGACCGAGACTACACAAATGAATCAGACAATACAAAATTTGATAAAGCTATAGAGTTGGCTAAAAAAGAAAAAATTGAAACTGCATGGTCTAATGATGCATTTGAACTTTGGATATGCCTGCATTACCGCAATTACAATAATAATACCCCAATTCACCGTACAGATTACGTAAAAGAGTTAAACCGAAGAGTTGGAAAATATGAAAAAGGAGATGCTAAACTATACGAAAAGCTAATCAAAGACCCTGATGCCAGCGAAAAAGAAGCAATTGAAAGGTCCAAAAAATTACACAAACACTTTATGGCGCAGACACATCTTCGCTACTGTGAGTACAACCCTTGCACAACCGTTTACCTCCTCATTGAATATTTAGAAAAAAACTTACAAGCTGACATTTGAAATAATTTTGTTAATTTTGGCGAAAATTAACCATTTATTGCATGATTTCCTCTACATTCCGAATAGCCCTCCTCCTCTTCACCGCCTTCCTGCACCTGCAGGCGCAGCCTTTCAAAAACCTTAACCGGTACGAAGCCGTTTATGCCACCTACACCAACGAAGAAGGTAAAAAGGTAAATGAAGCAGGATATCTGTACTGCAACCCTGCGTTGGGTAAACCCGTTTCGTTTGATGACCTGTACCACCTGTACCCCTTTACCAAAGGCAACATACCCGATACCTGGCTGGGCATGGTGCGCACCAAGCTATCGGCAGCCGATAAAACCGAGTATTTGGTGGTGTTTGACTGGGGTATGTCTGACGATTACAATTTTGCCTTCTTCCAAATGCTGAAAGATACGCTGCTGCCCCTGCAAACCCTTAACCCCGACGGGCAAAAAACCGATGCCTACATCTGGGGTAAAGAAATTTACCTGCCCGGAAACGGCTACTTCTATACCACCGGACACGTAAACAACCTGTTTAACCAACGCAGCAAATGGGCAATAGCTAATAATTTGCTGGAAGAAACAGCTCAACCGTTTTACTACGTAGGGCTTGAAACTACTGCCAAAGAACCCATAACTATTTACGCCGATACCGGACTTACCCAAAAAGTAGCCGATATTGCCGCCGGCAACGCCCTTACCGTATTGCTCAACCTGCCCGCCGAACAAGCGCCGGCATCGGCAGAAGATGCAGCCAACGGCTACCGCCGCTACCAATATTTCCTCCTCAAAACCGAATTTGGACTTGCCGGCTGGGTAAAAATTGACTCCTACTCCATGCAAACGCCCATTGAAGGGTTGTTCTTTGCCGGCGATTAACCCGGTTATTGTCTTTGTTGTGCCATATCTTATGCTTTTCCCGAAAATCATGTGCCTTTGCTGCAAAAAATGAACAGAAAAATTGGTATTTTTGCATACCATTTAATAATACTTAAACAAATTTTACCATCTAAATCATGAATTTTCAACTATCCGAAGAACATTTAATGATACAAAGCGCCGCCCGCGATTTTGCACAAAACGAATGCAAGCCGGGCGTAATTGAGCGCGACGAAAAAATGCAACACCCCACCGCATTGGTAAAGCGCATGGCCGAACTGGGTTTTCTGGGCATGATGGTTTCGCCAGAATACGGCGGCAGCGGGCTTGACACCATTTCGTATGTGTTGGCAATGGAAGAAATATCAAAAATAGATGCTTCGTGCTCGGTTATTATGTCGGTAAACAATTCACTGGTTTGCTGGGGTATTGAAGCCTTTGGCACCGAAGCACAAAAGCAACAATACCTGCCCGATTTGGCTATGGGCAACATGATTGGCGCTTTCTGCCTTTCAGAACCCGAAGCCGGCTCCGACGCCACCTCGCAGCGCACTACCGCCATTGACATGGGCGACCACTATTTGCTTAACGGCACCAAAAACTGGATTACCAACGGCGGTCATGCCGGCTTGTACTTAGTTATTGCCCAAAGCCATACCGAAAAAAAACACCGCGGTATTAATGCCTTTATTGTTGACCGCAACTGGAAAGGCGTAACCGTTGGCGCTAAAGAAAACAAAATGGGCATTCGCGCCTCCGACACGCATTCCATTATGTTTCAGGATGTAGTGGTGCCCAAAGAAAACCGCATTGGCGAAGATGGCTTCGGATTTAAATTTGCCATGAAAACCCTCGACGGCGGACGTATTGGCATTGCATCGCAGGCATTGGGTATTGCTTCGGGCGCTTATGAGTTATCGGTGGCTTACTCCAAAGAGCGGCAATCTTTCGGAAAACCCATTTCCGCACATCAGGCCATACAGTTTAAATTGGCCGATATGGCCACGCAAATAGAAGCCGCCCGCCTGCTTTGTTTTAAAGCGGCTTATCTTAAAGATGCTAACCAACCCTACGGCACAGCCGCAGCCATGGCCAAACTGTTTGCCTCCGAAACCGCCATGCAGGTAACCACCGAGGCGGTGCAGGTGCATGGCGGCTACGGCTATGTAAAAGAATATCATGTTGAACGGCTGATGCGTGATGCCAAAATTACTCAAATTTACGAAGGCACCTCCGAAATTCAACGCCTGGTTATTGCCCGAAGTGTATTGGAAGACTAACCGATTGCAACACTAACCCCGTATAACACAACCGGCCGGAACATAATTTAACCACATTTTTACCATTTCTCCAAAACCGCAGTCAATAATGAAAAAAAACACGTTCCTTTTTTCCGTTCTGCTCTTGTTTGTGAGCCTGTATGGATATGCGCAGGAGCTTAACCGCTGCATTAACTACGAAATGCAACTGTACCAAGCCCTGCTGAACCGCCAATACGGGCAGGCCGTACAAAAAACTTTTGATAAAGCCAAAGAAACCGCTCAACACAATACATTGGCAAAAGCCGGCGGCGACAGCATTTTGCGCGTACCGGTGGTGGTGCATATTGTGTACAACACCTCTATTGAAAACGTACCCGATGAAGCCGTACACCAGCAAATTGACATCTTGAACCGCGACTACCGCCGCCAAAATGCCGACTCCTCACTTACCCGCGACGAATTTATACCTGTAGCGGCCGACGCCGGTATTGAATTTTACCTGGCTCAAATTGACCCCGATGGCAACCCCACCACCGGCATTACCCGTACCCAAACTTCGGTGCAAAACTTCTCGCCGCTATCGGGTATTGACATCTTCGAAATCGTTAACCAAATTATTGCCTGCGGCATTAACCCTCTCGATATTCTTACCGGCGCACCCCTTACCCCCGAACAAGAAGCCTGCCTCAACACCGTGTTGGCAAGCCTGGGCGGGTTTGATGCCATGAAATTTGACGACCAGGGTGGTAAAGATGCCTGGCCTACCGACCAATACCTCAATATTTGGGTGTGCAACATGGACGACGGCAGCGGCGTGGGAACCGTACTGGGCTTTGCTTACCCGCCCGCCGAAGCTCCCAACTGGCCCGCAGGCTCGGCAGGTACTGCTCAAACCGATGGCGTGGCTATTCACTACCCCGTTTTTGGCGGCCCGGCAAACCCCGCATTGGGCACTTTAGCATCTGTGGTTGGCGAAGGCAGAACCTGTGTGCATGAAGTAGGGCATTACCTTGGGCTGCGCCATATCTGGGGCGATGGCGACTGCACCATGGACGACGGCATTGCCGATACGCCTAACAGCGACTCGGCATCGCAACAAGAGTGCGATTATACCAAAAACAGCTGTATGGATACCCCCATCAACTACCCCGATATGATTGAAAACTATATGGACTACTCCGATGAGGATTGCATGAACATGTTTACCCACGACCAAGTAGGCATTATGCGTGCCATGTTGTTGGGTCCGCGTTCTTCTTTGTTACAAGGCGCACAATTAGCCGCACCGCAATGCGATTTTTCTGCCTCGGCCACCACCGCAACTACCAATGAACCTATTCAGTTTACCGACCTCTCTACCGGCGGTATTTCGGAGTGGTACTGGGCTTTTGGCGACGGCGAAGGCAGCACCGTGCAAAACCCCGCGCACAGCTATGCAGCACCCGGCACTTACTCGGTTTCATTAACCGTGATTAACTCCGTTGGCAACGATTTCGAGCTGAAAGAAAGCTATATAACCGTATCCGATGCGGTGGGAATTGCCCCCAATACCTTGCAAAATGAGGTGCAGCTAAGCCCCAATCCTACCAAAGGATTGCTCAACCTGCAACTTCCGGCATCAAATGGCAATTATCTTATTTCGGTACTCACCACATCGGGACAAGAGGTTTTGCGCACCGTTGCCAATACCGCCGCCACCTTAGACCTTTCGGCACAGCCCGATGGCGTATATCTGGTTAAAATAACCGGCAACAGCCATAGCATTACCCTTAAAGCGTTGATGCAAAGGTAACATCTGTGGTAAACCCATGCCATATTGCAAAGCCACACCTGCATAAAAACAGGGGTGGCTTTGTTGTTTTACCAACCAAACAACAACTGTTGCAGCAGTTTTATAGCAGCAAACCCCTGTATATTCCGGCCTTGCGCAAACTGTTACAGTAAATTCCTGAACCAACACAACAAATTTTGATAAAATAAAACTTATGAATAAGCATTTTTTATTTTTAGCAGTGGTTGCTTTGGGCATAACCTTGGTCTGTTCGTGCAGCGTAATGGAAAAAGCTGCAGTTCATGATTTTAACAGCGGCTTTTACAAACTCAGGTTGGGTTCAGAAAAAAGTAAACCCGTTTACCTGAATGTTGATGATGTGGCTATAACGGCATATCCGGCATTGGGCAAATTGGTAAACGGTCAGCCAATTTTGGAGTTTTCGCTTGCCGATACAAGTGCCGGCAATTTTTATCCGTTAATGTTTACAAAAAAGAGTATCGACATAGATATTACCTCTATTCTTTTCAAGTACCGGTTTCCGAAAAATGGTTTGCCGCCCGAATTAACCACCGATTTCAACGCTGCGTTGTATGCCGGGTGGCGAACCGATTTTTACTTGCTGAAGCGAAAAAAAGACCCCTTCAATAACTATACGTATGATTTGGTAAACCGCGGATTTGACCTCGGGCTGTTTGCCGGCGCCGGAACTACTACAATTGGGCCTTTTTCAACCGGTAATGTGGTTGGTAATGAATATAACGGCATGATTGCCCAAGCGGGCATTGCGGGTTTTCTTGAGTCGAAGGTGGCCAGTTTTGGCATTGCCACCGGTTTTGATTACCTGTTGAGCAACGACAGAAAACACTGGATTTACAACAAGAAACCCTGGCTTGGCTTGATAGTGGGTATTGCGCTAAATTAACGCAAGGTTGGGAAGTTCCGACTCTGCTTTACTCATATAACTCCGGCTGTTAGCAAGCCTTTAATGTAGCAGAAACGGCATTAGAAACAAAGTTGCTGTTATTTTTTAAGAAAATACCACCTCTTTTCATGAAAAAAAGTGCGGCTCTTTTACCCTCTGTAGTGGTAAAAGAGCCGCTATATCTAGGCTCAGGTTAATAATGTACTGCTCAATATGAAGTGAAACCGCACAATTATTGGTGAACAAACCCTGTTTGGGCAGTTACCGGCCAAGATAAGTGTTGGCGGTTAATCGGGCAAAATGTTGCTGTTTAACAGTTCCTGATTTCTGGCCATTCGCTCCATTTCCTGTTTTGAACCTACAACATAATTTCTAAACTGCCTTGAACCGGTACCTGCCGGAATAAGGTGACCTACAATTACGTTTTCTTTAAGTCCCAGCAAATCGTCGCGTTTGGCTGCAATGGCGGCCTGGCTCAACACCTTGGTTGTTTCCTGGAACGAGGCGGCAGAAATCCAGCTGTTGGTGCCCAAAGAAGCACGGGTAATACCTTGCAGCAATGGGCGCGAGGTAGCGGTTTTTGCATTACGGAACTGTACCAATGCCTTATCATTACGGCGCAGATAAGAATTTTCTTCGCGCAGTTGGCGCAATGACACAATTTGTCCTTTTTTCAGCACTTTAGAGTCGCCTGCATCTTCTACCACTTTTTTATCAAAAATGCGGTCGTTTTCCTCCATAAACTCAATTTTATCAACCGCCATTTTTTCCATGAACCGGGTATCGCCGGGGTCAACAATGCTAACTTTGCGCATCATTTGGCGCACAATGGCCTCAATATGCTTATCGTTAATTCTAACACCTTGCAAACGGTACACTTCCTGCACTTCGTTTACCAGGTATTCCTGCACGGCAAAAGTGCCTTTAATGCTCAAAATGTCGGAAGGGGTAATAGCACCGTCAGAGAGCGGGTCGCCGGCTTTAACGGCATCATTCTCCAATACCAGAATATGTTTTGAAACCGGAACGAGGTACTTGCGTTTTTCGCCGGTACGCGAAGTAATGGTAATTTCGCGGTTACCCCGTTTAATTTTACCAAAAGAAACGGTTCCGTCAATTTCGGTAACTATAGCGGGATTGGAGGGGTTTCGGGCTTCAAACAATTCGGTAACGCGGGGCAAACCACCGGTAATATCGCGCACTTTTCCAATAATGCGCGGTATTTTAATTAACACCTTACCTCGGTGTACAGGCTCATGGTTATCAACATTAATGTGCGAGCCTACCGGAAGGCTGTAGGTATATAGTTCGTTGCCTTCGGCATCTACAATTTTTATGGCCGGTATAAGCGTTTTGTTTCGGCTTTCAATAATAACTTTATCGCGGTAGCCGGTTTGCTCATCGGCTTCTTCGCGGTAAGTAACGCCTTCAACAATATTTTCGTACTCTACCTCACCGGCATATTCCGATACAATTACGGCGTTATAGGGGTCCCAATCGCAAATAACATCTCCTTTTTGTACGGCTTGCCCGTTTTTAACAAACAGGTTTGCACCGTAGGGAATGGTATTGCTTACCAGCTGCCGGTTGGTTTTGGGGTCCATGATGCGTACTTCGCCGTTACGGCCCAGCACTATTTCTTTTACCTCTCCTTCTTCGGTTACATGCGAAACGCTGCGCACTTCATCAAACTCCAGCACACCATCAAACTTGGCGGTAAGTTTCGATTCGGTAGCAATGTTAGAAGCGGTACCACCCACGTGGAATGTGCGCAGGGTAAGCTGCGTTCCGGGTTCGCCAATAGATTGGGCGGCAATAATACCCACTGCATCGCCAATTTGCGCCATGCGGTTATTGGTAAGGTTTCTGCCATAACATTTCACACATACACCGTAGCGCGACTCGCAGGTAAGTACGGAGCGTATGGCAACCGTTTCAATACCGGTTTCCTGGTCAATAAACCGGGCTATATCTTCGGTTATTTCTTCACCGGCTTTTACAATTACCTCATCGGTAAGCGGGTGTATAATGTCCTGAAGCGCCATACGGCCTAAAATACGCTCATACAAGGGTTCTACAATATCTTCATTGTCTTTGAGCGCCGAAATTTCAATTCCCCGAAGGGTCAGGCAGTCTTCTTCCGAAATTACCACATCTTGTGCCACGTCCACCAAACGGCGGGTAAGATAACCGGCATCGGCGGTTTTAAGTGCGGTATCTGCTAAACCTTTGCGGGCACCGTGTGTAGAAATGAAGTACTCCAAAACCGACAAACCTTCTTTAAAGTTGGCAAGAATGGGGTTTTCTACAATTTCGGGGCCAACCGAACCCGATTTGCGTGGTTTTGCCATTAAGCCCCTTAAACCGGCCAACTGTTTAATTTGCTCTTTTGAGCCACGTGCGCCCGAATGGAACATCATAAACACGGGGTTAAATCCTTGTCGGTCATCTTCCAAACCTTTAATGAGGGTGTCGCTGATACGGGTACTGAGGCGGGTCCAGATGTCAATTACCTGATTATAACGTTCGTTATTGGTAATAAGGCCAATTTCATAGTTTGCCGATACTTCGTCCACTTCGGTTTGGGCACGCGAAATCATGTCGTTTTTCTCTACGGGCACCAGCAAGTCCTTAATACTAAAAGACAAGCCGCCTTTAAATGCCCATTCAAAGCCCATTTGCTTAATGTCATCGAGGAATCGGGCAGTTCGGGCAATTCCTACTACCTTAATAATATCGCCCACTACGGTGCGAAGTTCTTTTTTAGAAAGCAGTTTATTAATAAAACCTACTTCTTTGGGCACTACCTCATTAAACAGTACGCGGCCGGTAGTGGTTTGCATAAACTGGCGCTGCAGGGTTCCGTCTGCCTGTCTTACGGGCACTTTTACTTTAATGCTGGCGTGCAGGTCTAAGGCGCGCTCGTTGTGGGCAATAATTACCTCTTCGGGCGAGTAAAAAGTTTTGCCTTCTCCTTTTACAACGTGTCCGGGTGCAGTTTTGCGCTCTTTGGTAATGTAATACAGCCCCAACACCATGTCTTGCGAGGGCAAGGCAATAGGGGTACCGCTTTGGGGGTTAAGAATGTTATGGGCAGAGAGCATGAGCAATTGTGCTTCCAGAATGGCTTCGTTGCTAAGGGGCACGTGTACGGCCATTTGGTCGCCGTCAAAGTCTGCGTTAAATGCAGTACAAACCAGCGGGTGCAGCTGTATGGCTTTACCCTCTACCAATACCGGCTGAAAAGCCTGTATTGACAAGCGGTGCAGGGTTGGTGCCCGGTTAAGGAGTACGGGGTGTCCGCGCAAAATGTTTTCGAGAATATCCCACACGGCCGATTCTTTCCGGTCAACCAGTTTTTTGGCCGATTTTACTGTTTTTACAATTCCCCGTTCTATGAGTTTGCGAATGATAAACGGTTTAAACAACTCTGCCGCCATTGCTTTGGGCAGGCCGCATTCATGCATTTTAAGAGTAGGACCTACCACAATTACCGAACGTCCTGAGTAGTCAACCCTTTTACCCAGCAGGTTTTGCCTGAAACGGCCTTGTTTACCTTTCAGCACATCGCTTAATGATTTTAAGGCGCGCCCGCCTTCGGCCTTTACGGCGTTTGATTTGCGCGAGTTGTCGAAAAGTGAGTCAACGGCCTCTTGCAACATGCGTTTTTCGTTTCGCAGAATTACTTCGGGCGCTTTAATTTCTATAAGGCGTTTGAGGCGGTTGTTTCTGATGATTACCCTTCGGTAAAGGTCATTTAAATCGGAGCTGGCAAAACGTCCGCCGTCAAGGGGTACCAAGGGGCGCAGTTCAGGCGGAATGATAGGCAGGTATTGTACTACCATCCATTCGGGGCGGTTTTCAACATTGGAGTTTGCTTCGCGGAAGGCCTCTACCACGCTCAGGCGTTTAAGGGCTTCGGCTTTTCGTTGTTGCGATGATTCGGTGGCTGCTGCATCGCGCAGGCTGTAAGAAAGCGTGTCGAGGTCAATGCGCGACAACAGGTCGCGAATAGCTTCGCCCCCCATTCGGGCTATAAACTTATTGGGGTCAGAATCGGGCAATAGTTGGTTGTCTCGTGGCAGCGCTTCGGTTAATTCAATATAATCTTCTTCGTTCAAAAGGTCGAGGGCGCTCACTTTGCTTTCCAGAATGCCGGGTTGGATAACCACGTAGCGTTCATAATAAATAACTGTTTCCAGTTTTTTGGAAGACATGCCCAACAGGTATCCTATTTTATTAGGTAAAGATTTAAAATACCAGATATGTACCACCGGCACTACCAGTTTTATGTGGCCCATGCGTTCGCGACGCACTTTTTTTTCTGTTACCTCTACACCGCAGCGGTCGCACACAATACCTTTATAGCGTATGCGCTTATATTTTCCGCAATAGCATTCATAGTCTTTTATTGGGCCAAAAATGCGTTCACAAAACAAGCCCTCTCTTTCGGGTTTGTAGGTGCGGTAGTTAATGGTTTCGGGCTTGGTAACTTCGCCTTTTGAACGTTCAAGAATTTTATCTGGTGAAGCAAGGCAAATGGTTAAGGCGGTGAAATCCGTTTTTTGCTTGTTATCTTTTTTTACACTTGACATAGTATAACTTGCTTTCGGGTTTTTAATGATGGAGAGTAGAGCGTAACGCGTACTGGTAATAGTGTAGTATCGGTTGGTTGTAAAACCTGCCGGGTTTGTTTTGCCCGACAGGTTTTAAAAGTTGCCTAAATGGTGGTTCCCGGTGAAGAGTTGCCTTGCGGTTGTCGTTACATCGGGGTAAAAAAAAGACTTAGTGTTTTACCAAATCAAGGGCTAACCCATGTAATTCGTTCATTAATACATTAAACGATTCGGGAATACCCGGTTCGGGAATGGGGTCACCTTTAACAATAGCTTCGTAAGCTTTGGCGCGGCCAACGATATCGTCAGACTTAACTGTAAGCATTTCGCGCAAGATATTAGATGCGCCAAAAGCTTCCAGTGCCCATACTTCCATTTCGCCGAAACGTTGTCCGCCAAATTGTGCTTTACCGCCCAAGGGTTGCTGGGTTATGAGCGAGTAGGGTCCAATGGAGCGTGCGTGCATTTTATCGTCAACCATGTGTGCCAGTTTAAGCATGTAAATTACGCCAACTGTTGCGGGTTGGTGGAACCGTTCGCCGGTTTCTCCGTCGTACAGGTATGTTTGTCCAAGCGATGGCAGCCCGGCTTTTTTAATTTCGCTTTCAATTTCGTTTACCGAGGGGCCGTCAAAAATGGGGCAGGCATATTTTAAGCCCAGTTTTTTACCGGCCCAAGCCAATACGGTTTCGTAAATTTGCCCCAGGTTCATCCGCGAGGGCACACCCATAGGGTTCAGCACAATATCCATAGGCGTTCCGTCTTCGAGGAATGGCATATCTTCCTGGCGCACAATTTTAGCCACAATACCTTTGTTTCCGTGTCGTCCTGCAAGTTTATCGCCAACGCGCAATTTGCGTTTTTTGGCAATATACACTTTAGCCAGTTTAAGTACGCCGGCGGGCAGTTCGTCGCCAATGGTAATGCTGTATTTTACTCGTTTGTAGCGTGCCACTTCCTCACCAACCTTAATGGTGTAGTTGTGCATGAGGCGTTTCAGAATATCGTTGATTTTGGGGTCGTTCGTCCAGTTGCGCATATCCAACATTCTGAAATCCGGGATATCGTTCAAAATAACCGGGGTAAATTTAACGCCTACCGGAATTACCTCTTCGCTATGAATATTCCGAACTCCTTCAGAGCGTTTTTCCTGAAGCAGTTGCAAGAGTTTACTCATAAGTATATCCCGAAGTTTATCGAGGCGTACTTTATGGTCGTGCTCCAGCTTGTTAATTTCTTCTTTTTCTTTTACCTTGCTTTCTTTGGTCTTTTTGGCGCGGGCATATAGTTGTTTGTCTATTACCACTCCTTCAATAGAGGGTGGCACTTTGAGCGAGGCGTCTTTTACATCGCCGGCCTTATCGCCAAAAATGGCGCGAAGCAGTTTTTCTTCGGGTGTGGGGTCGGTTTCGCCTTTCGGGGTAATTTTACCCACAATAATATCGCCTTCTTTTACATGCGCACCAATTCTTATAATACCGTTTTCATCAAGGTCTTTGGTTGCGTCTTCGCTAACGTTGGGGATGTCGTTGGTTAACTCTTCTTCGCCCAGTTTGGTATCGCGCACTTCGTGGTCAAAAGACTCAATATGGATAGAGGAGAAGATATCATTTTGAACAATGCGCTCCGATATTACGATGGCATCTTCAAAGTTATATCCTTTCCAGGGCATAAATGCCACGGTAAGGTTTTGTCCAAGGGCCAGTTCGCCGCTGGCGGTTGCATAACCCTCGCAAAGCGCCTGTCCGGCTTCCACAATATCCCCTTTACGCACAACGGGTTTAAGGTTAATACAGGTGGCCTGGTTGGTTCGTCTGAACTTAATAAGTTCATAAGTTACGCTGTCATCTTCAAAACTGGCTATGCGTTCCTCGTCGGTTCTTTCGTAGCGCACTACTACCTTGTTGGCATCTACATATTCTACCACGCCTTTTCGTTCTGCATTGAGCAACATGCGCGAGTCCTGTGCTACTTTGGCCTCCAGCCCTGTACCCACAATAGGTACTTCGGGGCGCAGCAGGGGCACAGCCTGGCGTTGCATGTTAGAACCCATTAAGGCGCGGTTGGCGTCGTCGTTTTCAAGGAATGGAATGAGCGAAGCCGATACCCCAACAATTTGGTTAGATGCCACGTCAATATACTGCAATTCATCGGGCGAGGCAATAGGAAACTCACCTTCCCAACGTGCTTTTACCTTTTCGGCAATAATGGTTCCGTCTTGCGGGTTAAACTCGGCTATTGCCTGTCCTATTATTTTATTGTCTTCTTCCTCTGCCGACAAATATTCTACATCCTTTTCGCCCAACAGCACCTTGCCTTCTTTAACCTTGCGATAAGGTGTTTCAAGAAATCCGAGGTCATTTACTTTGGCATGAATGCACATGGTAGAAATCAGTCCGATGTTGGGGCCTTCCGGCGTTTCAATGGTGCAAAGGCGGCCATAGTGCGAGTAGTGCACGTCGCGCACCTCAAAACCGGCTCTTTCTCTCGATAACCCCCCCGGCCCCAGTGCCGAAATACGGCGTTTATGGGTAATTTCGGAAAGCGGGTTGGTTTGGTCGAGGAACTGGGAGAGTTGGCTCGTTCCGAAAAAGGTATTAATAACCGATGACAGGGTTCGGGCATTAATAAGGTCAATGGGTGAGAAAACCTCTGTATCGCGCACGTTCATACGTTCGCGGATGGTACGCGCCATTCTGGCAAGCCCTGTGCTGAACTGTGCAAACAACTGTTCGCCTACGGTTTTAATCCGGCGGTTGCTAAGGTGGTCAATATCATCAATTTCAGCATTTTGGTTGGTTAAGTTTACCAGGTATTCTACCATGCTGATGATGTCTTCCTTGGTTAGCACACGTACCGAATCGGGTATTCCCAATTTCAGTTTTTTGTTAATTTTGTAGCGTCCTACTTCGCCAAGGTCGTAGCGTTTATCAGAGAAAAAGAGCTTGTCAATAATGCCGCGGGCAGTTTCATCATCCGGCGGATCGGTTCCGCGCAACTGCCGGTATATGTGCTGCACCGCCTCCAATTCAGAGTTGGAGGTATCTTTTTGCAGGGTATTCAGAATAATGGCAAAGTCGCCGGCTTTTTCATCTTTTTGCAAAATAATGGTAGCAACGCCGGTTTCCAGAATGGCTTCCATATTATCTTCATCCAATATAGTATCGCGGTCAAGCAGCACTTCGTGACGCTCAATACTCACCACTTCGCCGGTATCTTCGTCAACAAAATCTTCTACCCAGGTTTTCAGCACTCTTGCAGCTAATTTTTTACCAATATTATTTGCAAGATTTTGGCGGGTTACTTCTATTTCATCGGCAAGGTCAAACAGTTCCAAAATAGATTTATCGCTATCGTAGCCAATGGCACGCAAGAGCGTGGTTACCGGAAATTTCTTTTTCCGGTCAATATATGCGTACATAACATTATTAATGTCTGTAGCAAACTCTATCCATGCTCCTTTAAAAGGTATTACCCTTGCCGAATAGATGCGGGTGCCGTTTGGGTGAACGCTTTGGCTAAAAAACACACCCGGCGAGCGGTGCAATTGTGAAACCACAATGCGTTCAGCGCCGTTAATAATAAAAGTTCCCTTGGAGGTCATGTAGGGCAGGTTGCCCAAAAACACCTCCTGCTCTATGGTTTTAAAATCTACGTGTTCCTCGTCATTGCAGGAGAGGCGCAATTTAGCCTTAAGGGGCACGCTATATGAAAGACCGCGTTGTATGCACTCATCAATGGTGTAGCGCGGCGGGTCAATATAATAATCTAAGAATTCCAGCACAAAGATATTGCGGGCGTCGCTTATAGGAAAATTTTCCTTAAACACAGCATACAATCCTTCATTTTCCCGGTTTTCGGGCGTGGTTTCAATCTGGAAAAACTTTTTAAAGGCATCTATCTGGATAGCCAATAAATCCGGATAGTCAAAAGTTTGTTTGATTTTACCAAAATTTACCCTTTCTGTGTAGCCGCTTTTTTGAGACATCATATTATAATGAACTTAATTTTAATTGACAATAAATGCAAAAATAGGCAGAGGAACAGGCGCTCCAATGCCTATTTTAAGCGGTTATTTTGAAGATGTAACAGTAGTAGATGCGTAGCGAAACTGTTTTGGGTTAAAAAATACAAATACCAATAACCAATACACTTTAAAAGTGCTCTACTAAACCGGTGCTGTTTATAACTGCCCCCGGCAGGCAGGTTCGCTAGCAACCTGATGCTGCGTTGAGGTGGTTTATTTTACTTCAACTTCAGCACCCACTTCTTCCAACTGCGATTTAATAGATGCGGCTTCTTCTTTTGATATTTTTTCTTTTACCATAGAAGGTGCACCGTCAACTAAATCTTTAGCCTCTTTTAAACCAAGGTTAGTAATAGTTTTTACTACTTTTACCACATTCAGTTTATTAGGTCCGGCCGATTTGAGCAATACGTCAAATTCGGTTTTTACGGCTTCTGCGGGTTGCTCGGCTGCACCACCGCCACCGCCGCCTCCGGCAACCATTACGGCTGCTGCTGCTGCAGGCTCTATGCCATACTCTTCTTTCAGAATGCGCGCTAACTCGTTAACTTCTTTTACGCTGAGGTTAACTAATTGTTCTGCAAATGATTTTAAATCTGCCATCTTATTAAGTTTTTAAATTGTTTGCTAAAAAGTGCTTTCGCTTTAAAAAGCGTTAAAAAAGGAAAAATATATAATGAGTGCGTAACAATCAGACACTGTTCCCAAAACAGCCGGCTATTAACCTTCTCTTTCGGAAAGCGTTTTAACAATACCGGCCAGTTTATCACCGCCCGATTTAAGTGCCGAAATAACGTTCTTGGCAGGAGATTGCAATAATCCAATTACTTCCCCTATAAGTTCGTATTTCGTTTTCAGCTTGGTGAGTGTATCTAAGTTTTCTTCGCCGGCAAACACAGCCGTATCAATATAGGCCGCCTTGAATACAAACTTAGTTAAGTGCTCTTTGTCGTGCAAGTCTTTAATAACTTTTGCCGGCAGGTTAGAAACCTCTGTAAAGATAACCGTAGTTGGGCCATGCAATTGTGGGTAAATATCCTGATACTTAGAGTCGCTCAATTGGTCGAGTGCTTTTTTGATAAGGGTATTTTTGGCAACTTTTATTTCCAACCCTTTCTCATAAAAAATTCGTCGCACTTTGCTGATATCGGCCACTGTAAGCGCCGATGAGTCGGCTAAATAGAAAAAATCCGATTTACTGAACTTTTCCTTGAGTTCCGCTATAACTGCCCCTTTTTCTTCCCTTGTCATGACTAAATTCCTTTAATGGTTTTGGGTTCAATGGCTATACCCGGACTCATGGTACTTGCCATATAAATGCTTTTAATATACACGCCTTTTGATGCGGTTGGTTTCATTCTTGCCAATGTATGCATGAGTTCGATTGCATTTTCGGCTATTTTTTCGGGCGAGAAAGAAACACGTCCAACCGATGCATGAATAATGCCGTACTTATCTACCTTAAAGTCAATTTTCCCCTTTTTTACTTCCTCTACAGCAGCAGCTACATTGGGGGTAATAGTGCCGGTTTTGGGGTTGGGCATCAGCCCGCGGGGGCCCAAAATACGACCCAGTTTACCAACCTGTGCCATTACGTTAGGGGTGGCAATAATTACGTCAATATCGGTCCAGCCTGCCAAAATTTTATCTACATATTCGTTCAGCCCGTAGTAATCGGCGCCGGCTTGTTTGGCCTCTTCCTCTTTATCGGGGCTGCAAAGAACCAATATGCGTTTTACCCGGCCGGTTCCATGCGGAAGCGACACCGACCCACGTATAGCTTGGTCGGGTTTCCGGGGGTCAACACCCAATTTAACGTGCAGGTCAACCGATGAGTCGAATTTGGTGGTATTTACCTCTTTTACTAAAGCGGCTGCTTCGGTTAGTGCATATAATTTACTGCTATCTACCCGGCCGTTTACTGCTTTGCGTTTTTTAGTAAGTTTCACAACTGTAAGTTTTTTTAATGCTCTTTACCTCAAATTTCGGTCTTAAATGTAGGTTATTGTTGCCAGGGCGGTGTACCCGAAATGGTAATACCCATACTTCTGGCAGTGCCGGCTACCATCTTCATGGCCGATTCTATGGTGAACGCATTTAAATCGGGCATTTTTTTCTCGGCAATCTGACGCACCTGTTCCCAGGTAAGTGTAGCCACTTTGCGGCGGTTAGGCTCCGGAGAGCCGCCGGCAAGTTTACTGGTAGCTTTTTTTGGTTTCAATTTAGCGGCAGCGCCCAGTAAGTTGGCTACCGGTGGTGTTTTAATTACAAAAGTGAACGACTTGTCTTTGTAAACAGTCATTAACACCGGCAATAACTCGCCCTGTTGCTCTTGTGTTCTGGCGTTAAACTCTTTGCAAAACTGCATAATGTTTACCCCCTTTGAACCCAATGCAGGACCAATAGGCGGTGCAGGGTTGGCTTGGCCACCTTTTACAATTAACCGTACTACGTGTTCGACTTCTTTAGCCATTGCTATATTTGTTTTTCAACTTGAACAAAATTAACCTCTACGGGGGTTCTGCGTCCGAATATTTTAACAATCACTTTCATCTTCTTCTTGTCCTCGTAGATTTCTTCTATGGTACCCGTAAATTCGTTAAACGGCCCGTCAATAATTTTTACGCTTTCGCCAACAATGAACGGCTCGTTTACATTTTCTCCGGCATCCTGCATTTCATCAACTTTGCCGAGTATCCGGTTTACCTCGGCTTTGCGAAGCGGAATGGGTTGCTCTTTCCCAAGAAAGTTGATAACTCCGTTCATGCTTCTGATGCTTTGTACTATATCGGCGTGCATTTTGCCTTCAACCGCTTCCAAAAGAATATAGCCGGGGTAAAAATTGCGCTCTTTTACTGTTTTCTTTCCGTTCTTGACCGTATATACCTTCTCGGTAGGTACCAGTATTTGGGTAACTATATGACTCCAATTACTCGTGGACACCAGCTTGTCAAGATGTTCTTTCACCTTGCGCTCTTTACCGCTTACCACGCGTAATGCATACCACTTTCTATCGTCTTGGGTTACCTCTGTCATAGCTGTATTACCGTGCCTGAATTAGCTGAATATACTATAAATATAGTATAAAACACCTTTAAAAAGGTTATTCTCGGGGTTCGCCCCAAAAATAAAGTCAAAAAGAAATATGGCTACCGAAAAAATTAAGGTAGCAATCAACACCACCATTACGCTTGCCTGCAACTCTTCCCACGTAGGCCAACTCACCTTGTAAAGCAATTCGTGAATGGTTTCTTTTATGTATAATCTAATTCTCTCCATTATCAGGATTTCAGATTAAAATAGTTAATGGCACGGGTGGAAGGATTTGAACCCACGACCTACGGTTTTGGAGACCGCCGCTCTACCAGCTGAGCTACACCCGTTCAACAATTAATAGAAAATGGTTTTTTACACCACTTTTTTACTGATTTCTACTTAAAGAGGCAAAACAAACATCGGATATTTGCTTTGGTAATGGTACACTATTTTAGTGTGGTAGCTTCCCCTTTTCCAGTTTAAATATCCGATGTTGTTTTAAAAACAACAGAGTTACTTCAAATCGCCTGGAGTATTACTGCAGAATTTCGGTAACCTGACCTGCGCCTACTGTACGACCACCTTCGCGAATTGCAAAGCGCAACCCTTTTTCCATTGCAATGGGGTAAATCAACTTTACTGTAATGGTCAGGTTATCGCCGGGCATACACATTTCAACGCCCTCAGGGAGGGTAATTTCTCCGGTAACGTCGGTAGTACGGAAGTAAAACTGCGGACGATATTTGTTAAAGAACGGTGTATGTCGGCCACCTTCATCTTTGCTCAACACATACACTTCGGCGGTAAAATTGGTGTGCGGCTTTACAGAACCGGGTTTACAAACTACCATGCCGCGTTTAATGGCATCTTTGTCAATGCCACGGAGCAGCAAACCAACGTTATCGCCGGCTTCGCCACGGTCTAATATTTTACGGAACATTTCCACACCGGTTACTACTGAGGTAAGCGGTTTTTCTTCTACCGGGCGCAAACCAATAATTTCAACCGGTTCACTCGAGTTAATTACACCACGCTCAATTCTTCCTGTAGCCACGGTTCCACGTCCGGTGATAGAGAACACGTCTTCTACCGGCATCAGGAAAGGTTTGTCAACTGCGCGCGGGGGAACGGGTATATAGTCATCAACGGCTTGCATCAATTCCAGAATAACTTTTTTCTGTTCGGGGTCGCCGTTTAATGCCAAAAGTGCAGAACCTTTAATGATAGGTATCTCATCGCCGGGAAATTCGTAGAAACTGAGCAATTCACGCAACTCCATTTCTACCAATTCAATGAGTTCGGGGTCATCAACAAGGTCAACTTTGTTCATAAATACCACAATACGGGGCACCCCTACCTGACGGGCAAGCAGAATGTGTTCACGGGTTTGCGGCATAGGTCCATCAGTAGCTGCGCACACCACAATAGCACCATCCATTTGTGCAGCACCCGTAACCATGTTTTTCACATAGTCGGCGTGGCCGGGGCAGTCAACGTGGGCATAATGGCGATTAGCGGTTTCATATTCAACGTGTGCGGTATTAATAGTAATACCTCTTTCTTTTTCTTCGGGTGCTGAGTCAATTGAGTCATAACTTTTTTTCTCTGCCAACCCAGATTCTGCCAATACATAAGTAATAGCAGCGGTCAACGTAGTTTTACCGTGGTCAACGTGCCCAATGGTTCCGATGTTAACGTGCG
>MTCR01000124.1 GCA_002212725.1 Sphingobacteriales bacterium TSM_CSM | reverse complement strand
TTTGAATTTTAGTTCATAATTCCCTAAATCGGGCAAGGCTATTTAGGAAAGCACAACTCATAACTCATAATTCATAATTCATAACTCTCACGGCAAGGTTCAAAACCTGCAAAATATTATAAAAGAATAGCGCCACTCCAGGGCGGCAGCAGGAGTTGCCCGTTTTGGAGGGTGGTATTGGGCTGAACCGGAAACAGCAGTTCGGTAAAAGGGCAGGAAACCGTTGCCTCCTTATCCGAAAAATTGAGGTAAACCCCTGCCGCTTGCCCGTTGTAGCGGCGTTCATAGGCCAGCACATTGCGGGGCATGCCGGGCAGCAGGGTAATGCTGCCTTGCTGCAGGGCGGGTAGTTGCCGGCGCAGGTGCAGCAGGCTGCGATATACGTGCAGCAAAGATTGGGGGTTGTTTTGTTGTTGCGCAACGTTCAGGTACGGGAAATCGGGGTTAACGGGCAGCCAGGGTTTTGCATCGGAAAAACCGCTGTTAGCCGTGCTGTTCCATTGCATTGGGGTTCGGCAAACATCGCGGTTAAGTGGCACGGGTAAAAGGTTTACCAACCATTGGGGCAGCCATTGCAGGCGTTTTGCCAGGGGGTCTTTAGCCTGTTTAAGCGGAATGTTGGCGTTGGTCATGCCTATTTCTTCGCCCATGTACAACACCGGCACACCGCGTGCGGTAAGCTGAAATAAGGCCAGCAGTTTGGCTTTTTGGGGGTTGTTGCCAAGGCGGCCAATGCTTCGTTTCTGGTCGTGGTTGCCAAACACCAGCACGGGCAGGTAGGGTGGGGGGTATTGGGCATTATACAGTTCAATTTGCTGTTTAAAAAACGAAGCTTTAAACCGGTACTGCAGCATATCAAACAAGAAGATAAGGTGCAGCCCGTTGTTGCCGTTTCCCAGGTATTGTTTTATGGTTGGGTGTGGGCCAAACACTTCGCCAAGGGTAAAGCGGGCGGGTTGGGTAAATTCATCGGTAACCTGCCGCAGTTGGCGGGCAAAATCAAACCCATCGGGGTAGTTTACGTTGTAGTGGTGCTCCTGAAACAAGCCGCCCGGGTTAGCAGCCGTAGGAAACGGGTTGGCCGAAAAAGGATTGTTCCTGAACAAGGGGTCTTTCATAATGGCGTTAAAAATATCGAGCCGGAAGCCATCAACGCCTTTACCGAGCCAAAAACGCACAATGTTAAACATGGCTTGTTTTACCTCCGCATTGCGGTAGTTTAAATCGGGCTGAAACGGCAAAAACGAGGCATAGTACCATTGCCTGCGTGCAGGGTGATAGTGCCAGCCGTTTTCGGCCAGCATGGAGTGCCAGTTGTTGGGTGGTTTGTTGCCTTTTCCGTCTTTCCAGATGTACCAGTTTGCTTTGGGGTTGGTGCGGTCTTGTGCCGATTCTTTAAACCACTCATGCTCCACAGAAGTATGGTTCAGTACCATGTCAAACACTATGTACATATTGCGGCGGTGTACTTCGGCAATCAGTTGTTCGGCATCGGCCATAGTTCCATATTCGGGGGCAATGGCGTAGTAATTGCTTACATCATAGCCGAAATCTTGTTGCGGACTTTGGTAAAAGGGCGAAATCCAAAGCGTTTCTACACCCAAATCCTGGAGATAGTCCAATTTTGCAATAATGCCCTGCAGGTCGCCAATACCATCGTGGTTGGTATCGCAAAACGAGCGGGGGTAAATTTGGTAAATTACCGTATTTTTATACCATTCGGGTGGTGTTTGCGCCATAACAAGGCAATTTATTGAGCAAAAGCAGCAAAAAATACCGGCATAAAGAAAAGAAGAAATGAGCAAATTCATAAGCAGTTGCAATAAAATGTACAATCCCGAAATATACAAAAAAACGGGCGCAATGAAATAGCACTAAAAAAGGAGGGTAAACAGCCTCGCCCTGCAAATATTTAGCGCTGTTTGTGCTATTTGTGTTTAATTTGTGTTGTTAAATGCAGCAGCTTACAGTTTACTCCATTTAAAACGGCAATTGTGAACAAGAAAAAAATTATTAACGACCCGGTTTATGGTTTTTTAAGCATTGCTTACGAAATTATATTTGACCTTATAGAACACCGTTATTTTCAGCGGTTGCGGTATATACAGCAGTTGGGGTTAAGTTCTCTGGTGTACCCGGGCGCGTTGCATACGCGGTTTCACCATGCGCTTGGGGCTACCCACCTGATGAAACAGGCAATAGATGTGCTGATGGCAAAAGATGTGGACATATCGCCACAGGAGGCCAAGGCCGTTACCATTGCCATTTTGCTGCACGATATTGGCCACGGCCCGTTTTCTCATGCCCTGGAGCATAGTTTGGTAAACGTAGGACACGAAACCCTTTCTTTGCTGTTTATGAACAAACTGAACGAGGAGTTTGAGGGGAAACTGTCGTTGGCTATCCAGATTTTTAAAGGCGAACACCCCAAAAACTACCTGCACGAATTAGTTTCGAGCCAGTTAGACATGGACAGGCTGGATTACCTGAACCGCGACAGTTTTTTTACCGGCGTGCAGGAGGGGGTTATTGGCTTTGACCGCATTATTAAAATGCTTGATGTGCGCAATAACCATCTCATGGTAGAGTACAAAGGCATTTACTCTATTGAGCAGTTTTTAATTGCCCGCCGCCTTATGTACTGGCAGGTGTACCTGCATAAAACCGTGCTTTGTGCCGAGGTGCTGTTGCTGAAAGTGCTGCAAAGAGCCAAAGAACTCACCCAAAAGGGCGAAACACTGTTTGCCCCGCCTGCCCTGCAACTGTTTTTGCAAAACGATTTCGGGTTATCCGATTTTGAAAATAACCCGATGGTATTTGAAGCCTTTGCCTCTTTGGGCGATGCCGAAATTATAGCTTCCATAAAAGTTTGGCAGCAGCACCCCGATTTAGTGTTGAGCAAACTTTCGCAAAGCCTCATTAACCGGAAATTGTTTAAAATACACCTTACCCAGGAAACCGTTAACCCCGAAAAATACGGGCAACTGCTGCAAAAAGCCATGCAACACTACCGCATTTCTGAACACGAAGCCACTTACATGGTATTTAAAAACTCTACCAGCAACAGCGCTTATTCTTACGAAGGCAGCCAGATAAATATTTTATACCGCAACGGTGTGGTAAAAAACGTGGTGGAAGCTTCAGACTACTCAAACCTGCAAAGCCTTGCCGCGCCGGTGGTAAAGTATTATCTTTGTTACCCGAAAGAATTGGATTAATAACCAAATAACCTAAAATAACAGTTCATGTATGCACCCTATCTTCAGCCTACGCCGTTTATAGACAGCGCCCACCCGGCGGTGGTTGATTTTGCGCAGAAAACCACACAGCACTGCCAAACCGATATTGAAAAAGCGGTAGTTTTGTATAATGCCGTGCGCGATGGCATACGCTACGACCCGTATCATATTGACCTTCGGCCCGAAGCCATAAGCGCCTCGCTTACTTTGCAGCGGGGCAGCGGCTACTGCATTGAAAAAGCCCTTTTGTTGGCCGCCGCCGCCCGCGCTTTGGGCATACCCAACCGGTTGGGGTTTGCCAATGTGCGCAACCATCTGGCTACCGAAAAATTTGTGCGCGCCCTGCGCACCGATGTTTTTGTGTTTCACGGATATGTATTGCTGCTGTTGGACGGAAAATGGGTAAAGGCCACACCGGCTTTTAACAAAGACCTGTGCGAGCGCTTTGGCGTGGCTCCGCTGGAGTTTGACGGCCTGCACGACTCGGTGTTTCAGGAGTATGACCACAAAGGGAAAGTGTATATGGAATACCTGCACTACCACGGCGAGTTTGCCGATTTTCCGTTTGGGTTGTTTGTGGAGGAGTTGAAAACCTGGTACCCGCACTTTTTTACCAACCCACAAAACCTGCCCGAAGAGGAACAGGAATTGGTAATAAAAGCTTAAGTACTGCTGTTTAAACGGCGTTAACAGGAGTTTTGCCGGCAGGTTGGCAGCGTTTTGTTATGGCTGCGGTTGTTTGGTTTTTTTATCGGGCAGGGCATATTTAAGCATGCTTTCATATACATCGCGCCACTCTTCCCAGCCGTGCGTATTGCTTAATGAGTGGTTATGCCACAACGGAATAAACACCCCGTCAACAGCCCGCACGCGGTCTATTAGCGTTTTAAGCGTTTGAAGGGCAGCCTGTGGCGATAGTTTAAGGTAATTATGCAGGGTAACATCCATAACCGCAAACGGAAATACGCGCAGGGTGGTTTTAATTTCGAGACTAAGGTCGTAGAAATAAAAAGAAGAAGCGGTGCCCGCCCTAAAACCCGGCAGGGAGGCATAGCCCATGGTATAATCGTCTTGTATGTCTAATTCTATAAGATTTTGGTAGGTTTCGGGCATTTGCAGTTTAATGAAATGCTGCCGGTTTTTTCGCACCTCTTTTTTCAGCAGTTTAGACAAAATGAGCAGTTCTTCGGCAAATTTACGGTTGTTGTCGTTAGATGCGTAAGAGGGGTGAATACCCACTTCGTACCAATCGGCGGTAGATTGTATAAGTTCCTGGTAGGCAATAGAGGTAATGGATATATTTTTGTCGTAGGGGCCATACTCCCCCAACAGGAAGAAGTAGATGGGGCGCAGGTCGTAGCGGGTATGCAGGGCAAACAGCCAATCAAAGGTATCATAGGGGTCGGGTTTTAAACCGGCCAACACTTTCAGCCTTTCGGTAACCAAATCCCACTTCAGCCTGAAAGCATCAAAAGCCAGCCCGCCAATATTTCGCAAAATGCCTTTGTGTTTGTAGGCAAAGGCCAAGTCAATATCGTAAGTTGGCACAAACCGGTACTTTCTTTTGGCAAAAGTCAAATCGGGGTAGAGTTGGTTCAGGATGCGGTAGAGCATATTTACCCAAATATCAATAACGGGCTGGTCCAGAAAGTTATTTTTAAAGGCCAGGCTGTTTTGGGCCTGGTATCTGCCAAACTGGTCTTTTTCATTTGGCAGATACTCTTCGTAGCGGCTAATGAGGTAAAAAGATGCGGCAAAGGGGTCGAAAGGCAGATGCGAATTGTTTTTCCCGATGTAAAAGATTTTGGTATTTTGGTACTCTTCAATTTTTATGTGCTGGTATTTTATGCCCCGTTCAAACAGCAGGGGTGCGGCATAAAAAAAGAGTTCGTCTTCAAAGCGGCGGCTGCTGTAGTTGAGTTTAGCCCCGGAGTACTGTAAAAATTCTTCTTTATTGGTGGTAATGCTCATATTTACCCCCAGCAGATTTTTGAAAATATGTTCAAAAATATAGCGGAGGCGGTTGGTTATTCTGCTTGTGTAAACAAGAACCATAAGCGGTGTATTACATTAAGTGCCGGTGTGGGGCATTTTTTAAACAAACAGGGCGGCTGCGCGCCGGTTAATTGCTGTTTATAATTGGGCAAGCATGTATTGGGTTTTAAGCAGGGGGCAAATTTTGTACCGCTCATCCCGGGTATCTAAATACAACTCGTTGAGGATGTTGTACACATACCCCACGCCCAATTTTTCGAGCCATTCAAACGGGCCGTAGGGGTAGCCTGTGCCCAGTTTCATAGAGAGGTTAATATCATCAACAGTAGCGGTTCCTTCCTGCAGGGTGTAAAAGGCTTCATTAATAATCATGCAAATAATTCGGGGCATTACCATTCCTACACGGTCATCAACGCGGCGGTATCCAATGCCCAATTGCGAAAGTGCGGCATCAACGGGCGGCAGGTCGGCATCAGACAATACCGAAACCTCCCAAAGAGGGCGGTTAATGAAAGTGGGCAGGGAATTAAAAGCGGCAAAATGGCAGGAAAAAGGCTCTTTGTAAAAGTATTTTAACTTAGCCAACTGTTGGTGTACCACACCCAGCAAAACCACTTTTCCTTCGAGGGGTGCGTAGAGGTTGGCAATTTCCCAGGGGGAGTAGTGTGAGTAGGGCATAGATAACCGGGTATCTATGATGAGGTCAAACTGCCACGGGTCGTTTATGTCATCATCGGCGTTGATGTACAGCACCGGCCGGTTGCCCAGTTTTTCCTTTATTTCGTCTGTTGCCTGCTTGTTGCCAATAAAAGCTACGTTCATGGTGTGCAAAGTGGGTTAAAAGATGTCAAAGTTCTGAAATTAAACGAAAATTTCAAAAAAACCACCCGATTAGTTGCCGAAAAAAAACACACATTATACAAAAAAGTCGGAAAAACACTACATTTGCCCCTCTTAAAAGTTTATCATCTTTCCAAGTTTAGTTTTTAAAAGCTACTGTTATGGCAAAAAAAATTTTATTTACCGAAAATGCGCCGGCGCCTATCGGCCCTTATAACCAGGCGGTATGGGCGGGTAATTTGCTGTTTATATCGGGGCAAATAGCCATTAACCCCGAAACCGGTGAACTGGTAACCGAAGATGGCATAGAAGAAGAAACGCGGCAGGTAATGGAAAACCTGCGCGCCATACTTGCTGCAGCAGGGCTTACCTTTGCCAATGTGGTAAAAACCAGCATTTTTTTGGAAGACATGGATAACTTTAACCGGGTAAACGAGTTGTATGGCCAGTATTTTGACGACACTACCGCCCCGGCGCGCGAAACCATAGAAGTATCGGCTTTGCCAAAAGATGTAAACGTGGAAATTTCCATGATAGCTGTAAAAGACAGCTAAAACCTTTTCGGAGGGCGGGCATGTGGACAAACAAGGCTATTGGTGCTGCTTAATAACTTGCTTAATCTTTTTAACAAGATAAGCACCCATTATAGGTGGTGAAGAGAGCGAGTTGAGGTGTTGCAGCAGTTTTTGGGCTTTTTGAACTTTTGTTTTGTTGCTTGACGTTTCGCGGCAAAGTTTTACCAATCTTACCATAACGCGGTAATAATTCCGGAATAGCTGCAATACTTCGGGAAACAGTTCTTCATCTTTTATATAGTGCCTGAAACTGTCGAGTTGTATGGCGGCAAGTTCAAACTCCTGCTTTTCAAAAAACACCATTATCATAAGAACCCTGTATTCAAAGCGCAAAATTTCCAGTTTTTTTGGGGTTATTTTGTTGAGGTAATCGAGGCAACGGTCATAATCGCCGCTGTTAAAGAAGAATATGGCCCATACATAATCTACAATGCCTTTTTGTGCTTTTTCGGCCGGCAAATAGGGGGCATATTGTTTTACATATTCGGGCAACTGCAAGAATTGTTTGCGTTTAATAATCTCCACTGCACCATTGTAAAAAACAGCCGGTGAAAGCGTGCCGGTAACCTTGATTTCGAGTTCGCGGGCTTTTTGCTTCCAGAATAAATAATCATCGGAGAGCAGAATAGATTGGGGTTTGTTAATTGCCTCAAAGTTCAAATATTCAAACAATTTTTCAATACAAAGCAATTGAAGTTCAAACTCCAACTTTTGTTGATGTTGCAGGAAAAAGTCTTTAAAAGCAGCATAATCTTCATTGCGCCTGTTTAGCTGCAATGTCAGCAGTTTCAGGTATATTTCAATTACCAGGCCATCTTTAGGAAAAGGCATTTTTTGTAAAAGGACTATTACCTCCGGCAACATACTGCTTTCGTATATAGTATTGTTAGCGCATAACTTTATAGCTTGTTCCAGCATTTTAGGATATAACCATTTCATAAGGGCTTCAAATACGGGCACATACCGTTTGGCTATTAAGGCGGTGTTAAATGAATCGGCTCCTCTAAGTAAATTCAGGCTGGCTTCGGTTTCAAAGCTATAAAACAAGGTCTTGGGGCCTTGCGGGTATTCTTCCTGCAGTTTTTTTTGGGTTTTTTGCAGGTCATTTTTAAGGTAGCCATGTAAGCCATGCATTTGCAGTTTGGCATACAGCAGGCGTTTGTACTCATTCGGCTGCTCCTGCAGGCGTCTGAAAACCAAAAAATGCTCTACCACCTCTACCAGAAACGACATAATATCGCGCAATTGCTGGCTGTTAAACGGCTTGTTGGGGTACAATGCCTCGTACATGTTTTGGGGGCTAAGTTCGGGGCTGCTAAAATGGGGGTAAAATGGAATAAGGTAATCAAATAAATCTATTGTTTTTTGATGGCGAACAAAAAAAGGCGAAACTACCAGTTTGCGCAGGTTTGGCAATTCTTTTTTCGGAATGTGTGCCAGCAACTCAAAGAGTTTGTAGTTTTGTTTCATGTGTTAAGGGGTTAAACAATGTACTTTAGTTTTGAGCGCCTGTGTTTCAGGAATGGCAAAGTAACAACTTTACATTAGCTAAACCTTTCTATGTTTAAAATAAAATAGTTTTTAAAATGCAAACTTATTCCACAGTAACACAAAAAAAAACAAAAAACACCAATGCAGAGGTGGGTAAAAAACAACCATTATTACAATTAAACCCGCAAACAAAAAATGCAGACACGCTCTCTACAGCATTAAAAGCAGCGCAGCCTGCTATTTTGCGCCAAAGTTACTAAAACTGCCGTTCAATAACAATATGTTGCCATCAAAGGGTTTGAAGTTGCCTTATGTTATCTGTAATATTAAAAATGCTTTTCGGCAATATAAAAAGCATTTGCAAAACTGCAATTACACACAGCAAAATACTCAAACAAAAAAACGCCAATATTTACCACTACCCCGCCCTAAATTTCCAAAATAACATACTGCGCCGGCTAAGGGGTGTTTTGGTTTGGGTAATTTTTTTCCATGAAAAATTCATTCGAGCTTATCATTTTTGCAAAATAAATGTAAATATTTAGCTGAAAAAGCGCTGTAACCATATTATATTCCTAATTTTGCTTACCACAGTGCATGATGACGGTTTTAGTTTGTAGCATCTACACCAGAAATAGATGTGCAATTGCCATTGTTACCTTAAATTAGTTTACCATGAAACATAAAACGTGCCATACTATGAAAACAAAAATTAGACTTGCTGTGCTTTGGTAATAAGGAGATTATGCATTATAATGGAAATTATTT
>MTCR01000011.1 GCA_002212725.1 Sphingobacteriales bacterium TSM_CSM | reverse complement strand
GCCAAACAAGCGTTTAAATCCGTAATCGGTATATGGGTTTACATAGTGCGACATAGGCAACCTGTCAATGTATGTTTTTTAAACAGTTCAAACTCTGTACAAAGATAGCCCGAAAACAGGGCAAATACAAATCAGACATACATTTTTGGGGCAGTGCCTTGCTGTACTACCGGCTATGCATCTACTGTTTCCACAATAAGTTCAGCTTCTTTCTCGCCTATGTAGTGGTCAATGAGGTAATGTGCCAGATAAATGAGCGGGGTTAATACAATGGCTGCTATTACTTTATACAGGTATTGAATGATGCCTACCGATACCACCTGCTGCCAACTCCAGTTGCCAAGCAGGTAAAATGCCAGAAAAAGTATTAAAAAACTGTCAACCAACTGCGATATAAATGTAGAACCGGTTGCACGCAACCACACTAGTTTGCTGCCGGTAATGCGCCGGAAATGGTAAAAAATGGTGGCATCTAAAAACTGGCTGATTAAAAAGGTGGTAAGTGATGCAAAAATGATGTTTAACCCTTGGGTAAAAATGCTGGCAAAAGCCGTGTTTATGTTATACGGATTTCCGGCCAAATCTGTAGTGTTGTTGCTTACCCAAAAACCGGCAGGAGGCAAAGAGGTTACAATATAAATAATGAGGAAGGCATATACAATAGCACCTACCGATAACAGGGTTATTTTGCGCACGCCTTTGCGGCCAAAAAATTCGTTAATAACATCAGACAAAATAAAAACTACCGGCCAAAGCACCACCCCGGCACTCAGGTTTATATCGAGCCGGAGGTTGCCTAACAGGGGTATTTGAGCAGGCTGCCAACCCATTACCTGCTCAAACGAAAATATTTTCACCCCTATAATTTCGGCCAAAATGGCATTGGCTATAAAAATTACGGTTAACCCTACAAATACATTGTGCTTGCGCTGTTCTAATGTGGTTGCCATACAGGTAAAGTAAGTGGTGTGTTGTAAATATTTTGCGCGGGGTAACGGATAAACATAGGTAATTTATTTTAACGGGCTTCCCTTGGCGGTGCAATTATCAGCAGTTTTACCCGATTTTTGATGCAAATTACCGGCTTTTTTATCATCGGGTAATTATTTATTAATTTTACACAAAGTATTCAAGCCAAATCAGCAGTTCTTTTAATGGCTATTTACCGCATTTTTTGCGCAAAAAGCATAAATTACTTACCTTGGCAGCAATTAATAAAATACGGGCGGTTACAATTTACCGCCACACTACACTAATCATTGAACAGCACAGACAGCAATGCTAACATTTAGTAAAACAAATTCCGATGCCGACCTTTTGGCCGGTATTTTACAAGGCGGAAAAGCCGAAGACAATAGTTTAAAGTTTTTGTATAAGCAGCATTTTGCGGCAGTGGTAAAACTGGTAACTACCAACAAGGGCAGCCACGAAGAAGCCAAAGACTTGTTTCATGATGCACTTGCGGCTTTTTACCAACAGGTAAAATCGGGCAGTTTTAAAGGCGACAGCAGCATAGGTACTTACCTGTATGCCATTGCCCGAAATATGTGGTTAAACCGGCTTAAACGCGACACCTACCGCTCGGCTTATGAAAAAACCCTGCAAAGCGATGGTGAACCGCTTGACCAACATGCCCACGAAGCACTGGTTGAACAGGAAAAATCCGATACCGTGCTGGGCATTTTAACCCTTATAGGCGAGGAGTGCAAAAAAATGCTGCTGCTGTCTATTTACGAAAACCTGCCCATGGAAAAAATTGCCGAGCTGATGGGATTTAAAAATGCCCAAAATGCCCGCAACAAAAAGCTAAAATGCAGCAACCGACTTAAAGAACTGCTGGAAGAAAGACCGCAAATAAGGAAATTGTTGTCTGAGTTCAGATTTGCTTAACAGGTAAAAAACAAACAGTCATGCGTTTAAATGAACAATTACAGGACCGTATAGCACAATATGTAGCCGGCTTGCTGCCACCGCCCGAAGCTGCCGCCTTTGAGCAGGAAATGCAACAAAATGAAGCCCTGCAGGCAGAAGTGCAGTTGCAGCGCGAAGTGCATACCCTTATTACCTTATACGGAAAACAACAGGCAGCAAAAAGCAAAATTGCACAAATTGCCGCCGATGCAGCAACCGAAGAAGGAACAAAAACCATTTCCATGTTCCAAAAACTGCGCCCCATTCTTGCTATTGCCGCCATATTGGTGCTGGCCGCCGGCGTTTATTTTATTTTTTCGCCCTCGTCAAACAACCCGCAAGAGCTTTTTGCCCAACATTTCAGCCCGTATGCCAATACGCTTACCGTAAGAGGCGTGGCCGATACCTCTTCTGTTGCCAAAACCGAAACCGAAGCCATGCAGTACTACCAAAACCAACAGTACCCGCAAGCCGCCGCCGCCTTTGACCGCCTCACACAAATGAACCCAAAAGACCAGAATACCTACGATTTTTATGGCGGCATTTCATTACTGGCAAACCTGCAAACAGCCGAAGCCATGCAAAAACTGCAAACCGTAGCAGGCAGCAACAACCCCTATCAGGAACAGGCAGAGTGGTACATAGCCTTAGCTTACCTGCAAAATAAAAATACCGAAAAAGCCAAAGAACTGCTGCAGCAAATAACTGCCAAATCGGTACACGACCGCAAAGCCGATGCACAGGATTTGCTCAAATCTTTGTAATTGCTACCTGAATATAACGCCCGGTGTCAGCCCCAAAACAATATACACATAGGATAATAACGCATTTTATTTAACAGATTACAGTTCAATTAATATAAAACACCGTCTTTCTCCTGTGTCATAAGTTATACACACTCCAACCAACTCACTGTAAAACGGCCTGTTGCCTTCCAATGGCGGCGGCCGTTTTCTTTTTTCTGCCCGGCCTCACAAAAAAAAGCAGTTTAGCGGTTACACTACAGCAGTTTGGTACACTAACCATTAAACAACAACATGGTTGAACCCAAAATTTTACTCAAGTGGTAACAAAACAACAATTCTTAAAGTGACAAAATAAACAAACAAAATGGTTAAACGCTAAAACTAAACTACCATGAAACCAGCTATCAACTTTTTGCTTCTTACCGCCGCCCTTACCTGTTTTGCAACTTTGCAACCGGCACAGGCACAAATGTACTACGACGACGGCCGCCTTATTTGCTGTGGCAGCGCCGTTGCCGGTCTTAGCAGCAATGCTTCTTTTATTAACCCCGCCGGATTGGGCGGCGCTACCCAAACCAGCCACTCGCTCAACCTCATGCAACCCGGCTTTAATGCCTACGGCAATGCCATTGAGCGCAAAGATGCGCTAAAATTTTTGTTCTCTAACCAGGAAATGACCGACAGTACCAAGGGCAGCATTTTGTCTAACGTTACCAACGGCCAAGGCAATTTTCTGTTCGATGGTAATATGAACATGAACTGGATTGCCTACGCTTTTACCCACCCCAAAATTGGCGGGCTTTCTTTTAACCTTACCGAAAAAATTACCAGCCGAATGAACCTGCAACCCGAAATGACCGATTTGCTCCTGAACGGCAACCAACCCACCGCCGGCAACCCCGAAGCAGTACAACCACAACAGGGCATCAGCATTGGCAAGGGGTACGGGTTGGGCAACTCTACCATTTACTACCACCATATACGAGAAGCCAACTTAGCCTACGGCAGGCAGGCAATAGGCAATGAAAAGGTAAAACTGCTTATTGGGGCAAATGTAAAAATGGTGTGGGGCATAGGGCATTTAGACATTAACGTGCAAGACTCGGTGGTAAACGGCGCTTCTTCTTTTTCCGATGTTTATAACATTAATTACGGCACACTCGACAGCGTTTTTTCCGATTTTAAACGCAATTTATTTAAAACCGCCGGTCGCGGAACCGCTTACAGCGTTGGTGTTCAATTGGTGTGGAAAAAACTCAACATTGGTATTACCACCTTTCAGGTTGGACCTATTAAATGGAAACACCGCAATAACCTTACCGCCAACTCAGAAAACGGGCAAATGCCGGCAGACTCTACCGACACATTCAACGGCATTTCTTCCTACAATTTCAGCAGCCAAACCGATGCCGTATATCAACTCTTCGGGTTTCAGCCCGGGCAAACCTTTAGCAACCGCGCCAACGGTAAACTGCGGATTAATGCCGATTACAACCTGTTTAAACGGTTCAAAATTTTTTCCGATGTGCTTATTTACACCCGCGATGGTACGCTTGGTAAACTGCCCAATAACTACATTACCGGGGTAAACTTAGATGTTGTACCGCAAAAATTTATGATTACAACCGGCGTACAGTACAACAAAGAAATTAAAGTAAGGTACCCTGTGGGAATATCGGTTGCCATTAACAAAAATGCCTTTTTAAGCATCTCTACCGGCGATGTAAAAACGTTCCTGTCTAAAAAATCAGACCCGTACAGTTCTTTATCGGTTTCGCTCATAGGGGTTGCTTTTTAGCAAACAGCCTTAAAAAGATACGCAATGTTTCCGCTTCGGGCATTTTAACCGTCGGGTATAAAAACACAAAACCACAAATGTACAATCTCTGATAGCGTTTAACATAGATATTTTCAGTTCCGGCACACCACTTACAGCAGGCGGTGTGCTTTTTTTACCAAAATAATTTTACCACAAAACATCTTAACCCACACAAAAGAGTATATTTGCTCATCATACAAGCCACAAAACCAAACTATTATTTACGGCTTGTTTCGGGCACTATTACTCAACCAACCAACGCCACACCTGCCATGAAAACAAATATATTTTTAACGCTTCTCTTTTTTTCTGCCTTTGTACACGCACAAAGTATAGTTATTACCCACCAGGACGGCAACTATTTTACCTTTGAACCCGATACCGCAGGCAGCAACCTGAAACCCAGTCCGCTGGCAAAAAAATTAAACCAACAGCCTTATTTTACCTATTTCTGGAACTTTGGCGACGGCACCTACTGCACCGAACCCAACCCCGAACACGTGTTTCGCGCCGCCGGAAATTATACGGTTATACTGGAACTTACCGGCATTAAAAGCGACCCCGACGACGATGTGGTGCGCCTTGTTTCTACCGTTGTGGTTGCTGATTTGCCGCCTTATAAAAATGAATTGTACAATAATACCAAATACAGCCCCGCCTCTACCTGCAACCCCGATTTGCAACAGCTCAACAGCATGCCCGATATTGAACTGAATTACAACCGCGAACCTATTATTAATGAACCCATAACCTACCTCATTTCTTATGATGTAAACGGAACTAACGATGTAACCTTTATCTTTCCTGCCGGACAGTACAACTATGTGGGCTACCAAACTTTCTATGGCGAAACGGTAAACCTTGCCAACCTCAACTTTGGCAGCATTGCTTTTACCCCCAACATGGCTTATACCGGTGTGCGCAATATTTTGGTTACGCTGCAACCCAAAGCAACTGCATTGGGCAAAACTACCACCTGTAGCCTTAGCATGTCGGGTTTTACCCTGCTCAGCTCGCAAACCACTACCAAAAGCACGGGTAAATCTTACGACCCCAACATTAAATGGGTGCGAAACGAAAACAACCCCAACTGGCAGCCCGAAGACGAAATTTGCCTGAGTTGGTTAACCGGTATTGAAGATACCGTGTATTACCGCATAGAGTTTGAAAACCTGGGCGACGGGCCGGTTAAAAACATAGAAATAAGAGATTTTATCAGCGCCAACTACTTCAATATAAACTCGGTACACGTTACCAACTCACAGGTAGGAAAATTTACCATTTCCCCCACCCTGTCCATAAATGCCGGTACTTCGCAGGTGCGGTTTAATTTTACCAACCTGCAAAACCACCCTTCTTTGGCTGCATGGGGCGGGTTGCCCGGCTCCTCTATGAACGGCATTGGCACGGCATTTAAAAAAGACAACACCTGGGGATTTGTAGAATTTTACCTTAAAATTGGCACTTACCCGCCTACATGCCAGGACATAACCAACTCGGCCGCCGTTTATTTCGACAATAACCTGCCCGAAATTACCCCGCCTGCCACCGTTACCCGAAACCCGCAACTCCTTGTATGCTCTCCGGTAACCGATTGCGAAACCTGCCGGTTAACCACATCGGGCGATGTAAGCATTAACTCCGGCAGTTGTGCCACATTAACAGCCTACCCGCACACCTTCGGGCCCGATACCACCCTTCAAAGTGTAAGTTATGTATGGTATCCGGGCGGGCAAACCACGCAAAGCATTTCGGTATGCCCCACCTACAGTACTTATTACAAAGCAGAGGCGCGCTACAGCCTGCTGGTTTCGGGGCAATCTGTTACCTGTATTGGCAGGCAAACGGTAGGGGTGGCGGTAAATCCTTGTGCTGTGCCGCCTTCGCCGGTATCGGTTATTGCATTATCGCCGGTGCAGGTTTGTGCACCCGGGGCGGTGCTGCTCAGTGCATCGGGCATACCCACCGGCTATACCTACCGTTGGTATGTAAACGGCATCAGGCTGTGGCAGGAGGAAGGCAGCACCATGCTGGCCACTTATTCGGGGCAATATACCGTGGTTGCCTGGGGTAGTTGCCCCCAAACATCGGCGCCCATTGAGGTAACCGTTCACCAAACCTGCCCCTGCATATCGGCCGGGCGCACTACCAGCGGCGAGTGGATACAAAAAGTTACACTCAACGGCGCAGTAAAGCTAAGCGGCAACAACGGCGGCTACATCAACTACTCGGCGCCCTTTACCACCCTTTACCGCGGCCACTACCACCCGCTGGAACTGATGCCTCTCTTTCTGGGCGGCGCTAAAGACGAACATTGGGCGGTGTTTATAGACCTGAACCAAAACCTCATTTACGAACCCGAAGAAGAACTGTTTACCGCCAACAGCACCGCCACCATTACCGGGCAACTGGGGGTTCCGTTTTGGGCAACTACCGGCGCCTGCCGTATGCGCATATCCATGCAGCGCAACACCCCGCCGCAACCCTGCGACGATATTATCTATGGCGAAGTAGAAGACTATATAGTGCAAATTGCCGATTTACCTTACCAAACTGCCCCCATACAGGTGCGGCTGGAAGGCCCCTGGAACCCCATAGTTGGCGTAATGGACAACAACCTTAGCCTTAGCGGTTTACTGCCCGAAAAACAACCTTTTAACACCGCGCCCTGGAACTACAACGGCCTGGAAAGCGCCCCGGACATTGACAGCCTGCAAGCCGTTGACTGGCTGCTGATTGAAGCGCTTAACCCTTCCGATTTTTCGGTGGCCGCCCGCTCGGCAGTATTGCTGCTGCAAAACGGCACGGTAGTAAACATGCTGGGCAGTTCCGGTGCGTTGTTTTACAACCTTACCGCCGGGCAAAGCTACCATTTGGCCGTAAGGGCACGCAACCACCTGCCGGTATTGAGTGCCGGCGCTTTTACCTTACCCCCGCCAATGCCGGTAAACTTAACCCTGCCGGCAAATATTATGGGCAGCAACCAGTTAAAACAGATACCACCCGGCGGCATATATGCCCTTTACAGCGGCGATATTAACGCCGATGGGGTAATTTCGGTAGCCGATTTTAACCTTTACCAATCCGAAGTATCAATCATCAACCAATACCTTAGTGCCGATGTAAACATGGACCGCGCCGTTACCGTGCTTGATTTTAACTACCTGCAACCCAATTTGTCGGTTATTGGTATGCCGCAGGTGCGGTATTAGGGCGTACTTTGTTTTAGCTACAACATAAATACAGGCAGTAAATAAATGGTAAAAAATATTTTTTGAGCAGGCATTGTTTTTTTTAAACATAATGGTTTACTTTTGTAAAGTTCTTTAATTTTTGCACTCAAAATGAACAACCCTATGAATACGCAAAACTTTTATGTAGATTCCTGCCCCCCGCAACATAGGCAAAGGTTGTAACAGAAGTGTCTTTAATGTTCTAAACTCAATTTGGAGTTTGCCCTGTTATATGGTAATGACTATGTACGCACTGTTGCAGACAACACTGCCCGCAACAGCAATTTTGCCTCAAAGCCGCCATTTATATTGGTACCAAATCCTGCCAACAGCAGCACAATTATTTACTGGAATAACGGCTATGTTATATCGTCTGATGTGTATATAACAGACATTGCCGGGCGAATAGTGATAACTTACAAAAACCTGCAAAGTGGACAGCAAATTAGTACCGAAAACCTGCCAAACGGCATCTATTACGTTCATGCAGCCGCACTTTCTGCCACGCAAAAATTAGTGGTCATCCACTAATAAAGTATGTTTTAACTTATGGTTATCGGTTATTTTTTGAATAGCCGATAACCATTTAAATTGTTTAATACAATGAAAACACTGTGTATAATAACAATATTTTTTCTTTTATTCTCGTGTTATTTAAAATCTCAAACTACTGATTTTATTTATTTTAACAAAGTGTTTGAAGCAGACACCATGAACTTGTTAGCCCAAGCAGTAAAACCCATTGACGATGGATACTTGGTTTTGGGAGGGTACAATAGTTATGTAAATCATGCCTTATACCTTTTAAAAATCAATTTAAGTGGTGAGCTAATATGGTTTAAGCATATTGATGATAATTCAAGCGTAAAAGGTATAGAAGACGGAAAATTTGTGTTAAAAATAGATAATAATTTTTTTATTGTTGTTTATGCCAGAGAAAAGCCAGATGGGTGGAATGAAACTCATTTAGTGAAATTCAATCATGATGGAGATATTCTTTGGCATAAGGTATATACAACTACAAATGGTTCTCAAACACTACGACACATAGTAAGCACGTTGGACGGTGGCTTAGTGTTTACAGGGGCGCAATATATAGAAGGGGACACTACCCGATATTACACTCTTAAAACCGATGCTGCCGGCAACTTTGAATGGGATAGAACCTACATGTTAGATAACAGTTCGGTAGCCTTCTCCATACAGGAAACCCCCTGGGATGGCGGCTTTATTATAGGCGGGTATG
>MTCR01000078.1 GCA_002212725.1 Sphingobacteriales bacterium TSM_CSM | reverse complement strand
CACCGCCACCGATCAGGTAACGGTAACGGTAGGCACCGCCACTGCCAACGCCGGCCCCGACCAGACTGTCTGCCTCGGACAATCCGCCACGCTGACGGCATCGGGCGGAGGCACGTACCAGTGGAGCACCGGGCAAACAAGCGCGGGCATTACGGTTACCCCCACTTCGACCACGACCTATACCGTAACGGTAACCACTGCCCAGGGTTGCACCGCCACCGATCAGGTAACGGTAACGGTAGGCACCGCCACTGCCAACGCCGGTGAAAACCAGACAATATGCCCGGGCACCTGTGTACTGTTGAGCGCAAGTGGTGGTGTTAATTATACGTGGAGTACAGGTGCCACCTCACCGCAAATAAGTGTTGGACCATCTGCTACTACAACCTATACTGTAACCGTTACCAATGCGCTTGGTTGTGTTGATACCGATGAAGTGACGGTTTATGTGGGTGGTATTGTGGCTAATGCCGGCGCCGACCAGACAATATGTGCCGGCGCAAGCGCCGTGCTGACTGCTACAGGAGGGGATACTTATCTATGGAGCACAGGACAGTCCACTGCAAGCATTACCGTAAATCCTCAGGTTACTACTACTTACAGTGTTTCGGTAAATGGAGGCGGCGGTTGTGATGCGGTAGATTATGTAACGGTTTATGTTACAGATCAACCCACTGCCAATGCCGGAGCCAACGGCAGCATTTGTTTAGGCGAGAGCACAACTTTGATGGCATCGGGTGGCGGCACGTACCAATGGAACACAGGACAAACGAGCGCGGGTATTACAGTTAATCCAACAGTAACCACTACCTATACAGTAACGGTGAGCAATGCATCGGGTTGTACAGATACCGACTCGGTTACCATAACCGTTGGTCAGGCTACTGCCAATGCCGGGCCAGATGTAATCATTTGCGCCGGAGAATGCGTCAATTTATCGGCCAGCGGCGGAGTGCAATATAGCTGGAGCAACGGACAGACTTCGGGACATATTAATGTAAGCCCATCAGCTACAACTACTTATACTGTAACTGTGACCGGCGCCAACGGCTGTACCGGTTCAGATTCCGTAACAGTAACCGTTCAATCCGCTACTGCCAATGCCGGTACTGACCAAACCATTTGTGAAGGTGGCAGTGCAGTGCTGACGGCATCGGGTGGCGGCAGTTATTTATGGAGTACAGGCGCTACCACGTCAAGCATTACCGTTTCACCGGGCACTACCACTACTTACGCCGTTACGGTAACCAACGCCAATGGCTGCGAAGCCAGCGATTATGTAACGGTAACCGTTGAATCCGGAGTAAATGCCAATGCAGGCGGTAATATGGTGACTTGCGCCGGTAGTAGCGCTAGTATAAGTGCATCGGGCGGAAGTTTGTATCAATGGAGCAACGGACAGACAGGCGCTACGATTTCGGTAAGCCCGATTTCCACTACAACCTATACGGTAACGGTAAGTAATGCGGGCGGTTGCTCGGGAACCGATTCGGTAACGGTTGTAGTTGGAGGCCCGGTTACTGCCGATGCCGGGGACGACGAAACCACCTGTGCGGGCGAATGTATAATGTTAAGTGCATCGGGTGGAACAATTTACCATTGGAGTACGGGCGACAGCGGTGCTACCATCAGCGTAAGCCCCACGGCAAGTACAACTTATTCTGTAACGGTAAGTGATGCTTATGGCTGTAGTGATGCAGATGCAGTATTTGTAACGGTAACCGATTGCACCCCGCCGCCGCCTTGTCCGTCTGACACGACCATTTGCGGGCAGCCGGTGGTAACGCAGATAATTTGCCCCGATTTTTGCCAGTTGCAGCCCGGGTACACCATTACCGAGGCCAGCACCACCTTTAACTGCGGGTTGGTTATGCTCAGCCAGTGCATTCAATATACCCCGCTGCCCGGCATGGCCGGTTTGCAAGATGTAATTGTGGTAACTGCCTGCGATGCCTTTACCTGCCAAACCATTACCATAACCGCTATTATTACCGAAGATGGTAATTGCAACGAGCCGCAGCCGCCGGTTGCCAATAATGACAACGCCCAAACCAACAGCGGCACGCCTGTGTGGATAGACGTAATGGCAAACGATGTGGCAAATGGCGCTACACTTACCATTACCTCCTTTACCCAACCTCCATACGGAACGGTTACTGTTTCGGGTAATGGGCTGCAATATGTGCCCGATGCCGGTTTTGAAGGGGTTGATTTATTTTCCTATCAGGTTTGCAATGAGTTTGGCCTGTGCGACGATGCGCAGGTAAGCGTACAGGTAAATGCCGGTTGCGATGAAACACTGTATGTTTGCACCAGCCCGCTTACTCCAATTACTTTCTGCCCCGAATTTTGCAACATTGGCACCGACATTGCCATTTTAAGCGCCGGTACAACTTACAACTGTTCAATAAACATGCTGGATAATACCTGCTTCCAATACACCTCGCTGCCATTGTTTGTTGGTGAAGAAACTATAACGGTAATAGGCTGCAACACTGCCGGTTTATGCGATACCCTGCAGATTATTGTACAGGTGGGCGATTGCGACGGCGGCGGTATGGTTCCGGGTAACAATGACGGCGGCGGCAACCAGAAACAGACCCCGGTAACACCATCGTTGCCCGATGAACCGCAATTAACCATTGACGGAATTATGCCATCGCCTGCAACCAATTTTACCACAGTATATTTTAAAGCAGGTGCCGGTATGGTTTGGCTGGAAGTATATGACCTTTTTGGCAAGCAATATGCGCATGAAAACATACAAACGCTGGGAGGAATGAATATGTACCTGCTTCCGGTTAATGCATTGCCGGCCGGAACTTATCTGGTGCATTTGCAAATGGCAAACGGGGAAGAGGTTAGTGCCAAGTTTGTAAAACAGTAAAAACAACCGCTAAACAGCCTGCTGCAATTGCGGCAGGCTGTTTTACTTCTGAAAAAACCCGAAAACAATATAAAAGAAGCCCTCAAAGCGTGTTAATTCTTTGAGGGCCTGAAAACTGACGACGAAAAACTATGGCTTTACTTGTGTTTATTCACCATACACATATAAACGCAGGAGTGCCGGTTATGGTTGTAATTTGTTTAAAATAGCTGTTTAAAAATACAACGAAGGCAAAAAAAACAGGGAGCAAGTTTATTGTGGCATGTTTTTGTAAGGCGAAACTGCCTTTACCAAATCGGGAAGTTCCCAGGCATTTTCAATGCTGAAATTACCGATTTTGGTTCGGTGAAGTGCGTACAAATAAGCACCGCTTTGCAGTTGTTTGCCAAAATCCGATGCTATTGACCGTATGTAGGTTCCTTTGCTGCAAACAATTCGCACATGTACCAATGGCAGTTCAATGCTGCATAGTTCAAACTCGTGTATGGTAACCGGGCGTTTTTTCACCTCCACTTCCACGCCTTTCCGCGCTTTAATGTACAGGGGGTTGCCATCTACTTTAATAGCTGAAAAAATGGGTGGCTCTTGTTCATAGCTTCCGCTTAAAGTTCTGGCTGCCTGCTGCAATTGGGCGGGGGTAATATGCCCGATGTCGAAAAAACGGTCGGGTTCTTTTTCGCGGTCGTAGGAGGGGGTGGTGGCACCCAGAAAAAAAGTGCCGGTATATTCCTTGTCCATTCCCTGGTATTCATCAATGCGGCGGGTGGCGTTGCGGCCAATACAAATAATGAGCAGGCCGGTAGCCATGGGGTCTAAGGTTCCGGCATGACCAATTTTTTTTACTCCACAGGCATAGCGCAATTTGTTAACCACATCAAATGAGGTCCAGCCGAGTGGTTTATTTACCAATAGTACTTCGCCATCTTCAAAATTAAACAGGCGTTTTGTTACATCAATCATGGCACAAAAATAAGATAATTTGTTGAGAGGCAGGCGCGCTTGCTTGGTAATGTGCTTTTTTACCCCGATGTTTGTATAAACACGCCATATTGCCGGGCAGTTCCGGGCAAGGACGGGTTTTTAACTTGCACTAACAGAAATGACTGCCGGCATGATAAAAGCAGGTTATTACAGTTTGTTATTGGGAATATTAGGGTTGCTTGCGGCAGGAACAGCTGTTTTATGGTATTACGACTACGATTCTTTTACCCTGTTACTGGCGCAGCGTTCGGGTAAAATGGCGGTATTGCCTTTGGTGCGGAGCCGGTTTTTTACGCCGTCAAAATTTGAATTTGCCCGGATTGCGGGTGTTGTGTTGCTTGCCGGCTATCTGTTTGCATTGCCAATGTTGGTAAAAAAAGCAAGCAGGGCAACCAATGCGGTAATAAATTCAGGTCAGCAAACCGGTTTGCTCATAAAAGCATGGGCAAGACTTGTTTGGCCCGGTACAAGAGGCGGTCGGTTTTGTTTTGTGCTGCTCATGCTGTTGCTACTCATTAAAGCGGTTTATTACCTGCAATACCCAGTTCAGTACGACGAAGCATGGACGTACAACTACTTTTTATCGGGCAATATTTTTGTGGCATTGGCAGTATATAACAACCACCCGTTGTATGTGGTGCTGGCCTGGTTTTTCGGGTTTTTACCCTTTGATGCGGCGGTAAACATGCGCATACCGGTAGTCATTTTCGGCGTGTTGTCGGTTTTGGCTATGATTGGGTTGCTAAGGCATTTTTACAATTACCATGTGTCTTTGGCAGCAAGTGCTTACTTTGCATTTTCGGGGCCTGTTACGTTTTACATGTTGTATGCCAGGGGTTATATGCTGCTTACTTTTTTTGTTATTGCTTCGGTTTACTGCATGTTTAAAATGCTGGAAACCGGCAAAGCCGGTGAACAAGGCGAAATATGGAATAAATGGACTTATTTATTTGCTGTTGCCTGTGCACTTGGTTTTTACAGTATGCCAACCTTTATTTACCCTTACGCTGCTATTTTTTTCTATACGACTGCCGTTGCGCTGCGCCGGCAAATGCGCGTGCCATGGCTTGGGGCAACTTTAGTGGTGGTTGTGTTAACCCTGTTGTTGTATGCTCCCATGTTGTTGGGCACAGGGGTGCGGCCGGGGGCGGAAGTAGCAACCAATGCCCATAGCTGGCAATGGGTATGGCAACACGGGCAGCACTACCTGAACCGTTGCTGGTATTTTTTATTTGGAACTGCCCTGCATTACCCTGTTTTGGCAACCCTTTCCGCTGCCCTGCTTTGGGCTTACTATAACAGCAACTATGCACAGAGGCAGTTGACCATGTTTTCGGGTTTGGCTGTTGGGGTAATGGTAATTGCATACGTACTGCAAAGAGTATATATACCCGAGCGCATCTGGACCTACCAGATAGTGTTTATTGCCTGCCTGTTTGCCTTGCTGCTAAACAGTGCGGTAAACAGGTTGCCCGCAAAACTTCGAAATAATGCATTGATATTGATTGCCGGAATGGTTGTTGTAATGAATGTATATTTAAGCAACCGCAATGACTTTGTAAACTGGAGCCTTCCCCGCGACAACAACAGCCGGCATATTGCACACATTTTTTTGCAAAACAATGTACAGCGGTACTATCTGAATTTTGATTACTATAAACCCATGCTGGAGTACTACTACAAAACCCGGAACAAAAACCTGCAGGCAGTAATGGGCAACCCCGGCAGTGTTGATTATGCGCCGTTTAACCCCGCCGGCAAATTATACGATGCCATTATTTGGGATAACTGTGCCGAACCGCTGCCAACAGCAATGCAAGCAACCTGCCATACGGTTTTTACCGATGAAGAAATTACGGTTTGGTTGTGTAACCGGTAAGTATGGAAGGAATTAAGCCGTTGTTATTTTAACTTTTTAATATACTCAATTACCACCTGCCTTACGTCGTTTCTGAAATCGGATTTATCGGCAGGGTCGGGTTTGGTAATTTTTACAATTTCGGGGTTATCGGGTTTCAGGAAATCGAGGTTGGTTTCAACGCCGGTAAGCAAAAAATCGGGTAAAACCACATGATATACGCGGTTGGGGTCAATTTCCTTGTCCTGCACCAGAAACCGGTTATCGGCCTGCCGGTACTGTATTCTGTCCCATTGCAGGTAGCCGCCTTTGGTTATATTTTTTAGTCCGGCCTGCAGAATTTTTTCCAGCAAACTGCCATTCATCTCCACTTCCACAATATAGCCGCCAAATGGCAGGGTTCGCAAAATATCAAATTGGGTAATATCTCCGCCCAATTGGTCGTCAACCCTTATAGAGCCGCTGTTGAGCAAGGCGCAATCTGAGGTGGGGTAAGCAGCCGACATAGATTTGGCAATAATTTGCCCCATGTTACATTGCCGGTGTCTTACGGTGCTTTCGCGCCCGTCCCACGGAAAGGCGGGGTCAATATGGGTAATTACCTCATTCACATTAAAACCCATTTGGCTGAAACTGTTGGTAGCTACCGACAGCCATTTTTGCGCCACGGCGTTGGTTAGGCTGTCGTTAGGAATTTGGTCATTAATGGGCATGAGGTTGGAAATGATGTTTACCTTTTTGGTATTTTTGTTAATAATAACCCGATGAATATAAACTGTTTTAGCGTTGGCATCGGCTTTTGCCACTATGCTTTCGCCTACTTTGTGGTACATGTGGTCGTGGTCGTGCCCGCCCATGAGCAGGTTAATTTTCGGGTATTGGGCAACCAATTTTTTATCATCGTCCACATCAAGGTGGGTAAGGGCAACAATGGCATCGGAATTGGCCGATAAATCGGTAACTGCTTTACCGGCAGTTCTGAACGCATCGGCATACTCCACATAATCGGTTTTGGTATAAGGAACGGTTACGCCAAACATTCCTATTTTGGCGGTAGTGCCATCGGCATCTTTTACATCAAGGGTGAGCGTTTCGGGCACAAACTCTTCTTTTCCGTCAATTCGTTTGGAGAAAGGCACAATTTGGTCGGCCATTTTATGGCGCACATTTGCCGATACCCATTTAAATTTTGATTCATTAAGGCGGCTTTGCAGTTCGTCTTCCTTAATATCAAACTCGTGGTTTCCAAAGGTAACAATGTCAAGTCCCAGGGTATTGAGCACATCAACCATTTGGCGGCCTTTTATGCGCGTTCCTTCGTATTTTACCGTAGCCAGCAGTGAGGGGCTTAAAAAATCTCCGGCAAGCACGGTAAACGTGTTGGGGTTGGTTTGCAACAGGTTTTTGCGCACGGTAGCTACCCGGGCCAGCCCTGCGGTTTTACCACCCTCCAACGGTGTAACTTCATATACATCATTCATTTGCAGGAAAACCACCTCTATGATTCCGTCGTCTTTGGTTTTTTGAACTGTTTTACCCTGTTTACAGGCCGGTAAACCCAAAACAATGATGAAAAGCAATAAGTAAAGCTGGCGAAAATTTTTCATAATAAACCGTATTTACAGTAAATAATAAACCTGCCTGTAAAAGTAAGTAAAAAATCCGATGTGCGGTTGCCAAACAGGGTAGGAGCGGGGGAAAATGTTTGGCAACACTAAGGGTTGTGCGCAGAATCTCAGGAGGCAGAACCGGGGTAAGGTATGCCGGTGTTTTAGCGATATTTGAATTGTTTCAGCGTCAATAAATTATCCTGCCAACATTTTCTTCTGCTTGCGGGGCATGTAGTGTGGCAATTTAATCTTTACCGATGTACTGGTAACCGTGTTTTTGGTTAAGTAATACGTTTTCGGGCAGCCAGTTAATGAGGTGTGCAAATTCGGTTTGGCGTTGCGGGCAGGCAGTTTTGGGGCAAAACCAGTATTCGGGTATTTGTTGCAGGTATAGCCACGCGCTGTCGGGCTTTTGCTCGCTTTGGTAAGTGGCTATGAGTGTTTTATCGCCTTCGGTGTCGTTACGGGCTTCGGTTTGGGTTTTGGCTTGGGTAAGCAGGTTGTTTTGTAAGTTGGATAAAAGCATAAGGACTATTATCTGAACCATAATTTGCAAGGTTTTAAAGATAAACCTGATTTTATTTGCCGAAAGATAGCAAAAAAATATTCTGATGTTGCCAGAAATGGCAGGTAGCAGCGATACTTGTATCGCTTAATTTATATCCCTTCCGATACAAGTATCGGAACTACCGTGAGGCTACTCTACTACCACCTTACCGCCTGCCACCGTTTGCCCCGATGCGGGAAACACAACCCAATAGTAGTAAATACCTGCCGGCAGGTGAGCTACTGATACTTGTTCTATGCCCACATTGCCCGGTAATGCAGCCTCTGCTACCTGCCTGCCAAGGGCATTGTACAACCGCCATACTGCATTGCCGGATGGTAAAACGGCGGCGGGTATCTGGTAGCGGATGTAGAGATGAGTAGCGGCGGGAACGGGGTAAATTTGTAGCTCCCCCCCTTGTCCCCCAAAGAGTGGAATGCCGGGCACTACTTCTACCACTACCGTGCTGTCGCAACCTATATAGCTGCAAGTATTGCCAAGGCTGTCTATTTTGAGTACCCACGCGGTTTGCGGGGCGGTGTATTGGTAGCCTGCCAACACGTAACCGCCATCGGGGGTGGGTTGCAGGTCTTTGAGGTAAATCTGACTATCTGGATTGATAGTAGGTGTGGTTACCCAGTCTAAATCACCATTTGCATGGAAAGCAGCTATGTAGGGTTGGGGGGTGAAGCCATTGGACATGTAATAACCGCTGCCAATAAAGCCCTTATCGGGTTTAATGAGAGGCAGCACCTGAAAACTGCTTATGTTGGGAAAAAGTCCATGCTTTCTTTCCCATTTAACTACTCCATTCTCACCTATAATAGAAAGGTGTAATTTTTTACTTGTTCCCTCTTTAAAGCAACCGGTCATTAAATAGTTTGTCTCTTGTCCTGCCAGCCATTCCTCGTATGTGGTTAAGCTAACCACTTTGGCTGCACAATCGTTCAATTCATTTCCATACCTTTTAGTCCAGAGGGTGTCGCCATTGGCGAGGGTTTTCACCACAAACATATCGTAGCCGGTGGTGGTGGAGTAGCCCATACCGCCAAATATGTAACCGCCATCCCAAGGGGTGTGCTGT
>MTCR01000012.1 GCA_002212725.1 Sphingobacteriales bacterium TSM_CSM | reverse complement strand
TAGTGTTTTATCCATTTAATTTTATGAACTTAATTAAAATTAAAGTGTCAAAACAATAGCAGCAATGAAATTTAACAATAGCTAAATACTCTTTTAATAAAGCATCAGAGATATTTTGTTATCCAACCTCGCGTTAATTTAACGTTACAAAGCAGTTTTGGCAGAAAAATGGGTAATTGGTTAAACCTTTACAGGCCGGTTTTGTCTATACCCATAAGATTAAAAACCATTTTACTTATGATGCACAAATTTTATGCGCTATTAATTTGCTTGTTTGCATTCAGTGCTTTACAACCTGCACAGGCGCAATCGCAAGCGAAAACCGTTAAAAAATTGCCCGAATTTTCGTTTTACGACCTTAATGGCAAGGTTTTTACCTCCAAACAGTTAAAGTACGACAAATACCTGATGGTGGTTTATTTTGACCCCGACTGCGAACACTGCAACGCACAGGCCGAACGAATTGTTAAAAATATTTCTAAATTTAAAGGCGTAACCATGGTGTGGCTTTCCATAGGCGACCCGGGAATGATGAAAGACTTTAAAAACAAATATTTTGCCAACAACAAACAGGTCATTTTTCTGCACGACCCTGCCATGAACATATTCAAGGCTTTCCCCGATGCTATTGAAACTCCTACTACCTATATTTACAATAAAAATAAGGTGCAAATAGCCAAACTGGGCGAGTGTGATGCCGAAGCCATTTACAAAAACTTTAAATAGCAAACCTCAACAGGGGTAGTTATATTTTCATAAACAAGTTTACGTGTAATTACCCGGTGTTTCTGCTTCAGAACATCGGGTAATTGTGTTTTACCCGATAAGGTAAGTTATTTTCCATCTTCCGCTATTTGAAAATACGGGTATGCCCAAGGCTGTAACGCAACAGGAAAAAACCGGCAAAGGCCATTGCAAGCCATAATAAACCGGCTTTGTACTCTAAAAACAAAAACTTACCCATGGCAAACAAAATGGAATATGTCATTAGCACTGCGCTAAGCCATGCACCGGTTAAGCCGGGCAGGTTGGATGCGGGCATGGAACCGGCAGGGTAAAAATGGCGGGCAACAGGCTGCCACCGCCCATCGGGACGAACCGTTTCGTAAAACTTATGCAATGTTCTTTCATCGGTTGGCGGAGTAATAAAGGTAACTATGAGCCAGGTGAGCGTGGTAAAAGACACGGTTATAAAAAAACTGACCGGAAACTCAAGGTGAAGTGCATATTTGCTCACTGCATAAGCAACAAAAGGCGCAATGGTTGCCGCTATTTCGCTCCATGCGTTTATGCGCCACCAGTACCAGCGTAAAATAAGCACCAGCCCCAGCCCCGCGCCACATTCAATAATGAAATTCCACATATTTTTAATGCTGTCAATCTGCGTGCTCACATACAGCCCCAGCGCCATAAGCAACAAGGTAACAATGCGTGCTGCGCTAACCAGTTGCTTGTCGGTAGCCTGTGGAGCCATAAAGCGGCGGTATAAATCATTTACCACATAACTTGCGCCCCAGTTAAGCTGTGTAGCAATGGTACTCATGTAGGCGGCCAAAAACGCCACCACCAACATACCTTTTAACCCGGTAGGCAAAAAATCGCGCATGGCGTAAATATAGCCCAATTTTTTATCGGCTTCGCTTAAATCGGGGTACAACACCATGGCGCAAAGCCCCACTATAATCCATGGCCAAGGTCTGATGCAATAATGGGCAATCTGAAAAAACAGTGTGGCATATACGGCATGGCGCTCGTTTTTAGCACTCATCATGCGTTGTGCCACATAGCCTCCGCCGCCCGGTTCGGCGCCTGGGTACCAACTTGCCCACCACTGTATGCCAATATGGGCAAAAAATGCCCCTGCACCAATAGCCAAAACAGAAGCACCGGCACTACTTGCCCCCACTGTTGGGAAAAACCGGAAAGCCTCGGCCGGCAATTGGCTTTTAAGCCCGGCTATGCCGCCTATTTGTTCGGAACCGGCAACAAGTACAGCCAAAATAATACAACCCGCCATGGCAATAATAAACTGTACGGCATCGGTTAAAGCCACACCCAGCAAGCCCGATAAGGAAGAGTAAACGGCCGTAATGAGCATAACCATTGCCGTATAAAGCAACGCATCGGATTTTGGCAGGTTAAAAAACACTTCGAAAATGGAAATAAGTGCTACGTTTACCCATGCAATAATGATAACATTCATAAAAATGCCAAGGTAAACCGCTTTAAAACCGCGCAAAAATGCGGCAGGTTGGCCGCTGTACCTGAGTTCAATAAGTTCTACTTCGGTTAGCACACCCGACCGCCGCCATAAATTGGCAAAGAAAAACGTGGTTAGCATACCGCCTGCCAGCATGTTCCACCAAAGCCAGTTGCCCGAAATACCGCCTTGCCCTACCAATTCGGTAACTGCCAAAGGGGTATCGGCGGCAAAGGTGGTGGCCACCATAGATATACCGGCCAAGTACCAGGGTAAATTTCTGCCGCCCAGAAAAAAATGCCCCAAATCTTTACCTGCCCGCTTGGTTACGGCCAACCCTATGGCAAAACTAAGCAAAAGATAAGCAGCAATAATAACCCAGTCAAGTGTTGCTAACATAGTAATTGTTGGAGTTAAAAGCCTGAATTGTTGAATAATGCCCAAAAATAGCAATAGTTTTATTGCCTGCCGCTTTTACCCCAAAATATGCTGCCACAGCAGTACCGCCTATTGATTTGCCAAGCCGGTTTTAACCTTTTTATGGGCATTCTTTTCTAAAAACAGCGCAATAATGAAACCAAAGTTGCTGTTTGGCTGTTAAATATAGTTCGAATTTAACCATAAGTGCCAAATGGCATTTTGTATCCCCGAACTTTTCAACCAACCTAATCTTATGCAAAACGGAACAAAAAAAATAGGGCTGCTCACATCGGGCGGCGATGCGCCGGGTATGAATGCGTGCATCAGGGCAGTGGTAAGAACTGCCGAGTATTATGGGCACAAGGTATTCGGTTTCTATCGCGGCTATGCCGGGTTAATAGAAAACGAAATGGACGCATTAACTTCGCGCTCGGTAAGCAATATTATACAACGAGGCGGAACCATATTGCAAACTGCCCGAAGCAAAGAATTTATGACCCCAAAGGGCATGGAAGAAGCTTATGAAAACCTGAAAGCCGAAAGAATAGATTCTTTGATAGTAATTGGCGGCGACGGCTCCTTTAAGGGTGCGCTGGAATTTAATAAACGCTATCCGCAAATATCAGTAATAGGCATACCGGGCACTATTGACAATGATTTGTATGGAACCGATTACACTATTGGCTACGCCACGGCGGTAAATACGGTTGTAGAAGCCCTCGACAAAATTCGGGATACGGCTTCCTCGCATAACCGCTTGTTTTTTGTAGAGGTTATGGGGCGCGATGCGGGTTTTATTGCCTTAGCAACGGGCTTATCGGGTGGAGCCGAGGCCATATTAATACCGGATCCACCAACAGATATTGACGATTTGGTAGAGGCGCTGAAAGACTCTTACCGGCGCAAAAAAAGGTCGAGCTTAGTTATTGTTGCCGAAGGCGATGAACGGGGCGGTGCAATTGAAATATCGAGAATGGTAAAAAGCAAAGTTCCCGAAGATTTGTTCGACATTCGGGTTACCATATTGGGGCATATTCAGCGCGGCGGCGCTCCCTGTTGTCAGGACAGGGTACTTGCCAGCCGGCTTGGTGTAGCCGCTGTTGAAGCGCTCATTGATGACAAAAATGCCATTATGGTGGGCATGAAGCAAAATAAAGTTGAATATACCGATTTGGAATACGCCATTAAACACAACGTTACTGTTGACCCCGAAATGATTCGGATTGCAAAAATGCTCTCTCTTTAACCTGTTCCGGCGGTTAATTTCCCTGCAGTTGTGTTAACTTCCTAAAAAAAGCTAAATTTGCAGCCGCAATAAACGGCAGTTACAACCTGCCGCTTTTTACCGCAAACACATTAAATTCCATACCGCAATATGTTTGAAAATTTACAAGATAAATTAGAACGGGCGTTTAAAACCCTTAAAGGCGAAGGAACCATAACCGAGTTGAACGTGGCTGCTACCATGAAAGAAATTCGCCGTGCGCTGGTAGATGCCGACGTAAACTATAAAATTGCCAAAGAATTTACCGATAAGGTGAAAAACGAAGCTATGGGCATGAACGTGCTCACGGCTGTTTCGCCCGGACAGTTGCTGGTTAAAATTATGCAGGACGAGCTTACCCAACTCATGGGGGGAACCGTTACGGATGTAAAACTGGAAGGCAAACCGGCTGTTATTCTTATTTCGGGTTTGCAGGGGTCGGGCAAAACCACTTTTTCGGCAAAATTGGCCAATTACATGCGCACCAAACGCAACAAACGCCCCCTTTTGGTTGCCGGAGACGTGTACAGACCTGCTGCTATTGAACAGTTAAAAGTACTTGGCGGCCAAATAAATATTCCTGTTTTTGCCGAAGAAGGCAGCAAAGACCCGGTAGGCATTGCCATGAAGGGCATTCAGTATGCCAAAGAGAATAACCTCGATTTGGTAATTATTGACACCGCCGGCCGCCTTGCCATTGACGAGCAAATGATGAACGAAATCAGCGCGGTAAAACAAAATACCCAACCCGATGAAACCCTTTTTGTGGTGGACTCTATGACCGGGCAGGACGCCGTAAATACGGCGCAGGCTTTTAACGAGCGACTCGATTTTAACGGCGTGGTACTTACCAAATTAGACGGCGATACCCGCGGCGGTGCTGCCTTGTCTATTAAATATACCGTACACAAACCCATAAAATTTGTGAGCTACGGTGAAAAAATGGACACCATAGACCTGTTTTACCCCGACCGTATGGCTCAGCGTATTTTGGGCATGGGCGATATTGTATCGTTTGTGGAGAAAGCCCAGGAACAATTTGATGCCAAACAGGCCGAAGCACTGCAAAAGAAAATACGCAAAAACCAGTTCGATTTTAACGACTTTCTTTCGCAACTGCATCAAATACGCAAAATGGGCAGTGTTAAAGACCTCATTGCCATGATACCCGGCGTAGGTAAAGCCCTTAAAGATGTAGATATTGATGAAGCACAGTTTAAACGCCTCGAAGCCATCATTCTTTCCATGACACCCGAAGAGCGCAGCAATCCCGATTTGCTGGATTCCGGCCGCCGCCGCCGCATAGCAGCAGGCAGCGGAAACGACGTTTCGGATGTAAACAGCTTTATTAAGCAGTTTGAAGAAATGCGCAAAATGCTTAAAACCATGTCAAAATTGTCGGTAAGCGGCCGCGGAATGGGCAATTTACCTTTCCCCAAAAAGTAAATGTGGTTAAAAAATTTCCAAACCCCCGAAAATTCAGCTTTTTTCGGGGGTTTGTGATTCAAATCACCTTTCTTACAGGGCAAAAAGTGGTAATTTTGTAAAAAATATTGCCATGAAAGCACTTTTCATAGCCCAGTTTTTGCTTTGGCTGCCTTTTGTTACCGGAAATGCTCAATGTTGCAGCCCCGGAATGCCATCGGGCGGCACCTCCAATCAGGGTGTGGTGCCATACCATGCAGTAAGAATTACCGCATTTTACCAATTCGCAACGGGCAATCATTTTTACACCGGCAGCCAGAAACAACCCTACAACTATATTGAAGGCGCCCGTTTTCATTTTGCCGGATTTAACTTTGCCTACGGAATAAATGCCAAATGGACCGCAGAAGCCGATGCCGGTTATTACCTTGACCGCCATATCTTATACAGCCCGCAGGCGGCCGAAGATAACCCGAACAGCCGCGCCGGCGGGTTAACTGATTTTATGCTGAAAGTAAAATATGCCGCCTATAAAAACGTGCCCGCCGAATGGGAAATTACCCCTATGCTGGGCATACGGGTTCCCGCCAATTTGCAACCCAAAACGGTAAACGGCAAGCCACTGCCCATAGACCTGCAGCCGGGCACCCAATCTTTTGGCCTTGCCGGCGGCTTTATGGTGTATAAAGGCTTTCCAAACCGCAAAACAAGAATGTTTTTCAACAGTCAGGCGTTGTATAGTTTTGAAAACAACCAACATTACCGTTTTGGGCTAAGCGTAAACAATGCCTTGTTTGTTTCACAAACCCTCAATCACCGTTTTACCGTTATTGCCCAGGTGCGCAACGAGTGGCGGCAATCCGATTTTCGCAATGGTTACATGCGCATTTCAACCGGCAACAACCTGCTGTTGTTGGCCCCGCAACTTACCTGTTCGTTTGCCGACTGGTGGAATGTATCGGCACAGGCCGAACTGCCACTGTACCAACACTACAACGGCACACAACTCGGCCGCAGTTGGGCGGCAGCATTGGTGGTAAACAAATTGTTCAGAAAATAAAAAGAAAATAACCCCAAAAGGAACAAAATCTGCTCATTTTGGGTTAACTTTGCACGCCGAAAAACATCGCTGCCCAAGTGGTGAAATTGGTAGACACGCCATCTTGAGGGGGTGGTACCCGAAAGGGTGTGCTGGTTCGAATCCAGTCTTGGGCACTTAAAAGCCGCTTTTGCCAACATTGCAAAAGCGGCTTTTTGCTTTTACTTTACCGGCACGCGGGTAACCCGTTTTTACCGCCGCAGGAGCGGTATGCGCAGTTTTTGCGCCGAGCAATCTATAAGCACTTGCAGCCGTTTTAATTGCGTGGCGGGTTGTTTGGCGCTCATTACCCAATGTATGGCTGCCTTGCGGTAAGAAGGGGTTTCGCTGTTAAAAAAATAATCCTGCGCCGTAGGGTAGTTGCCAAAAACTGCCAGATAGTCATCGGGCAAAACTACATTTTGCTGTTCAAAAGAATAAATGCCCGATTTTTCCTCCTTCCTTCGCTCAAAAGCTGCTAACCCTGCCGGTTTCATGCGTTGCTGCCTTATCATTTCCCCGGCAGTTTGTATGTTTACCATGCTCCAGATGCTTCCCGGTCTTCGGGGGGTAAAACGGTTGGTATAACTTTCGGCATCTAATGATTTGCGAATGCCGTCAATCCAACCGTAGCAAATGGCTATTGCTACCGATTGCGGCCATGTTACCGCTGTTTTGTTGGTGCCTTTTTTGTAGTAACCCACCCACAGTTCGGAGGCAGTTTGGTGGTTTTCTTCAAACCACAGCTCCAGGTCTTCGGGGGTTGAGAAAAACAAAACTTGCATAGGCGTAGTTGATGGTTATTGTAAAGTAACTATTCAGGTACTATCTGTAAATCCCGGCATTTTCTTTTGTTCCTTGCTGATTGGAAGCATTAACCAAAGAGCAAAAAAACTTTGCGCAACACTTTGCGTTCTTTGCGGTAAGAGGAAAGAAATTAAGTGAAAAACATCACCAACAAAGGTACAACCTAAATAAGTACATTGTGAAGCAAATGACAATGTGCGTGTATGGCAAAGTTCCTCCTTACAGGGGAGTAAAAATCAGAAAAACAACTGAATTGAGCGGTATGGAAGGGCAAAAAAGTTAAACACACAAGGCTAAACCCCCGCCTCACCGTTTAAAAACTGCGTCAGCAGGCGGTGAAAATGATGTACACCCTGCTCGCGTGCCGGCGAGTAGCGGCCGGTTTGGTAAGCCACCGACTGAATGCCTTTTTGCACACTTTCCACCACAAACTCGTCTTCGCGCTCTACCTTGTCTAACAAGGCGCCGGCGCCGGTATCGAGCCGGCGCTCATCATATACATAGGTAAGAAACGACACCCGCGTGCGGGCAGGGGCAACCGGTTTTACGATATTAACCGATAAACCCCAGGGATAAAAGTTAAACATCATGTTTGGAAACACCCAAAAATAATAGGCGGCCACTTGTTTCCCAAAATCGGGATGCCCGGGCGGCAAGGTAAAGGCATCGGCGGCGTTGTTGGCGTAGCCGGTTTGCAGGCAGTAAAAATTGCCCGTTTCTACGGTGTAGTTTCCATAATCGAGTGCAGCATTTAAATCGCGGTGTACAAACGGAATGTGGAAACCCTCCAAGTAGTTGTCGCAATACAACGCCCAATGCCCATGAACAAGGTAATCTTTGCTTCGGCTTTTATCGAAAACAAACTGATGCAGGGGTAAAAACCCGACTTTAAGTTGCATTTGCCCGATGATTTCCTGCAGCCCGAAGGCAGGTTGTATGGAGGTAAACAAAAACGGCCCCCATTGCGCCAACGGAAACCGGTGCAAACTGTCGCAGGGGCGCGGAAATTGCTGCACACCGGTAAATTCGGGCATAGATTTAAACTGCCCGTCGGGATAAAAACGGCGGCCGTGGTAACGGCAAATGAGTTGTTGTACCTGCGCCGGCTCCTGATACAACATATTTCCCCGATGCGTACACACGTTGCTGAGGTTTAATGTTTGCCCGTTTTTTTGCCTTACCAGCAGCATGGGTTCTTCTACAAAATGCTCCATAAACAAAAAGGGGTAAACCCATTCGGGCAGCGGTAATAAGTGCTCATGGCCAACCCATTGCCAGGTTTTGGCAAATACCTGCTGTTTTTGCAACTCAAAAAGTTGCGGGTTGCGGTAAAACCAGGCCGGCAGGGTTTCGGCCCGGGTAATATCGGGGTGAATGAAGAGTGGGTTTTCGGACATGGGTAGCTATGGTTTTCGTTATTTCAAAACAGGCATGTTGGCTGCAAAGGTAGCAGCAATTCATAAAAATAAGCGCAATTTTTTACAGATAAGCAGCATGAACTGCGGCAGCAGTGGCTGTTTTAGCGGCGTTTTTCGCCGGCGGGGAGGTGGTATTGTTTGTGAGACACAAAAATGGCGAATAAATCCTGTAGCCCTAAAATGAAAAAATTCCCAGCGGCTTGTAAATTTGTACGGTTTTATTAACTTTGCCCCTACATCATAAGACGTTTTACAACTATGCCACATCTTATACGAATACTGCCCAGCAATCTAAGTTTCAGGCTTGTTTTTGTATAAAGGAGGGGGTAATTGTTTGGTAAACATACAGACATAAAAAACAAATTATAAAAATAAATAATATGATACTGCAAGCTAATAAACTGATAGCACAAGCCAAAGCCGAAAAGTGGAAGCGCTTAGACCTTGGTAAATGCTGGTTGACTGACCTTGAAAAGGTGCCAGAACTATTTAACCTGATTCATTTGGAAGAATTGATATTAAGTAATGGTTGGTGGGAATGGAGTGAGGATAAAAAAACAATTGAAAGGAAAGAAAGCGGAAATAAAGGAGGAGACAACAAGTTACATAAACTGCCGGTAGGTATAGCTAAACTTAAAGCCCTTCGCGTGTTTGTATGCGCAGAACAATGGATAGCTAATATATCTCCCTTGAGGGATTTGAAACAATTGAAAACTTTAGTCCTTTATTCCAATCAAATAAATGACATAGTACCATTAACAGACTCAATACATTTAACAAATTTATTTCTTAGCAATAATAAAATAAATGACATAGAACCTTTAAGGGGGTTAAAACAACTGGCAAGGCTATGGCTGAGCAACAACCAGATTAACAACATTGTGCCCTTAAAAGACTTAAAACAGGTATCAAATTTATTTCTTAGTAATAATATGATAAGCAACATAGCTCCTTTAAAAGACTTAACACAAATAACAGAATTATCGCTTAGTAATAATCGCATCAGTGACATAGTTCCTTT
>MTCR01000014.1 GCA_002212725.1 Sphingobacteriales bacterium TSM_CSM | reverse complement strand
CAACCTGCCACTACGGTTGCTTTCCTGCTTCCGGCAGCCTCTGTTGATGAAGCGGCCGGCACATACAGCCTTTGTGTAGATATCAATAACCCCGATGCCATAAACGCCACCTCGGTAGCAGTGGCGCTAACCGGCGGCAGTGCCCTTAACGGCACCGATGTTGCCACCTACACTACCCAAACCGTTACCTTTCCGGCGGGAAGCAGCGCCAACCAATGCGTAACCCTTACCATTGTTGACGATACCGATGCAGAAACCAATGAAACACTCATATTTACCCTCCAAAGCCCGGCGGGCGGAAACAGCGCAGCCATCGGAACCATAGCCACCATTACCGTTACCATTACCGATAACGACAGCGGCCCGCAACCGTGTCCCGATCTGGCATTTTCGGGTTATGTTGAGGGTTCCGGCTTTAACAAATGTGTGGAAATTTTCAACGGCACCGGCGCCGATGTTGACCTGTCAAACTATTCGGTGCAATTATATAACAATGGTAATACGGCGGTTAACAGTACCATTCCGCTAAGCGGCATATTGGCCAACGGCGAGTACTTCCTGCTTTGCCATGCCGATGCCCTTCTTGACGGATTGGTTCCCGACCAATCTTCGGCAAGCCTGAATTATAATGGCGATGATGCCGTAGCCCTGCTCAACGAAGTAACCAATCTGAATGCCGATGTAATTGGCACCATTGGCTTTGACCCCGGCTCCGAATGGGCAGGCAGTGTTTGCACCGGCGGCACGCAAGACCAAACGCTGGTTAAAAAGAACCTGGGTACGCTTTGTCCCTACGACTCTTTTGCCGGAGTTACCGATTTCAGCGCTTCGGTTGATGCCCTGTACGACTGCTACCCCAACAACACCAGCAACGTACTGAACACCTGGCAAAACATTACCTGCAACATCAGCAACATCAACATTTCCACTACCTGCACCAGCCAGTTGCTGTACGACCTTACCGTTACCTTTACCGTGGTTGACCCTGTAAGCGCCACCTATGTTGTAACGGTTGGCGGCAACGATTATGTGCGCACTTATTCGGGAAGTACCACGCAAACCTTTACTATAAACGATTTGCCCGAAGGAAACGGCCTTACCACCAACACCGTAACCATTACCGATGCCGGCTACGGGCTTTGCTCTGAACTGGCTTCTTATGTAGTGCCCGATTGTACACTGCCTTGCAGTATTGGCAGCCTGTTTGCATCGGCATCGTGTTCGGGCAATGGCGTGTATGACCTTTCGGTATCGTTTGATGTTACCAGCCCTGCCGGCACCGGGTTTGTGGTAACGGTAAACGGAACCGGTTACAACGGCACTTATGCCGCCGGATCTGCCCAAACTTATACCATAACAGGCTTAACCGGAAGCCCGGGCGTTGGCAGCATTACCGTAACCGATGCCACCAATGCCGCCTGCAATGCCACTGCCGCCTACGATATACCCGATTGCATTATTGAATGTTCGGTGCTTAACGGAACGCAAAACGTTAACAGCACGGCGGTTTGTTCGGGGCAACCTGTTGAGTATTTTGCCGGCGGCGTAACCGATAATGACTATACCGGCGGCTCTGTAACCTGGGTTTACAGCACTTCGGCAGGGTTTGATGCCTATACCGGAGGAACCGTATTTACCGGCATATTGCCCGCCAACAACGGCTGTACAGCCACTGTATGGTATTTGAAAGCCCGCTTAGACGGCGTACCCGGCTGCACCGGTGTATCGGGCGAGTTTATGGTAGCGGTTTACCCCAACATCAGCATTACCGTTACTCAATCGGGCGGTTGCACGGCAGCAGTTGCAGCATCGTGCAGCGCCACTGTTACGTGGGTAAACCCCGCTACGGGTGCTGTGCAGAGCAATGTGGGCAGCGCAACCTACACTGCCCCCAACTGCACCGCAGGCAGTGTTACTTTTAATGCCAACCTGCCCGGCTCGCCTGCTGCCTGCCAGGGTTCTGTGGCGGTAGCATATAACTGCAATCAGGGCGGCTGCGGTACTACCGGCTGTACCGATGCTATTGCCGTTAACTACAACCCGTTTGCCACCGTTGACGACGGCAGTTGCCAATACGAAGCCTGTACCGACCCCGCTGCCGTTAACTATACACCACCCGCCGCCAATATTGTAAGCAACAACAGCCTTTGTGTATATGCACAATGCCCGCTTGATTTTACCATTACCAACAACACACAGGGAGCAGGCGTTGTAACCACTTTCTTTGATGTGTTTACCATTACCCTTGGCGGTACGGCTCCTTACAGTTATGACTGGACCATTAGCGGATATGTAACTTACTCCATAAACGGCAATACCATTACCGTAGTGGTATCTGATGGCGCTACCTGGTCGTTGCAGGTTGCCGATGCTTCGGGTTGCCAAGCCGTAGTAAGCGAAGATGCCTACAACAACAACCCCACTGCCACTACCTTAGATATTGTAAGCGCCATTATAACCGCTGATAACGGCGGCGGAACCGGAGCCATTGATATATCGGTAGGGGGCGGTGTAACGCCATACGGCTACCTGTGGAGCAACGGCGCTACCACGCAAGATATTTCGGGCTTGCCCTACGGCTGGTACACTGTAACCGTTACCGATGCAGCCGGTAACCAAACCTTTGGCTGGTACTGGGTGCCCAAGCAAACCCGCGGGCGCGGTAAAACAGCACAGGAAACCATGCTGAACGCTTTCCCCAATCCGTTTACCAACGCTGCAACGGTAGTATTCAGCTCGCCCCAAAGCGGTAATGCCACTCTATCGGTGTACAATACTGCCGGTGTGGAAGTAGCCCGCCTGTTTAACGGTTTTGCAGAAGCAAATGTGCCGCAAACCCTTACCTTTAATGCCGCAAACCTGCCGGCAGGGGTTTATGTGCTGCAACTCATTACCCAAAACGGCGCGGTAGAGCATAGCCGAATGGTGCTGAGCAGGTAACAGGTTGCTCATACCGTACTTTAACATTTAAAAGCGCCCTGCTCCGGCAAACGAAGCAGGGCGCTTTTAAATTGGGTAACCCACTAAAGCCGGATTAGATATTTTGCCAAATCAATCCTGTTTTCTGTGTTTTGAGTTTTCGGTACATGAAAAACTAAATAAAGATAAATTACCGATAAAATCTTATTTTTGCATTGCAGGGTTTCTGCCTTTACACATAAAGGCAGTTTTATAATACATACCAATCAACCCTTTTTGCACATTTAGCAGGATATTAACGATGCGGACATTATGAAAAACCTCCTCCAGACCTTTGTAAGCGCACTTATTTTTGGGTTGCTGGTGTATTTTTTGTTTGTAGTGTACGACAAAAACAAAGACCGCATTGGCTGGGGCGAAACCAATGAAAAATTAACTAAAGAAGCCGAAACAGTAAGCGAAAATGTGGATAAAGGGGTGCGAAAGGCAAAAAAGATTTATGAAAAAGTAAAAAAAGAGGTGAACGAAGAAAATGGCAATGGAGCCACTCCCTCGCCCGATGGTTTGTCGGGGGCAGACAAGAGTACGCCAAACCCACCGGCAACCAAAACCACCCCTCCCCCACCCGAAGGAACCCTTATACCCGAAACGGTAATAACGCCAACCAACAACCCGCCGCAACAAACCCCACCTGTTAACCCCAACGATACAACCCCTTATGACATACAACTTGCGCTGGTAAAAAACAGTGCCTATAACCCTGAAACATGGCAATCTTTGTCTGATTTGGGAACACTAACCGTACAAGCTGCCCCCAATAACCGGAAACGGGTAATACTGGGCACTTACTACGGCCGTGCACGGGCAGAAGAAATACTGGGCGCGGTAAAGCAGCGCGGTTTTACCGATGCATTTTTGCTGGCAGGCGGTAAAGCAAATACCGTTAACCTGCCTCAAATTAATTTCAACAAACGCCGGCTTACTTCAAACAGCTATATTATACAGCTTGCAGCCATGCGCAACCCGCAGTCAAAAAAATTTAAAGATTTTACCAAACTGGGCAACCTGTATTTTGAATATGCCGCCGATTTGGATATTACCAAAATAATTATTGGACCCTACCAAAACGAAACCGAAGCAGCCCAAGCCCTGCAGGAAGTAAAAACCAAAGGATACCCCCGTGCCTTTACCCGCCGGCTTACCGTACATGAAGTAGCTAATATGGAGCAGGTGGTATTTTAAGCAGCTGCCACTCAACAAATACGAATCTCTTATGCTAGGGGTTGTTGGCGTTATTTCTGCTGAAAAACAGCCCGAAATTGTGTTAATTTGCTGCTTTTTTAAAAGTTAAAGCCCTAAAACGGCGCATATATACCATGGGCATTATACAAAGGCAGGGAATAAGGGGCGCTTTGACGTCATATCTTGGCGTGGTAATTGGCACACTTAATGTTCTGTGGTTATATCCCAAACTGTTGCAACCCGGCGAAATAGGTTTGCTTCGGGGATTGGCTGATTTTGCTGCTATAGTTGTGCCGTTTGTAGTGTTGGGTGCTTCGCCGGTGTGCATCCGGTATTTTCCCATGTTTAAAGATGAGGCGCGCAGGCACAACGGCTTTTTAAGTTTGCTGCTGCTGGTGCCATTAATTGGCTTTGCCCTGTTTACCTTAATTTTTTTCTTAACATCGGGCTGGCTGCAAGATTTTTTTGCCGCAAAATCGGCCTTATTTTCGCAATACCTGTATTTGGTTTTACCACTTTGTTTTTGCCTGATGTACTACACAGTGCTGGAGAGCTACAGCCGCAGTTTGCACAAAATTGTGGTTCCGGCATTTATAAATGAAGTTTTGGTGCGGCTGGGAATTTTGGCAACAGTAACCCTGTATGCAGTTCTTAACATGCAGCAAAACAGCCTTTTATATGGTTATGTAGGCGTATATGCACTGGCTTTGTTGCTTATTATTACCTACATACACTACCTGAAAGCATGGCAAACACCCACTTATATTGATGCAAAAGTGCTTACAAAAATACCCGAAATGGGAAATTATGCCTTTTTTGTACTGTTGGGAAGCGTAGGCGCCATGATAGTAGGTAAAATAGATAGTTTAATGGTGATAAAAATGGTTGGCTTGACCGACGGCGGCGTGTACAGCATTGCCTTGTTTATAGGTACGGTAATAGAAATTCCCCGAAGGGCAATAAGCCAAATATCGGCGCCGGTGATTGCCCATCAGATTGCCCGGCAAGAAATGGATGCACTGGCAAACTTGTACCGGCGAATTTCTATCAACCAAACTGTAGTGGGGTTGCTGCTCTTGCTGGGTATTTGGGCAAATGTTGATAACCTTTTTGCCCTGATGCCCAACGGGCAAGTATATGCTGCAGGAAAATACGTGGTGTTGTTTATTGGTCTTGCCAAACTCATTGACATGAGTACCAGCATTAACAATGAAATTATTACCCTTTCAAAATACTACCGCTACCACCTTTTTATGATGTTGTTGTTGGTAACCCTTACCATTGGCGCCAACCTGCTGCTTATACCGCGTTGGGGCATTACCGGCGCCGCACTGGCATCGGTAATAGCGCTGTTTGTGTTTAATCTGGTAAAATATCTGTTTATTTGGGCGGTTATGAAGATGCAGCCATTTACCCTGCATACCGCCGGCGCTTTTTTGGTTGCCGGCATTACCTGGGGGGTAAACCTGTTGCTGCCCCGCTTGCCCCATGTAGCACTCGATTTGGCAGTGCGCTCGGCGGTGGTGGGCGGGGTATTTGTAACCCTTGTAATTTTACTGCATATAAGCCCCGATGCCAATAACATGTTTACCAAAATGCTGAACCGGCTTACAGGCAAGCGGTAAACTAAAAGCCCAAAAAGGCGTTCTGCCATTAACTAAATAAATTTTGTTGCAAAAGTTTGGAAAATATAACCCAATTTTGTACCTTTGCAACTCCAAAATCGCGGGATGGAGCAGTTGGTAGCTCGTCGGGCTCATAACCCGAAGGTCGTAGGTTCGAGTCCTGCTCCCGCAACCAACAAAAAAACCGGTCTTAACAAAAGTCCGGTTTTTTTATGCCTGCATTTGAAAATTGCCGGTAAATTGTATTGTTGATTAACCCTTTGCGCTCCTTGCGATTTGTCTTGCGTTCTTTACACATTATCCGCTTATACAACGCTGAGTTTAGTTGTCTTTTGCATGTTAAACCCTGTTTTGCAGGCTTTACTATTACAACAACCTTAAACGGCAAAACTTTCGCCACAGCCACAGGTGCGGGCGGCGTTGGGATTTACAAAATAAAACCCTTTACCCTCTAACCCGCGCGAAAAATTGAGTTCGGTATCAAAAAGGTAGAGGAAACTTTTAAGGTCGGTTACCAGTTTAACGCCTTTGTCTTCAAAAACCTGGTCGTTAGGTCGTGCTTCGTTGTCAAAATCCATTTTATAAGACAACCCCGAACAACCGCCGCCCACAACGCTTACCCGCAGGAAAAAATCATCGGTAAGGTTGGCGGCGCGTTTTAGTTCCAGCACTTTAGTTTTGGCATCTTCGCTAATGTAAATCATGGCGGTAAAATTATAAGGAGGCATACAACAGAAGAGGTAAAGCAGTTTAGAAGAGCGCCGGAGGGCATTTCTTCGCACTGCTTTACCGGCGGTAGTGTGTGTGAGTATAAGCAGTTGTTAGTGTATAATACTTTCTTCAAACTTGATGGGTTCCAATCCGTTTTTTACGCGGTAGTCATTAATGGCGGCTTTAATGGCATCTTCTGCCAGTACCGAGCAGTGAATTTTTACCGGCGGCAGGTGCAGTTCTTCCACAATATCCATGTTGTCTATGGTAAGCGCTTCGTTAACGGTTTTACCCTTGAGCCATTCGGTAGCTAATGAAGAAGAGGCAATGGCAGAGCCGCAGCCAAAGGTTTTAAATTTAGCATCGGTAATAAGGCCGGTTTCTTCATCTACTTCAATTTGCAGGCGCATTACGTCGCCGCATTCGGGGGCGCCTACCAGGCCGGTTCCCACACTTTTTTTGCTTTTGTCAAGCGTGCCCACATTGCGGGGATTGTTGTAGTGGTCTAAAACTTTATCGGAGTATGCCATATTATTGTTTGTTTTGAAAGGAAAAAGTAATTATGGGAATATATTTGCTGTGTGTATTCTTGTTTTTTTTAGTGTTCTGACCATTGAATGGTTTTAAGGTCAATCCCTTCCTTGTGCATTTCCCAAAGCGGGCTAAGTTCCCGCATTCGGTTTACTGCGTTGGCAACCTGTTCAATGGTGTAGTCTATTTGCGCTTCGGTGGTAAACCTGCCCAGGCTGAAACGTATGGAAGAGTGCGCCAACTCGTCATCAAGCCCAAGGGCTACCAATACATAAGAAGGTTCAAGCGAGGCCGAAGTACAGGCAGACCCCGATGAAACGGCTATGTTTTTATTAAAACCCATCATTAACCCCTCGCCCTCAACATATTTAAAAGATATGTTGGAGATATGGGGCAGGCGGTGTTGCGTGTTGCCATTTACATAGCTTTCTTCCAGTTTGAGCAGGGCTTGTTCCAACTTATCGCGCAGTTCAGACAGGCGTTTGCTTTCGGTATCCATTTCAAGGCGGCAAAGTTCGGCGGCTTTACCAAAACCCACAATACCCGGCACATTAAGGGTGCCCGAGCGCATGCCGCGCTCATGTCCGCCGCCGTCTATTTGGGCGGTAACTTTAACGCGGGGGTTTTTACGGCGCACATACAGGGCGCCCACGCCTTTGGGGCCGTACATTTTGTGGGCGGTAAAGGTCATAAGGTCTATGCCCGTTTTTTGCACATCAATAGGTATTTTACCTGCTGCCTGAGTAGCATCGGTCATAAACAGAGCGCCGTGTTTATGGGTTATGCGGGCAATTTCTTCTATGGGCTGAATAACGCCTATTTCATTGTTGGCAAACATAACCGAAACCAATATGGTTTTGGGGGTAAAGGCTTTTTCCAGTTCTTCGAGGTTAATAAGCCCGTCGGGTTGTACTTCCAGAAAAGTGATGTCAATACCTTTTTTTTGCAGGTTTTTGCAGGTATCTATAACCGCTTTGTGCTCGGTTTTTACGGTAATAATGTGGTTGCCCTGTTTGGCGTACATATCGGCCACGCCTTTAATTGCCAGGTTAATGGCTTCGGTAGCGCCCGAAGTAAAAATAATTTCCTTGGGGTTGGCATTAATCAGTTGTGCCACCTGTTCGCGGGCATAGTCAACGGCTTCTTCGGCTACCCATCCGAAAGAGTGGTTGCGGCTGGCGGCATTGCCAAAGTTTTCGGTAAAATAGGGCAGCATAGTTTCCAATACCCGCGGGTCAACCGGGGTAGTGGCGCTGTTATCAAGGTAAACCGGCAGTTTCAGTTCTTCCATTGTGTGCTTAATTTTATTACAAAGATAACGGTTCTCTGCAAAAAAAGTTCTCTTGTTTAGAGTTTTTCTAAATAAAAATAAGCTTGGGGCAGCAAAACGGGCAGCAAAGGAGAGCATGAGGTGTTAAAGCCGGGTGACCTTTGGCTTTATACTTGAATATATTATTTTGCGGGCAGGGTTTTTGGCTTTGCAGTGGGCATACAATGCAAACCCGGCAATACCTTGGGTTCTTTGTTAAACCAATACGGCCGGTACTGTGCTTGTACCGGCCGTATTGGTTGGTGCGTCTGTAGCCATCAGGGGTTATTCTACCGTAACCCGTATGCCTTCGGAGTGGGTGTTAAACTCGGGGGCATACATGCATTGCATGGTGGTAATGCCGTTGCTGAAATTACCCTTGTGGCTTACGCGCATGGGGTATTCAAACACATAAGTGCCTTTGGGCAACCAGTCCATAAAGAAATTGGTGGCGGCATCTTTGGTGGTTTCGTAGTACCCCAGCCCGTCTTGCCACCGGTAGGTAGAAATAACGTTCATGGGTTCAAAGCCCGATGCCCGCATGTCTTTCAGGTGAACATACTCCATATCGCGGTCAACCCTAATTTCGATGCGGGCTTTTACCACATCACCTACTTTAAGGGTTGCGCCATTGGTAAGCGGCGCCAGTTGTTTGCCCGAAAGCGTGTTTTTTTCCAGAAACAACTGTTTTTTAATTGCCAGCGGAGTTTCGGCAGCGGTAATTTTGTCAAGTTGTTCAAAGTATTGCCAGTACATAGCGCCCCAGGCTACGCCTTTATCGGGTTTGTTTACGGCAATGTTGCCCATGTCGGCGGTAATTTGGTCGCCGGGCCAGGTGGTTTTAAAATAACCGGTTCCGGCTTCGGCTTTCAGTTCGGGCATTTTGGCGGGGTTAAGGGTTTGTTTACCCACGGTAATAGTAGCCAACTGTTCACTGGCTAACCAGTTATCGCCGGTAAGCAACAGGGCATAACAGGCTTCGGCAGTGGCTTTGGTGGTTTTCCAGTCTTGTGTTTGCTTTTGTTTAAGCAGCCACACTTTCATATCTTCTACCGATTGTTCGTCTTTAGTAACATCATTAAACGCTTCAATGAGCAAGGCCTGTGTTTCAATAGGTGCCTGATACCAGTACCAGCCGCCGGCATTGTCTTTGTAGTACATGCCCATTTCGGGGTTGCGGGTGGCGTTTTGTTTAAGCGATTCCATAATGGCAAAGGCTGTTTTGTTGTCGCCGCGTGTTTGCCGGTTAAGGGCAAGGGCAATCATGCCCTGCATGTATTTGCTGTTGCCGAGCCAGTATTTTT
>MTCR01000015.1 GCA_002212725.1 Sphingobacteriales bacterium TSM_CSM | reverse complement strand
TTGTCGTTGCGTTTGAACATGGACTATCAGGGATATTTTTGAGCTATAAAGTTACGAAATATATCTGAATTTATTCAAAAACAGATAAACCTTATTTTAGTGAACTCAAACAAGCCACACACTATATTGAATATTTGTATGCCATACCGCAACATACCGGCACTTTTAACCAATTCTGCAGCAAAACCCGCATTGGCACACAACTTTGGCACTTGCTGCTTAAAATTGGTTGGGTTAAAAAACAACCCCCGCCAGATATTTTGCAGTTACTTGAGCAATTTGAACAGGCAAAGCCTTTTGAACAACCTGTTTCCATAGAATACCTCTGCCGAATTGAACAACTTTGTAAAAATGCCGGGGCGGATTTCATTTTATCGCTCATTCCGGACCGCAAACAGATTAAACCCGATTTGCAGCAACTCAATAAGTGGTTTCCGGATATTCAATTTCATGTGCCGCAAAATCTGGCACCCGAAGATTATTTTCATACACCTACCGACGGGCATTTTAACAATTCGGGGCATAAAAAGTATGCCCAACACTTGTTAAGGTTGATAAATGGTTAAATGCACTCAGGCAAGTCAATAACAGGCAATATTAAATTGGCAAGACTAAAATTGTTTGAGTAGCTGTTTTCTTTTCTACATTTGCACAAAACCGTTTGTTCTATGTTGCCCGCCTATGTTTTTAGTAACCATGAACTGTAAACCATGATTAGCAGAAAATTTGTGTTGCTTGCGGCAAAAAAGCTGCCGCCTATGCTTTACCTGCTGCTCATGGCATACCATTTGTATTGGGCTTACTTTGGCGTTACCAGTATTATTACCACCATTTTGTTATATATAACGGCATGGTTGTTTATTACATGGGCGCTAAGGCTGGCAAACCGCTTGCACCTGTTTTCGCCCGATGCGCTTGCCAATATCCGGGTTTTTTCGGGCAGCAGTCTTATTTTTCTATTCCTTTTAGAGTTGTTTCTGAAATATGGTTTGCAATGGAAAGCCACCTATTTTGAAAAAAACGGGCAGTTTTACAACTATTCGCCCTACCGCACTGTCTTGCACCGCAATACTTACAAACGCTTTTTTTGCCTGAACGGCAATTGTTGGTTGGTAAACAACCGCCCTTTTCAAACCTATACCGACGGAAAAACTGAGTACAATTACCTGCATTGTTATAATTCCATTGGCTTTGCCGATAAAGAACCGCTCGCCGTTATTGATTGCCCCAATCTGACAGTGGCATTGGGCGATTCTTTTACCGAAAGTGTAGGCACACATCAGGACTCTACCTGGCTTAAAGAAATGGAGCGCAGCTACAACAACCATAAACCCGTTTCCGAACAAATTTGCACCCTTAACGGTGGCATAAGTGGCAATGATGTTGTATATGCATACATGAGTTTTAAAGAAACCCTGCTTCCATACAGACCCAAAACGGTACTGCTGGCCATCAATACCAGCGATATAGGCGATATTATTATACGAGGTGGTATGGAGCGTTTTAAACCGGGCGGTAGGGTGCAGTACCGGCAACCGCCACTATGGGAAATGTTGTGTGAAACCAGCATTATTTTCCGCCATTTTATTCATGATGTGTTAAGATATTACACTACATATTACTACAAACAGGCCGAATACGAAAAAGCCATCCAAAAGGCAAAGGATGTAATATTAAATACTATTTATGATTTTAAAAAATTATCGGAAAAAGAAAATTTTACCCTTGTAGTGGTTTTCAACCCCTACCTCGATGAATTATCGGGTGCTGCACAACGGTTGCAGGATGTTTACCTCCGTATTAGCCGCGACACTTCGCTTTTAAGCATTAACCTGTATGATGAATTTTTAAACTCCCCGCAATTGAACGGGCAAAACGAAAAAGCCGTAGCTTTGTACTGGCCAATAGACGGACACAACAACCCCGCCGGCTACCGCCTTTGGGGAGAAATTATGGCAGAATGCCTTGCTGACTATGACTTGGTAAAAACAGATACAACCAATTAATTACATGCAGCAAACAGGTAAAAAGCATTTTTTTAACCGCCGTCCCAAATTAACCGCCTCTTTGTTTGGATTGCTTATCAGCATGTTTCTGCTGCTGATTGCTGAAACAACACTTAAAAAAAACGGATTTAAACGGGGCATTGCCAGACAAACCGATTTGTGGGAAGTAGATTCAGTTATACTAAGAACTGATTATGCAACAGATTCTGACGGCATTATGGCGGTTAGCGCTTATATGCAAAATAATTTACAGCAACATATAGTTAAAAGAAATCCAGTTACCCGTTCCGATACGCTGGATTTAACCGTTTTGCAAGCCTGCAACGATTTTATTGCCTTAAACAACCCCCTTGTAACCGATAAATCTGTTTTTGGACGCTACATTTCGGGTGTAAAGCAAAAAACAAACCCCGATGCGCTCGATTCTGCCATTTTGCGTTACATCACAGAACCGGTAAACTCTTCGGGTTTCAGAAGTATTAATTTTAAAAATTATAATACTGATAAACCCAAAGTTTTACTGTTGGGCGATTCTTACACCTGGGGGCGTTCTGCACAGCCCATTACCAACAGCTTTGCCGATATATTGCTTGCCAATAACCTGTGCATGTTTAATACCGGTATGGTTGGCGCAGACCCTGCACAGTATGAAGCCATTGCCCGCCTGTGGATACCTGTTCTTAAACCACATGTGGTGTGTGTAAACTATTACCTTGGCAACGACAACCTGTTTTACCCCCGCCAACCGCTTGCAAACCAGCCCCCCTGGTATGTTACAAATGCCGGTTGGCTAAATGCATTTCCGGCCGGCTTTTATGTTTCCCCTCAAGATGCATGGCAGTTTGCAAAAGATGCCATGCTTATTCCTGCCGATAACAGCCCTTTCAGCCGGTTTTGCGCAAAAACCCGTATTGGCACACAGCTATGGTTTTTACTGTCAAAAGCCGGGCTTATTAACCCGTACAGTGCCCGCGTTAAGCAGTTGCTAAGCCAACATCCGCAAATTAAAAAACAGCGCTATTCAGTTTCAGTTCAATACCTGCGGCGTATTGAACAATTGTGTAAAGAAAATAATTCCAGGTTTTTTTTATCGGTTATTCCGATGTACACAGACGTAAATCCCGATGAAAAATTGCTGAAAAAACTCCTTTTTCCCGAAATTGCTTTTTACTTACCCTACAACCTAACCCCCGCCGATTACGTTGCCACCCCTGCCGACGGGCATTTCAATAATTCGGGACACCAAAAATATGCCGATCATTTACTCCGGTTAATTAACCAAACACAGCGGTAATTTTGTAGTTTTGCTTTCGTTTTTTATAACCTGTTTATGCCGCTGCCTGTTCCTGCCATAGTTGTACCGGCTTACAACCGCCCTGCCTGCCTGCAAAGACTGTTGCAGGGCATTGCTGCCGCAAATTACCCGCATCAGGAAACGTTGCCGGTGCCTTTGGTAATCAGCATTGACCATTCACCGCACAATGAACAGGTAATTGCCATTGCACAAGGTTTTGAGTGGCGGTTTGGACCTAAAGAGGTTATACTGCAGCAACAGCATTTGGGGCTAAAGCAACACATTCTCACCTGCGGACAGTTAACCCGGCAGTATGGCAGCATTATTTTGCTGGAAGATGATTTGCAAGTATCGCCCTGGTATTACCACTACGCACAACGGGCAATAGAATTTTATGAACCCTGTGAACAAATTGCCGGAATTTCGCTCTACCACTACGAAATTGCAGAAAATGGTTTTTACCCCTTTATACCCCTTGACGACGGCTCTGATGTGTATTTTATGCAGGTGGCCTCTTCGTGGGGACAAGCATGGACTGCCCGGCATTGGCAATATTTTGAACATTGGCTCAACCAAAACCCCGTTTTTGACCAACAAAACAACCTGTATCCCAATTATTTAAGACAGTGGTCGGAACATTCTTGGAAAAAATATTTTATTGCATATCTTATACATTCGGGCAGGTATTTTGTGTTTCCAAGGCTTTCGCTTACTACCAATTCCGGCGAGCCGGGAACCAACAGCATTACCAAAGGGCTGTTTCAGGTGCCCTTGCAGCAAGCACAGCGGGCATACCGTTTTGTGACTTTAAACAGTGCAACAGCCGTTTACGATGCCAGTTTTGAATTGCTGCCGCAATCACTCAGCCGGCTTGCCAGTTTTATTGAAAATTATGATTATACCGTTGATTTGTATGGCACCAAAACCCCGCAGCAAATAACCACACCTTTTGTTCTTACCACCCGGCCGGTAAATCGTGCAGCCCTGTATTTTGGGCAGGAAATGGTGCCGAACGTGCTGAATATTATTTGCAATACAAAGGGCGTAGCCATTAAAATGGCAGCAACAACAGATGTGGTGTATAGTGAAATGCCTGAATTTACCCGCTACTACCGCCTTGCCGCCGTTGCCGAAAAGATTTTTGCGCCTTTGCATAATTATCCCAAAATTAGCGTTGTGTTGCCCTTTATGCCGCAAGATACGGCAGAAAACCTGTTGCAAACGATACAATCTTTGGCTGTGCAGCATTACCCAAATCTGGAGGTAAATATTGTAGCGCCGGGTAAAGCCGGCATCGGAATGCCTTTTTCTGCACAGGTACAGGCAATGCTTCAAAACATACCCGATGTTCATTATTTTACCTGTCCCGAAAACGCAGCCGATATAACAGACCTGTTGCAAACAGGCATTCAAAACAGCAGCGGCACTATTATTAATTATACCCCGAAAATTGGCATAATTTACCAAAGTTATGTGTTGCACATGGCAGCACAAATTTTTTCGGGTTTCGGGCAGGTAAACTGGATAACCGGAACCGGGGCGCATCAACCCGAAATCACGGATAACAGTTCATCGTTGCCTCAATATAGGTGGAATAAAACCAGATTTGCATCTGTTTCACTCCTTCAAGCCATGCAGTTGCTGCTTCCGGAGCATATGTTCTGGCGTAAATTCCTCTGGAATGATACCGGACAGTGTTTTCCGCCTGCTTTCCCGCATTTGCCACATTTGGGCTTGTTGGGCAAATTTTGGGAGCGCGAACCCTTGTTTACCGTATTTCGGCCTATTACCGCCGGCGCTGCTGCTTCCGCAACCCTGCCAACCGATGTTGCCTTGCAGGTACAGCAAGAATTTAGCCGTTTGCAGCAGCAGTTGCAGAAACCCCAAACGGGTTGGGCTGCATCGGCCTTCGGGTTGTTGGCCAAACCCTTCTTTTTAGCCGATGTGCCGTATCTTCGCTATCTCTACATCAGTTTGCAGCAGTTTCCGCCGGTTATTCGCTACCATGCGCCTACCAACAGTTACTATTTGAGCCAATATTAAAACTAAGCTAACTATTTAGGTGCTATCTGTAAATCATGGCATTTTCTTTGTTCCCTGCTAATTGGAATCATTGACCAAAGAGCATAAAAGACTTTGCGGAACTTTGCGTTCTTTGCGGTAAATTGAAAGGAATTCAGTTAAGAACATCACCAACATAGGTATAACCTAAATAAGTACAAACTAAGTACCTCCTTATAAATCTGCCCTGATAACCGCAATTTGCCTTATCTTTGCCGTATGAATGGTAATGCCGCTCCTTATTTGTCTATAGTGGTAACCTCGCGCAACGACAACCACGGGCAGGATTTGCTGCCCCGTACTACCTTGTTTGTAAATGGTTTAATTACTCAATGCACCCGATTTAACCTGTCCGCCGAACTCATTATAGTGGAGTGGAACCCGCCGCCGCAAAATCCGCCTTTGCACCGCATATTGCCCGCTCCGCCTCCCGGCTGCCCGCTTCGGGTGCGCTACATAACCGTTCCGCCACAATTGCACCAACAGTATGCCAATGCAAACAACATTCCGCTTTACCAAATGACAGCCAAAAATGTGGGCATCAGAAGGGCAAAAGGGCAGTTTGTGCTTTGTACCAATATAGATTTGCTGTTTTCCGATGAATTGTTTGAAATATTGGCCCGGAAAGACCTGAAACCCGATTGTTGCTACCGCGCCGACCGCTGCGACGTGCCCGGCGATGTACTCCGCCTCAACCGCCCGCTGCCCGAATTGCTGCATTGGTGCAGCAAACATATTACCCAGCGCCTCAGCCGGAACCGCCTGTTGCTCACCTTGCTGAACTGGGTAATAAATGCAGACCAAACCCGCCTGCTGAATGGATTGGTCAGAAAAAAACTGCCCCTGCTGTACTTTTTACATCTGGTTACCGATGCCTGCGGCGACTTTACCCTGCTTGCTAAACCGGCTTGGGAAGCCATACAAGGCTACCCCGAATTAGACATCTATTCTGTACATATTGATACCATGGGTATTGCCGCGGCTACCGCATTGGGCTACCGGCAGGTACTGCTTCCGGCAAAAGCTTGTGCCTACCATATTCACCACCAAGACGGGTGGACTTCGCTCACAGCCGCACAAAAAGTAAAATTCCTCGAAAAACGCCCCGGGCTGGGCATTGATGTTGTGGTATTTGCCGCCTTAGATGCCATACGCCACCGGCAACCCTACAACCTGAACCCTGCCAACTGGGGGTTTGTTGGCACGAATTTGGAGGAAGTTGAAATGTAGAAGCATTCTTTGGGGTAAGTAACTGCCCATTTTACAGCCTGTTGTTTACTAATCGCCAATTTCAATTCCACAAATGCAGTTGCTTTTCCAATAATTCACTATGTTTATGCGTTTTTTATACCTGTTAAACAAGCAAACAAGACAAAATATGCCATACCCGACGCTTTTCATCTGCCTCATTTTCCTTACTTTAAGTGCCTGCAAACAACAACCCGCCGACAACCACTCGGAATCCGCCGCTCCAACAGCGAATACAGCTACCGGACAAAATGAAGCAGCCGCCGGTACTGAAGCCGCCCCTGAAACCACTCATAATGCAGATGCCGCCTTTGACCTCATGAACAATGAAAGTCTGGGCAACCTGAAACTGGGCTTGCCACAAACCGAAGTGCTTTCACAATTGGGTAAACCCGATGAAAAATCGAAAGCAACAGTTTGGGAAGCCGATGGACTTACCCATCAGGAATGGAGTTATAAAGCCAAAGGCATTATACTGGACATGAGCGGGCAAAGCGAAAATAATTTTACCATTGGCAGCATTACCATAACCCCGCCTTCTAGCCTTAAAACCAAAACTAATGTGGGTATTGGCAGTACCTTAGACGAGGTTACAAATGCCTACAAAGCATATATAGACCCGTCTTTGAGCGATACCGCTTATGTGGTGGCAGGTTCGGTTTATGGCGGACTGGTGTTTACTTTTACCCGTAAAAAGGTGTCATCAGTATTCATAGGAGCAGCTGCCGAGTAATTCTAATCCGTTTTTCCATATGGTAAACAGGGGCAGGTTCTTTTTTCGCCAATATCCAAAACTTACCCTGCTGGTATTTTTACTGCTGTTTAGTATGGCAGCGCTTTATGTTACCGAAATGTGGCTGTACTACCTTGGGTTTCAACCCGGGCTGGCAAAGCGGGGCTGGTACCTGACCCCTGCCGACTCGTTGGTTGAAACAAAAGATTTCTATACCAATAATCTTGGACTCTACGTAGCCAATGCCGAGGCATATTACCGCCATAACCCCCAAGATGAACCGCCCTATTGCATTAACAGCCTTGGTTTCAGAACGGCTGAACTGAATGAAAAAACCGATACCGCAAAGCAAACCATACTGCTGTTGGGCGATAGCTTTGCCTGGGGCGGCGGCGCGGAACCCCTGGAGCGAAGTTTTGCCGATTTACTCAACCAAAATTCCCGTTTCAGGTGCCTTAACACCGGAATACCCGGCACCGACCCTGCCCAATATGCCGAAATTGCCCGGCTATATACTCCCTTGGTGCAGCCCGATGTAGTGGTTTGTACTTTTTTTACCGGCAATGACCTGATGTACGACACCCGACCGGTACAGGCCGGCTACCAGTTGTTTTACTGGACAAATGCCGGTGCCCTCATCGGTTATCCTCCCGAATTTTTAAAAGGCACCGCACCGCCTTTTTCTTCGGCGCAGGAGGCCTACCGCTTTGTTGCCGACCACTATACGCTTTGGAACAACAAACACAACCCGGTGAAACAATTTTGTGCGCGTTACCGAACCACCACGCTTATTTGGTATGTAATGCGCAACCTCATTGCCGCTCAACCTGCCGATTGGTTTAAACTACCCGTTTCTGTACATTACCTGCACCAAATTGAAGAAATAGCCCGGCAAAACAAAGCAGCCTTTCTACTTCTGCTCATTCCTACCATTGACGAGGCCGATTTTACTGCCCAACGGGTTTTAAACCGCTACCAGAAGAAGTTGCCCGGCATACAGTTGCACCTGCCGCCAAACCTCAGTTCCGATTACTACCTGCCCATGCCCAACGGACATCTTAACAATGCAGGGCATCGTTTTTATGCGCAATATATTACTGCTTTGCTCGACTCCTTGCGGCAGCAAAAAGCAACGCACTAAAATTGCATATAAAAGCTGTTGCAGACTTTTAAAATTTGCCCTATCTTTGTATAAAACAACAACCCATGATAACCGATATTACCGCCATAGACCCCAACCGCCGCTACTCCTACGCCGATTACCTGCAATGGACATTTGAAGAACAATTAGAACTGATAAAGGGTAAAATATTCAAAATGTCGCCAGCGCCAAACAGACGGCATCAGCAAATTTCGGGGGAATTGTTCAGACAAATTGCTAATTACCTTTATAAAAAAAACTGTAAAGTATTTGATGCGCCATTTGACGTGCGGTTGCCGGATAAGAAGAAATCAAGCCCCGATAACCAGATATTTACCGTAGTACAACCCGATATTTGCATTATTTGCGACCCCGCCAAGTTAGATGAGCGCGGCTGCCTTGGCGCTCCCGATTTCATTATTGAAATTGTATCGCCTGCAACCATTAAAAAAGACCTGAACGAAAAATACCGCCTGTATGAAGAAAGCGGCGTCCGGGAATACTGGATAGTACAGCCTAACGACCAAACGGTAACGGTGTTTACCCTGTCCGAAGCAGGGCAGTACCAACTGCGCAAAATCTACTCGGCTTCCGAAGAAGTACCGGTAAACATATTTCCGGGTTTTTCCATACATTTGGAAGAAGTTTTTTCAGAATAGTAAAATGTTTAATTTAAAACATAGTTAACCATGATAACCGATATTGCCGCCATAGACCCCAACAGCTGCTACTCCTACGCCGATTACCTGCAATGGACATTTGAAGAACAATTAGAACTGATAAAGGGTAAAATATTCAAAATGTCGCCCGCACCAAACAGACGGCATCAGCAAATTTCGGGAGAATTGGCTAAACAGATAGCCGTTTACCTGCACAAATCAAACTGCAAAATCTATCATGCGCCATTTGACGTGCGGTTGCCGGATAAGAAGAAATCAAGCCCCGATAACCAGATATTTACCGTAGTACAACCCGATATTTGCATTATTTGCGACCCTGCCAAGTTAGACGAGCGCGGCTGCCTTGGCGCTCCCGATTTCATTATTGAAATTGTATCGCCTGCAACCATTAAAAAAGACCTGAACGAAAAATACCGCCTGTATGAAGAAAGCGGCGTCCGGGAATACTGGATAGTACAGCCTAACGACCAAACGGTAACGGTGTTTACCCTGTCCGAAGCAGGGCAGTACCAACTGCGCAAAATTTACTCGGCTTCCGAAGAAGTACCGGTAAACATATTTCCGGGTTTTTTT
>MTCR01000016.1 GCA_002212725.1 Sphingobacteriales bacterium TSM_CSM | reverse complement strand
TGCATTGGAACAGAGAGGAATTATTGGTTTCACAAATGAAAGGAATGGCAAATGTGAGTTTGCCAATGATTAGGATTGCTGATGTAATGGTAACAGTGCCAAGCATTGAAAAGCAAAGAGAAATTATTGAGCTTGAAAAGAAGTTGGTTGAAAAAGAAATTGAAGCAGATAAGCTTTTTGCTGACCAACTCACCCAACTCGAAAACCTTAACCAAGCCATTTTACAAGAAGCTTTTCAAGGCAAATTAGTTGAGCCTTCAAAAAATGAAATTTTAGATAAAGAGCACTTTTTGAAATTAATAGAAAATGAAAAGAGTGAATTGACTTCTAAAAGAAAGTATAAGCCACTAATAGCCAGTGAAAAAAATGAAATTAAAACATTATGTTACAATATACCTAAGAATTGGCAATGGTTTAGATTGGGGGAAGTAGCATTTTTTCAAGAAGGTCCAGGCATAAGAGTATGGCAATTCACAAAATCAGGAATTAAACTATTGAATGTTCAAAACATACTCAAAGATGATACAGTAGATTATTTGAACTCTGACAAATATGTTTCTGAGCAAGAATTCAATGAGAAATACAAACATTTTCAAATAGAAAACGGAGATATTCTTTGGGCAAGTTCGGGTGCGAGTTGGGGAAAATTAGCTTGGCATAAAGACCCTGGATTTTCAATAATGCTAAATACTAGCACAATTCGCCTTAAATTTTTTAGTAAAGAACTGTTCGACCCATATTTATTTTATTTCTTGAAAACAGAATTTTTTAAAATTCAAATGATACCACAACTAATGGGAATGCAGCCAAACTTTGGTGCAACACATTTAAGTAGAACCTATATTCCAATTCCCCCACTATCCGAGCAGAAACGCATTGTGGCGGAAATTGAAAAGCAATTTGCCAAAACCAAACAATTAAAAGAACACATCATAGCCAACCAACAAGCCACCGGGCAACTGCTAAAAGCATTGCTGCATCAGGCATTTGAGGTGCGGGAAAAAGATTTGGCTTAAGCCTGAAACGGATTTTATTTGAATCATCGGGTTAAAGCCTGCTGCCATTCAACAGGCTACCAATCATTTGAAGTACCACTTGTTTCAGCAGGTGGAAGTCAACCAACAAGCCACCGGTCAATTTGGTTAGTGCGTTTTGCCGGCAGAGCGGCACGCCTTTAGCAGCATACATAAAGCAAAAGCCGGATTTACGCAAGGGTAAATCCGGCTTTGCCGGTAAAAACAAATAATGGCAAGAATTACTTTACTTCTACCACTGTTTCGGTTTCAACTGTTTCACCAATGCCTAATTTGCTTTCAATATCTTCGGCGCGCGTGGCAGTAGTTTTGGTTTCTTTTTTCTTCATGAAATCGATGTTTTTGAAGATGTTTTCGGCTACATCTTTAAATTTAGCCTCTATCTCTTCGCGTTTACCTTCGGTATCTTTCAGAAAATCTTCTACAATCTTTTTGCCTTCTTCTTCAGAAATTTTGCTTTGAGAAACCAAATCATTTACAACTTTCTGAATTTTTTCACTTGTATAAGCAACCAAACCTACACTGGTGTAGAGGAACTTTTTCAGGATTTCTTCCATAGTACTTGAAATTTAAGGGGTTAAAAAACATTTCTATTGTAGTAGGCGCAATTTGCGTACCAATTACAAATGCAAACCGGTATGGAAAGGAAACCGGCGATAAAGAAAAGTGCAAGCAATTGCAAGCTATTTAATTGATTTTCAATGGCTTATAATTTAAAATATGGCTTCTGTATTTTGCAAATAACCTTATGCCGCTTATTTTGGGTTTCTGACAACCTGCGAATTTGTCAGTAAAAAAGCTCCAAGTTGTCACATACAAACGTTTGTATTTGGCTGCAAAAATGTCACAAACAGGCTGTAAACGCAACTAATGAGCAGGAGAATGTATTTTTCTTTTTTTAGAATGGCATTTCTGTGACTTTTGTTATTGGGGTGGCGTCTGAAAAGTGTTAAAAACATTCTTTAACCAACAAACTACAATTGCTATGGGTTTCTTCTCTGATTTTAAAGGTTTCATTTTCAAGGGCAACATCCTTGACTTAGCTGTTGGTGTAATTATTGGCGGCGCATTTGGCAAAATTGTTTCTTCGTTTGTAGCCGATGTAATTATGCCTCCTATTGGCTTGCTGATGGGCGGTGTTAATTTTACCGACCTTAAACTTGTACTGAAGGAAGGTGTTGCCGCCACCGCCACATCGCCCGAAGTAGCTGCCGTAACCCTCAATTACGGTATGTTTTTGCAAACACTCATTGATTTTCTGATTATTGCATTGGTTATATTTATGGTTTTAAAAGCCTATAACAACATGCAAAAGGCAAAAGAAGAAGCGCCTGCACCGCCTCCTGCCCCATCTGCCGAAGAAGTATTGCTTGGCGAAATAAGAGATTTATTGAAAAAAGGCTAAGCACATGGCAACCATGTTCAAAAAGCCTCTTTGGGTTATACCCGAAGGGGCTTTTTGGTTTATTGCAACACCACGCCGTAGCTTGCGGTAAATATGGCGCCGGGTTGCAGCATTTGCAGCCCCATGCCATTGTTAAAGCAATCGGGAGCGGCGGTCATAGGTTCTATGGCTATTGATTGGCGGTGTGGCGGGGTAAAAATTTGCAGATAGTTGTAGCTGTTGGGTTTTACCTGTTGCCATATGTTAAGTGTAAGGTTTTCGGTGGCGTTAAAAAGGGTGGTGGTGGCCGTGTTTTCGGGTTGCGGTAAAATTGCAAATCCGGTGTCGAGTTCTGTGTTGCCAATAGGGGTAAGTTGTTCAAACTTACTGTATGGCAAAAGTTGGCCGGTGGGTATTTGCAATGGGTTGGTTTGCAGTTCCCGGCAGGCAGGCAGGCGCAAAAACAATTGGTTTACCGTTTGGCTGCCAAGGGTAAAATAGGGGTGCCAACCGTCGGCAAAAGGCAGGGGGGCAGCGCCGGTATTGGTAAAGGTGGTTGTGCAGGTAAAGCGGTTTTGTTCCTGAAGCACATACACCAACTGCAGCAGAAACGGGAAAGGGTAGCCTTGTATATTGCCCGTGTAGTGCAATTGCAGGCTAACCGATGCCTGATGTTCTGAAATGCTGCTGCCGGTGCAGGTAAAAGGCAGGTTAAACACCAGTCCGTGTATGGCATGATGCTGCGGCGCAAAATTTACCGGCAGTTGATACAGTTTGCCCATAAAAGTATAGCGCCCGCTGTTAACCCGGTTTGGAAACGGGGTGAGTTTAGCGCTTCGGAACCATTGGTTTTCCAATAGCATGGCATCGGTGGTATGTCCGTCTATAACAGAAAAGGCGGTTTGGTCTTTAACCAATACAAGTTCGTTGAGAACTGCCCCAAAACCCGGAATAATGGTAAATCCGGACCCGCTTTGGTGGTTTACGCAAAGTTGCTCAAATTTGCCAAAGGGTTTGGTTGTTATGGTATAGGCTTCAATTAGCGGCATAATTTTACGGGTGTTGTTGGCTGTTAGCTGTCAGGCATATTAAGTTGCGAAAAAGCATTTTTACCCAGCAAAAAATGTTGAACAATAATACTTTTGGAGTACAGCCCCTGCAAATTGGGAACTTTTAAACCGGCAAGGCGGTTTTTTTGTACTATTTTGCCGGTATGCCGCCGGTTTTGCTGCCATTTGGCAATGCCCGAAAAAAAGTACCATTGTGCTTTCAGAATAGCCATTGCATCGGGTTTATTGCCTTCTGCCAGTAGTTTCAGCCCCGAAACCCAGTCGAGGCAGGTTCTTACCGGCAGCAACCAAAGCAGTTTTGCTGCCGTACAGTTTTTATACAACATTACCAGATTATTGTGGTAGTTGAGAAACGTTTTCCGGGGGTTGCTTTTGTGCAGGCTGCCGCCGCCAATATGGTACACCACCGATTTGGGGCAAACCATAACACGGTAACCGGCCCGCTTCAGCCGCCAGCACAAGTCAATTTCTTCCATATGGGCAAAAAAATGCTGGTCGAACCCGCCAAAAGCATGGTACAGGTGTGCTTTAATAAACAAGGCACACCCCGATGCCCAGAAAACCTCGGACGTGTTATTATACTGCCCGTTATCGGGTTCGCAAACGTTAAAAAAACGGCCGCGGCAAAAAGCATACCCCAGCACATCTAACCAGCCGCCGGCTGCACCTGCGTATTCAAAATGTGTTTTTTGGTGGTAGTTCAATATTTTAGGCTGGCAGGCGGCAATGTGCGCATTGGTTTCCATAAGGTCAATAACCGGTTCAATCCAGTTGGGCGTTACCTCCACATCGGAGTTAAGCAGTACGTAGTAGTCGGCAGTAATATGGGCAAGCGCTTCGTTATAACCACCCGCAAAGCCAAAGTTAACCCGGTTTTGCACAATTTTCACCTGTTTAAATTGCTCATTGAGCAGGGCAACAGAGTTATCGGAAGAATTGTTATCGGCAACATACACCTCTATGTTTGGGTAGGTAGAAGCCAGTACCGATGGTAGAAATTGTTGCAGCAAGCCGGCGCCGTTCCAGTTTAAAATAACTACCGCTACTTTTGGCAGGTGGTTCATTTGGGGCAATTTATTTGAGCAAAAGTAACAAATTTGCAGCAAACAAACCATTTTTGGTGCAAAGCCCGGTTAACAGCATAAAAAACGCTTTGTTTTATTTTTTGTAACTATTCAGGCACTATCTGTAAATCCCGGCAATTTCTCTTGTTCCTTGCTGATTGGAAGCATTGACAATAAAGCGCAAAAAAACTTGGCGGAACTTTGCGTTCTTTGCGGTAAAATGACCTGAATAGGTACTATTTTTCTTTCCGGCTTTTAAACTCGTGCAGCGTTTGTCTTATGCCGGCATCATAATCTTTATAAATGGCAGCCGTAGAGTCCATAATTACCGAAAGGTTGTTTACCAGACTGTCAACCTCGCTTTTAAATTCAAGGGCAGTGCGTTCCTTTACCACTGCCTTGTAACGGCAAAGGTAGTACAGCACCGGAAATTTGCTTATTTCCAGCCGCTCTTTAAACGTTAGTTCGGGGTAAAAGCGCCGGTATTGTTTGCCGGTAAATGCTGCAAGTTCTTCATCGGCTTTTTGCCATAGGGGGTCGTCGGGTTTTGAAAAACTGTTGCATTGCGCATTAATGCCGGACATCCATTTCCGGTAATCCGTTAAATACTGCTCTTTGCTGTTGCCCGATGAATCGAAAAACCGGCAGGCAGCAGGTAAACACAAACCCAGCAACAATAAAACAATCTTATTTTTCAGGTGCCAGAGCATTTTTTACAGGCGATTTTTATAGCATAATTGTTTTGCAAGATAAGCATTTATTTTTATAAAACAAATAAAAACAGTCGCAAAACATTTTAACAACCCCAAAACATTCATGCGGCAGCAAAGAAAATACAACCGGTGGTTGGCACATTGTTGCCAATTTACCAAATATTACCCCTAAAAGGACGGTTACTCATCTTGTATAGTGCATAAAATGCCGTATAATATGCGTACCTTTGCACCCTTAATTGGCACATTATCATAAATTACTTTATAATTCATGCAAAATCAACAACTTCGCAACATAGCCATTATAGCGCATGTTGACCACGGAAAAACCACGCTGGTAGATAAAATTCTGCATCAGTGCAAACTGTTTGCCGAACATCAGAAAACCGGAGAACTTATTTTGGACAATAACGAATTGGAGCGCGAGCGTGGCATTACCATTCTGGCAAAAAACGTATCTGTAAACTATAAGGGGGTTAAAATTAACATTATTGACACGCCGGGCCACGCCGATTTTGGCGGCGAAGTAGAGCGCGTACTCAACATGGCCGACGGCGTTTTGCTGTTGGTAGATGCATTTGAAGGCGCTATGCCCCAAACCCGCTATGTATTGCAAAAAGCCCTTGCACAAGGGTTAAAGCCCGTTTTGGTTATTAACAAGGTGGATAAAGATAATTGCCGCCCCGATGAAGTGCATGAAGAAATTTTTGACCTCATGTTTCATTTAGATGCCACCGAAGAGCAGCTTGATTTTGCCACCGTTTACGGCTCTGCCAAACAGGGTTGGATGAGTGATGACTGGCGAAAACCGGCATCAGACATTACTTATTTGCTCGATACCATTCTGAAAGAAATACCGGCGCCCGTTTTTTATGAAGGAACAGTGCAAATGCAGGTTACCAATATTGATTATTCTTCTTACATAGGGCGTATTGCCATTGGGCGCGTAGTGCGCGGCTCGGTTAAGGAAAACCTGCCGGTTTCTTTGGTAAAGCGCGATGGCACGGTAGTAAAATCGAGAATAAAAGATGTATATACCTTTGAGGGGTTGGGCAAGATTAAAACGCCCGAAGTTAGCAGTGGCGATTTATGCGCACTTACCGGCATTGAAGGGTTTGAGATTGGCGATACCGTAGCCGATTTTGAAACTCCCGAAGCACTGCCTGCCATTGCCATTGATGAGCCTACCATGAGCATGTTGTTTACCATTAACAACTCGCCGTTTTTTGGCAAAGAAGGAAAATATGTAACTTCAAGGCACCTGCGCGACCGTCTTTTTAAAGAAACCGAAAAAAACCTGGCGCTGAAGGTGGAAGAAACCGAATCGCCCGATTCGTACATTGTTTATGGCAGAGGCGTTCTGCACCTTTCGGTACTTATTGAAACCATGCGCCGCGAAGGATATGAAATGCAGGTGGGCAAGCCAAAGGTTATCATCAGAACAATAAACGGCCAGAAATGCGAACCTTTCGAAACTTTAACAATAGATACCCCCGAAAACAGGGCAGGTAAGATAATAGAGCTTGTAACACAACGCGGCGGCGATTTAGCAGTTATGTCGCCCAAGAACGATGTTATGCACCTTGAGTTTACCATACCTTCCAGAGGGTTAATTGGTTTGCGCACGGTAATTCTTAACTCAACTGCCGGCGAAGCCATTATGGCACACCGCTTTACCGAATACCGCCCCTGGAAAGGCGAACTACCCGGGCGTATTAATGGCACACTTATTTCCATGGAAACCGGTACAGCCATAGCCTATGCCTTAGACAAACTGCAAGACCGGGGCGTGTTTTTTGTAGAACCCGGCGATTCCATTTATGAAGGGCAAATAGTGGGCGAAAATACCCGTTCCAATGACTTGGTACTGAACCTTACCAAAACCAAAAAGCTTACCAACGTAAGGGCATCGGGTTCAGATGACAAGGTAAAACTGGCACCGTCCATAAAATTCTCGCTGGAAGAAGCCATGGAATACATAGAAGACGATGAATTTGTTGAGGTAACCCCCCAAAGCATACGGTTGCGCAAAATATACCTCGATGAAAACGACCGTAAAAGAATGGAAAAACAACAAAGCGAAATTGTAGGGTAAAAACCATTTGTGGTTGTAACCCCGCAATAAAATTGCCGCCAAACACACATGCCCTAAAAATATAATAAAAAAGGCTGCCCTTTCAGGCAGCCTCTTGCTTAAAACGAGTCATAAAAAAATGCCTTCTAACAATGGGAACAAGTTGGTTAGGGGCGCGTCAAAAATAAAGTAAATACCCGAAAAAAAAAAGAAAAATGCTCTAACTGGTCGATTTTAGGGAATAACTGGTCGATTTTAGGGAATAACTGGTAAAACAGGGTTTTTTTGTTTGTTGAAAATGCCCTACATTTGGTGGAAATTTTCATGCAAAAGATGGGCTTCGCACGTAAATTGTTATTAATGTGTTACCTGATTTTCATGTCGGGCAGCACATTATTACAGGCGCAAAAACCAAGTCCGCATCCTTCGTTTCGCAACTTTGGCACTAATGAGGGGCTACCCAGCCCCGAAGTATATTGTGTTATGCAAGACCACCAGGGGTACATGTGGTTTGGTACCGATAACGGAGTGAGCAGGTTTAATGGTTATACATTTACCAATTTCGGGCCTGCCAATGGTCTGCAAAGCAACGTTGTTTTCAATATAGTGGAAGACAGCAGCAACCGTATATGGTTTGGAACCATGTCGGGTGAATTGTTTATTTTCAAAAACGACACTATTGTTCCATATACATACAACCCTCTCATATTAAACTATCGGAACAAATACAGTATTGCCAACCTTCTTGCTGTAAATGAACAGGAACTCGTAACCCTTTCGTTACGCAGGTTGGGAATTTTGCAGATAGATAAGAAAGGCGAGACCAAATTATATTCTACCAAGGTGCCTTTAGGCGGCATGGTAGTTTTAAGCGGAGGGAAAATATGGCAAACAAGTATTGGGAGGACAGGCGATGCAAATTATTGGGATGTTTCCTATGACCACTACATGAGACAGGTTTTTTATGTAGAAATAGTCAAAGAGAACAGAACCGATACTCTGATAGTAAAAAAAAGAAGCATTAATGGTTCTCCTTTTAATGCGTTTTCTGTTGACAGTGTAAATCAAGTTTTTTTATTGCAGGCATTTAACAATATTTATTTGATGAACAAAGAGGGTGTTTCTTGGAACATTGAATTTACTGAAACTATCAACTCTCTGCAATTGCAACCAAATGGACAAATACTATTATCTTTAAATGGTGAAGGAGGGTTGAGGAGCTATGATAAAGTAGATGACTTAAGATTGCACAAATATACGCAGTTGCTTGAGCGTATTGCAGTTTCGCAAACATTTGTTGATGATGCCTGTAATTTTTGGGTTGCTACTTTGGGAAGTGGTATTTTTTATTCTAAAGACACGGAAATGATTTTGTGGAACAACTATAATGACGACGCAAAATCAAACCTGGTAACAGCAATTGCCATCAAGTCTGAAACTGAAATATTTTTTGGTTTAAACAACGGACTGGTTTATTTGCTTAATTTAGCTACCGGTCAGACATCGCCCTTACCACATGACCCTCTAAAAGACCAGTCTTATGTAAACTGTCTTTATTATAATAGGCAGGCTGACAGAATTTATAAAAATGGCTGGGTTCTTTCTTTAAATAATCAATGGACGCCAATGAAGCACAAATTACCTGATGTAAAATCTGGCATTTTGCTGGCAGCTACTTGTGCATCTGGTGATGAAAATTGTATATGGGGAAGTTCTAATCGGGGGTTTTACAAAATAGACTTGTTAAAAAATCAGACTATTTTGCATTCAGATATTGAGTTAGGTATTACTGACCGCACCTTCAGCATATATGAAGATAAGTGCGGTAGGGTTTGGGTGGGTTTGCAAACCGGAATTGCCGAGTTTGACAATGGTAAACTGGTTAAACCCATTGTAAACCATCAGGCTTTTAATATGAGAACAGAGGCAATTGAAGAAACTGCCGATTCTACACTTATCTTCGGAACCAAAGGTTTGGGTGTGGTATTTTGGAAGGAAGACAAAATTATAAACATCATGGAAAAAGAGGGGCTAACCTCTAATATGATTGAAGATATCCATGTAGATGAAAACGGTATTATTTGGGTGGCAACTTTAAGCGGGTTAAATAAAATTACCCTCTCTGCGGGTGGTAAACCTGTTATAAGAGCTATTACCATTGCCCAGGGATTGCCCTCTAATGAAATTTACCAGATAGCCTCTGTTAACGGGCAGGTTTGGCTGGCAACCGGTGGCGGGTTGGTTAAATACCATGAACTTCCTCCGGCACAAACAGCCGCCCCACCCTTTTTTACCAATTTAAAAGTAAATACCCAACATACAAGTTTTACCGAAACACATTTCCCATACTACTGTTATGACATTTTAATTTTGGTTATTAATTTGGTAGTACCTGTTTTTGAGTTTTTCACG
>MTCR01000017.1 GCA_002212725.1 Sphingobacteriales bacterium TSM_CSM | reverse complement strand
GCCACCCGGGTTTGTGCTCCAAAACCAAAACATTAACCTCAATAGTTGCGCACAAGCCGCCGGCGCTAATAATACTTTTAACCTGCCTGCCGGTTGCTGTGTAGCCATAACGCTTGAATACAATGTTTCGGGTGCAGCATCAGGATTTTACAACAACCAGCAGGTGTTGCTCACCGGTCCGCCCAATCAGGTGTATTTCAATTTTAATGGAATAAGCGCCTCTGCCGATGACCTCACCATTACCGGCATACCCGATTGCCCTTCTGATGCGGTTACTTTTACCAAATCTGCCGCCATAACCCAAACCTGCGACGACAGTTTTGTGACCTACCTCTTTACCATTCATAACCAAACCAACCTGCCCCTGCAGGGCTTACAGTTTTCAGATGTATTGCCTGCGCCCGTTGTTTGGGCTGCCGAACCCTACCTGCCAACCGGTTTAAGCATCGGGCAAACAGCCATAACAGGTAAACAAACTGCCTCCTTTACCATTGCCCAGGTGCAGCCAAACACCCTCGCCACATTTTACATAGACGCTTACCTTGACAATTGGCCGCAAAATGGCAATCTGCCCAATTCGGCAACCCTGTCGGGATTGCCCGGTTTTGTGAACGGAAACGGCAACCCTCTTACTGCTTATGCCGAAACGGTATCGGTGGTTAACAGTCCCCATATTTTTATAACAACACCCGTTACCTTTGCCAATTGCCAAAATGCCCAACTTTCTGCCACCATAACCAATGGCAATAACCCCCAATGGATAACCGCCGGCGATGGCGTTTTTACCAACCCCAACAACCCCCAAACCACCTATATACCCGGTTCAGACGACCTGCTAATCGGTTCGGTTGCCTTGAGCCTCGGCGCACAAAACGAATGTGGCGATTTTAACGCCTCTGTTTACCTGAATTTGAACCCCTTACCCGATTGCAACGACAATAACTGCAATACCGATGACCTGCTCAACCCCGTTACTTGCCAATGCGAACACCAGCCCATTACCCCGCCCGACTGCAACGACAATAACGAATTTACAACCGATGCCTATAACCCCGAAACCTGCCTTTGCCAAAACACTCCCATCGGGTTTAATATACTGCTGCCAAACGCTTTCAGCCCTAACGAAGACGGACAAAATGATGCGTTTTCCGCCACAGCCACTTTCCCGCCAACCAATTTTTACCTTGCCGTTTACAACCGTTGGGGGCAGCGGGTTTTTGAAACCAACAACATTAACCAAGGCTGGAACGGCATGGTTAACCAACAACCTGCACCTGTGGGCGTTTACGTCTGGTACGCCATCTACCGGTTTCCTTCACAAACAACAGACAGCTTTTTAAGCGGTAATGTATCGCTTATCAGGTAAAACAAGTACAAGACATAGGATGTCTGGCAGACATCCCATGTCTGACAAAACCGAAATATTTTGCAATTATTTGTATCTTTACAAACAAACAACCCAAACAAGTTGGCATTTTTATTTTTAAAACTTAAAATTTCACAACATGAAAACACGAAACACTTTTTGGATAGCTGTTTTATTTGTTTTGGTTTATGGATTGGCTGAGGCGCAAACTACTTTTGGTCCGCAGCAGGTGATTGCCGATAATAAAGTAGATAACCCAACAAAAGTAAATACTGTAGATTTAACAGGCGATGGATTTTCGGATATCATAGTCATAGCAGGATGGGGAGATCAGATAGTTTTATGGCTTCAAAATAATACTATTGGCGGTTTTAACAACCCCATTACCATTGCTTCTTTACCTTATTCTGTACAAGACATGCATCCTGCTGATGTGGACAATGATGGTGATATTGACATAGTTGTTGCCTACGGAGGTAATTTAGTTTGGTACGAAAACAATGGCATCGGCAATTTTGCAACAGCGCAAACCATAAACAGTCCGGCAGGTGCAAGATCTTTTATAATTGTCGATTTGGACGAAGATGGAAACGTCGACATCATTGGTTATAGATGCAGTCAGCTTGAGTGGTATCGAGGCTATGGGAATGGAATTTTTGATGCGCCTCAATTAATAATACCTATACCATGTTTCAATCATATAGATATAAGTGTTGCAGATTTAAACGGCGATGGCCATAAAGATATAGTAACAAATCATGCATACCCAATGATTTGGTTGGCAAACGACGGCAGTGAAAATTTTTCGCCTGAACAAATAGCTGCTACAACACCAAGCGGTTGGAAATTGTACGCCACAACTGATATAAATGGAGATGGTGCGATAGATTTGGTTTTAGGCTCTGGTAATGCAGGAACGGGCGACCAGTTACTTTTTTGGCAAGAAAACGATGGATGGGGTAATTTTTCTTCACCCAATATATTAAGCGATGGATTCATTTACGGAGAGAATATTGGGCATGTCTTAACAACAGATTTTGATGCTGACGGAGACACCGATATTTTAGTTGCAAAAAACTCAGATGTTTATTGGAGCGGTTGGGGCGATAAAATTGCCTTATTAATTAATGATGGGACAGGAAATTTTACAGAAATCTCGGACCTAACTTATAGCAACTTTTACAATAATTCATTTGCTGTTGCCGATATGAACAATGATGGCGTTAATGATATTGTAGCTGTTTATCCTGCATTTGATGCCATTGTTTGGTATCAAATTGCATCTAATTATGATAATTATTATAATGTTATTATTAATAATACGGCAAATGAAGCCACCTATTTAGCTTCTGCCGATATTAACGGCGATGAAAAAAAAGACATTGTTGCAATTACTATGTATAATTCTCAAATAGACTGCTATACAAATTATGGCATGGGCAATTTTAGCTCGCCGACAATAATTTATAACTATTTTTTAGCTTATGGCGATTATGTATTTGATTATATTCCAAGCATAGATAACTTATTGGTTGACGACATAGATGGAAATGGCGCAATAGATTTACTTTTTATAGAAAAAAACGTTTACAACGGGGAAGTAGAGGCGGGAGAAGTTATTTTTTTAGTCAACGATGGAACAGGTGTGTTTTTTGTTCAAGGCTCATTAGATTATTTATATGCAATATCGGTAGCTATAGCTGATATAGATAACGATAATGATATAGATGTTATTTTTAGAACCGAAGAAAACAATTTGGAATGGCGCGAGAATGACGGATATGGAAACATGCTTTCGATACACAATATACCTTATGCTGGAGAAGTGCCGGAACATTTGTATTTTGCCGACTTAGATAATGATAATGATTTAGACTTGCTAACCTTGTCAAATGGTATTAACTGGCTTGTAAATGATGGAAGCGGAAATTTTAGCAATACTCAAGCAATTGAAACATCCGGATTATCTCCGGCAACATTACAATTTGAGGATATAAACAGCGACACTTTTATTGACATGATTTTGATTGATAAAGTAAGTAAGGATATATATTGGTTTCAAGGTAATGGAAACGGTAATTTTACAAATCCATACTTAATAACGTCAGTTACAGATAGCAGTTTACCTGTTGTATATACTTTTGATGTAGATAACGATGGCGACAATGATATAATAGTCCTGATGCCAAACAACAAAATCGTTTGGCATGAAAATACAGGTAATGGATCATTTGGCGAGGAACAAGCAATTAGCAGCCCTGACAATTCACCAAAAGCTATGAATATTGCTGATTTAGATGGCGATGGCGATTTAGACGTATTCGCAGCTTCTCTTATCAATGATAATATTTTTTGGTACGAAAACCTGTATCTCTCCGAAACCGACCCTCTTGCTCCCATTGCCTCCTTTACCACCCTCCCTGCCGCAGCGGCCGATACCTTAACTATCTGCCAGGGGCAACCCGTGCAGTTTTTCAACCAATCTCAAAATGCCAATGCCTTTTTGTGGAATTTTGGCAACGGCGCTACCTCCACCGCCGCCAACCCCGCCTATACTTATACCGAACCGGGTACTTACACCACCCAACTCATTGCTTATAACAATCTGCCGCAATCATCTGAGTGCGAGGCAAACGCCGGAGAGTGGGAGGCTTATGACCTGGTGTATAGTGTTGAGTTACAAGATGATATTTGGCCGGTTAATATTGTTAATTATACCGGCAATCCCAACTATACTAATTTTGTGCTTATAACCAATGCCAATACCAATGTGGTAATGCAAATGTTCACAGTTCCTTTGACAGAAACGCAGCAGCAAATTATTGGTGAGTACTTTTTTTATGGCGATATTCTCCCGGTTCCTGTTAATATTTATGCCCTTTCCATTCAAGAAGGGTCATCCTGTAATATTGACAGTATTTTTTTACCTGAAAACTTCATTAATTGCTGCGCTGTTGTTAACCAACTTACCCATTGTTCCTTATTTCGGGTAAGCGCCGAAACTATTTACAACGAAACTACAGAGGAGTACCTTATAGATGTGGATATTTGTACTACGCATCCATATTTTCTCTACTACCCTGTTGCAGTCAGTATTCAAGCTCCTGATGCTACATGGTCTTACCAGCTTTGGGATTTAGACGAGAATAACTGCACATCGGGGCAAATTAATACCAATGGCATTTCGGGTATCTACAACCTTTATTTCAGTCCGGCAGATTCTTTAAACGACTTTTTAGACCCTTGCAGTTATATGGTTGAAATTCCCGCCACCGCTCCCCGCCTTGTGCAAATGCCCGATGACCCCGAGACACGAACCGATACCGCCTCTTTAATTATTGTGGTAGCGCCCGGTTTTGCGCCGCTAATCAGTTGTGTTTCAACGGTTTGCCAGGGCACAGTTGCCGATTACGGCACCAATGCCGATTGCGAAACCTATCTGTGGGAGGTTACCGGCGGGCAAATACTAAGCGGACAAGGTACGCCTGCCATTACCGTAGAATGGAACACGCCGCCACTTGGCAGCATCAGCCTTAGCGCCGGATGTGGCGCTGAAACCTGCAACGAGCCTACCGTTGGCGCTGTGCCTATTATAGGCAGCACGGTTACCATTGAAGGGCAAACCAATTTTTGCCTCAATGAGGTATTGCAATACACCGCACCTTATTTTGGCGGCACCCAATACCAGTGGAGTATTGTGCCGGCAGCGGCGGGTAACATAGTAAGCGGGCAGGGCAGCAATCATATCAGCATTCAGTGGGGCAGTGTACCTGCAACCTTGCAACTCAGCTACCAAAACGCCTTGTTGGATTGTGGCGGCACGGCTTCGCTTTCCGTTTCGCCCAATCAATCATTTTCCATAGAACCTGCCTTGCCGGTATGTGAGGGCAGTCAAAGTGTCATCAGCATCAGTTCTCCCTATCCGTTTGTTTGGTCGGTATCGGGCGGCAGCATCCTATCGGGACAAAACAGTGCAGCCATTACCGTACTTTGGAACAATGCGGGTACGGCTGCGGTATCGGCTGTGCCGCTAAATCCCGATGAATATTGTAATTCCATCGCACAAACTTCGGTAGTGGTAGTTCCTTACCCGCAAACACCCGGTATAACCGGAAACGAAATAGTTTGTCCGCTGCAAACCTATACCTACGCCGCCGCCCCGCTACAACCCAACACCCAGTTTGTTTGGACAATAACCGGCGGCAGCATCCTGGCAGGGCAAAACAGCCCGCAGATTTTGGTGCAGTGGAATGAAAGCGGGCCTTACAACCTGTCGGTCATCCGGCAAACATTGACCGACCCTGTTTGCGCATCGGAATCTGCTACTTTGAGCATCAGTTCATTGGCAGACTCGCCCTTTACCATCATAGGCAATACCGATGCCTGCCCTAATACTTCGCAAAATTACCAAATTGAGCCGGTGTCAGCAAATGCGGTATATAGTTGGTCGGTCAGCCCGCCCGGAGCGGCTGTAATTGTACAGGGGCAGGGCACCCCTCAGATTACCCTGTTGTTTGCCAATACGGGAATTAGCGCTTTGATGCTTAGTGCAACTTATTGCAATATTAATGCCGATGTTTCCATTAATTTAGCTGCTGCCCCGCAACCCTTTATTACCCAAACCGATAGCCTTTGCACCGGTAATACCGCTACGCTTCTGGTAGCCGATGCTTTGGGGCAAACATATACCAATTACCTCTGGAAAAATGCCGCCGGCAATGTATTGGGAACCGGTTCGGGCATCAGTATCAGTACCGAAGGGGTGTACAGCGTGCAGGTGAGCAATACATGGGGCTGCACAGCTTATGCCGCGCATCGGGCATACCAATATACTTCACCGGTTGCGCAAATCTTGTCCGGTGGGTTGATGTGCATCGAATCGCCGGTTAATATTCCGCTTTATGCCATTGACGGCACCAATTATGCATTCCAATGGCACCTCAACGATGTACCTTTACCGGGAGCCGTTACCCCATTTTACACCCATACCGGCACCACTACCGAAGGTGTTTTCCCTTACCGGGTTGCAGTAACAGATACCTCAAACGGTTGTACGGTGTTGTCCAATATTAAACAGGTCATACAGGCAGCCTGCCCCGGCGGGGTTAACCCCGGCGATACCATTTTGCCGCCGCCAATGTGCCCGCCGGTAAGCGGATATGGGGTGAGTTTTACGCTTAACCCCGATGGAAGTAATTGCAATACTGTTACCCTGAATGCCACAACATCGGGCAGTATTACCGGTTTAGCCGTTTATTGGGGAGAAGGCGCTTTGCAGCCTGTAACGGGCACATCGGCAAGCCATGTTTATTCAGGTGCTCAAATTAATATCTATACGGTAATCGTCAGAGGTTATTTTATACATCCTGTTACCGGGCAGGAGTGTTTTGTGCAAAGTTCGCAAACTTACAGCGTACCTTTGGCAGCCCGGTTTGACACTCATGCTGCCTGTTTAGGCGGGGAGTGGACTTTTCAGGACAGGTCGTATTACCTGCCAACCACCGGAATTACCCAATGGATATGGGATTTTGGCGATGGCACACCGCCCTTAAACGGCACCCAAACCGAAACACATGCCTATACTACGCCCGGCGCCTATACCGCCCAACTCACCATTACCAACGGAACCTGTGTGGTAAGCAGTTCGCAAACGCTGATAGTAAGTTCGCCTCCCGATGCCGGTTTCAGTGTTTCGGGCGGGCAATGTGTGGGCAGCACCTTGCAGTTTACGCCCGATGCAAGCAATCAGGCAGGCTACCAATGGCAGTTTGGCGATGGCACTGCAACGGCGCAAACTGCCCCCGATTATGCTTACACTCAATCGGGCACTTACGAAGTAACGCTACAGGTGCAAGATGCCAATGGCTGTTTTTCGGAAACGGAAAGTCAATCCATTACCGTGTCCGATGTCCCGATGCCAATGCCGGTAACTGCAACCGATACCCTGTTTTGCGCCGGATTATCTGCCACGCTCACTGCCCCTGCCGGCGGCGCTGCTTATCTTTGGTCAAGCGGACAAAATACTGCGGAAATCAGCGTCACTACATCGGGGAATTATACGGTTCAGGTCACCCTGCCCGATGGCTGCGCTTATACTTCACCGCCCATTGGCATACAGGTATTACCGGCTCCTTATGCCGCAATCAGCCCTGCTTCGCCGGTGTATTTTTGTCAGGGAACAGGGGTTACGCTGCAAGTGCCCGATAACCCTGCCTATACCTATACGTGGTCGGCCAATAACAACGGACTGAACCACAACACATTTTACAACAGCAGCACCATAACCGTAACCGTTACCGATACGCTTACCACTTGCAGTGCTACGGGCAGCGCCAACATCGTTGTTTCAAGCCTGCCGGCTGTTCCAACCCCTACGGCATCGGCTTTGGTGGCTTGCGAAGGTGAAACGGTTGAACTGTCGGTAGCAGGCACACCCAATGCCGAATACACCTACCATTGGACCAACGGCAGCACGGGCACCGGCATCAGCGTAGCAGCATCGGGCAATTACGGGGTGTATGCCCAAAACGAGTATGGCTGCGTGTCAGACACATCTTATTTAATAAGTATTTTGTTTAATTCAATACCAGATATAAGCGTTTTTCCGGCGGGTTGCTACGCTATTTGCGAAGGAGAACCCATTGTAATACCTCAATATACCGCCGAAACCTACCAATGGTATTACAACGGAAATCCCATACCCGAGGCTACCGGAAGCAGTTGGATACTCCAAGCCGAAGGCGCTTATTGGGTGGTAATGAGCAATGAACCCGATTGCACAATTACCTCCGATGTATTGCAGTTGGAGTTTAGCAATGACTGCCCCGGTCCATTACCCGTATCGCTGCTCAGTTTTACCGGAACCATACAACCCAACGGCAACCTGCTGCAATGGACCACCGCCACAGAGCAAAACGCCGCCTATTTTACCCTGCAACAAGCTGCCGACGGGCACAGCTTTACCAACCTTGCCCAACTGCCCGCCGCAGGTAACAGTTCAACCGCAAGAAATTATGCGTTTTTAGATACCAACCCATTCCAACTCACCTATTACCGCCTTTTGCAAACCGATTTTGACGGCACCACCCGACAGGCAGGGAATGTAATAACCTTGTTAAGACCACAACAGGCGCAAACCAATTTTGCCATTACCCAAATAGCGCCCAACCCCACCCAAAACACCGCCACCCTTACCTACGCAGCCCCAAGCACCCAACCTGTAACCCTGCTGCTGCACGACCTTACCGGCAGGCTGCTGTTTTATGAAACGCTGCAACCAACCGCCGGCACAAACAACTTCGTTTTAGATATGACCCGCTACCCGAAGGGGTTGTATGTGGTTACGCTCAACAACGGAGAAACGGTGCAAAGAACAAAGGTGGTGAAGGAGTAGGCTGAGTAGTTCAGACAAGAGACTCAGACATAGGATGTTTTGAAAACATCCCATGTCTTATATGTCTTATGATAACCGGAATATTTTGCAATTATTTGTATCTTTACAAACAAACAACCCAAACAAGTTGGCATTTTTATTTTTAAAACTTAAAATTTCACAACATGAAAACACAAAACACTTTTTGGATAGCTGTTTTATTGGTTTTGGTTTATGGAGTAGCTGAGGCGCAAACTACTTTTGGTCCGCAGCAGGTGATAGTCCAAATCGAAACCTCTATTCCTAAGTCAGTGTATGCCTCTGACTTAGATGGCGATGGGGATCTGGATGTATTGTCGGCTTCTTCGGGTGACAATAAAATAGCCTGGTACGAAAACGATGGCTCTAATAACTTTGGCGCGCAACAAATCATTGGTACTACCGCAATTGCCGCAATATCTGTATATTCTGCCGATTTAGATGGCGATGGAGATATGGATGTGTTATCAGCTTCTGAAAATGACGACAAAATAGCCTGGTATGAAAACAACGGCACAGGTAACTTTGGTGCGCAGCAAATCATCACTACTGCTGCTGATAAAGCACAGTCTGTATTTGCCGCTGATTTAGACGGCGATGGGGATATAGACGTTTTGTCCGCTTCTACAAATGACGACAAAATAGCCTGGTACGCAAACTACGGCACCGGCAACTTCGGCGCGCAGCAAATTATTACCACTTCCGCCAATGGCGCAAGGTCTGTCTATGCCGCCGATTTAGACGGCGATGGTGATATAGACGTTTTGTCGGCTTCACAACTTGACAACAAAATAGCCTGGTACGAAAATGATGGTGTAGGTAACTTTGGTGCCCAGCAAATCATTACCAATTTTGCCAATGGCGCATATTCTGTGTATGCCGCTGATTTAGACGGCGATGGGGATATAGACGTTTTGTCGGCTTCACAACTTGACGATAAAATAGCCTGGTACGAAAACGACGGCGCAGGCAACTTTGGCTCGCAGCAAATTATTACCACAGACGCAAATGCATCAAGTTCTGTGTATGCCGCCGATTTAGACGGTGATGGTGATACAGACGTGTTGTCGGCTTCTTGGAATGACAATAAAATAGCTTGGTACGAAAACGACGGCACAGGCAACTTTGGCG
>MTCR01000018.1 GCA_002212725.1 Sphingobacteriales bacterium TSM_CSM | reverse complement strand
AATTTACCATGAACCATACAACAACAACCTGCCAAACACTCCCCAAACTCCCCCCTCCTTTGAGAGTGGGTCAGGTGGGGAGCCGGTCAATTGAACCGCAATTTACCATGAACCATACCACCCCAAAACTCCCCCCTTCTTTGAGGGGGGGCAGGGGGGGAGCAACCCTTCTTAAAACAAGCAGAAGTAACACATTTAATTAAGAACTGACCACCTCTGCCTACAACCCCGCCGCCATCATGCCCGTTTATGCACACATTTTACTGCCGCTATCCCTTACAGGAGAGTACACCTATCAGGTTCCGCCCGACTTGCTTCACGAAGTGCAACCGGGCAAAAGGGTAGAGGTACAGTTTGGGCAAAAGCGCATTTATGCCGGAATTGTAAAAAAAGTATTTGAAGGTAACCCGCCCGCTTTTGCGGTAAAACCCATATTAAACGTACTCGATGAGCAACCCATGGTTACCGGCCTGCAGTTGCAGTTCTGGCAATGGCTGGCAGATTACTACCTCTGTGCCGAAGGCGATGTGATGAACACCGCCCTGCCATCGGCTTTTAAGCTCTCCAGCGAAACCAAGCTGGAGCAAAACCCCACCTTCAACCATGATTACTCGCTGCTTACCGATGAAGAATTTATGGTGGCCGAAGCCTTTACCAACCACCCCGAAATTACACTTGCCGATGTGCAGCAGATTGTAAACCGCAAAAATGTAATGTTCCTCGTAAAATCACTGCTTGAAAAAGGAGTAATTTTTGTGAAGGAAGAACTGGTAGAGCGCTACAAACCCAAAACCGAAACCGTGTATGCCCTCCTGCCCCAATTTGAACCCGATGATGCCATGCACCAACTGTTCAACAGCCTGGAGCGCGCACCCAAACAGCTTGCTGCACTCATGGCTTACATACAGGTGAAAAACGAAAGCAGACAAACACAGGTTACCTTTAAAGAACTGCAAGTCAAAGCGCCCGCCCTGCTCACCCCCGATGTAAAAGCGTTGGTAAAAAAAGGCATTTTCGGGCAGCAAGAGCGCATTGTAAGTCGTATTCCGCAACTGTCAGACCTGCAAACGGTCAGCTACCAACTGTCCGGCTATCAGCAAAACGCCCTTCGGGAAATAAAAACACAATTTACCGACAAACAGGTGGTGCTGTTGCATGGTGTTACCTCCAGCGGTAAAACCCAACTCTACATACAACTCATACAGGAAATGCTGTCCGAAGGCAGGCAAACGCTCTACCTCATGCCCGAAATTGCCCTTACTGCCCAAATGATAAGCCGCCTGCGCAAAGTATTTGGCAACGAGGTAGGCATTTACCACTCCAAATTTAACGACCAGGAGCGCATAGAAATCTGGCACAAAGTGCTTCGGGGCGAGTATAAACTGGTGCTGGGCGCAAGGTCGGCCTTGTTTTTGCCCTTTCAAAACCTGGGTTTGCTTATTGTGGACGAAGAGCACGATACCTCTTTTAAACAATACGACCCCGCACCCCGCTACCACGCCCGCGATTCGGCCATTTACTTAGCCTCGCTCTTTGGTGCAAAAACCCTGCTGGGGTCGGCCACGCCATCGGTAGAAAGCTACTACAATGCGGTAAAACTCAACAAATACGGCTTGGTAACCCTTACCACCCGCTACGGCAATGTAGAACCCCCCGTTATTGAGGTGGTAAACCTGCGGCAGGCCGCCAAAGAAAATCAATTGCAGTCGCATTTCAGCAGCCAACTGCTCCACGAAATAAAAGAAGCCCTCCATTTAAAAGAACAGGTTATCCTGTTTCAAAACAGGCGCGGCTACGCTCCACACCTATCGTGCGAGGTGTGCGGCTGGATACCCCAATGCCCCCACTGCGATGTAAGCCTTACCTACCATAAATACATACACCAGCTAAAATGCCACTACTGCGGCTACAAAACCAATGCAGTAGTCAAATGCAAGGCCTGCAACAGCACCCGCATAACCCAGCACGGATTCGGCACCGAAAAGGTGGAAGACGAACTGCAAAATATTTTTCCCCAGGCCCGTATTGACCGCCTCGACCTGGAAGTTGCCCGAACCAAAACCGGTTTCGAAAAAATAATTCACAACTTTGAGCAAAAAGAAACCGATATACTGGTAGGAACGCAAATGGTTACCAAAGGACTTGATTTTGACAATGTGAACATGGTAGGCATCCTCAGTGCCGACCAACTCCTGTTTTTCCCCGATTTCCGCTCGTCTGAAAGGGCTTTTCAACTCATGTTGCAGGTAAGCGGCCGCGCCGGCCGAAGAAACAAACAGGGTAAAGTGCTTATACAAACCAAAAACCCCAACTACCCGGTTATTAACTACGTACTGCAAAACAACTACACCGGCTTTTTCAACGCCGAACTTGCCGAGCGGCTCAAATACAACTACCCGCCGTTTTCGCGCCTCATTGCCATTCTGCTCAAACATACCGACAAAGATAAGGTAAACAACGCCGCCTTTGAACTGGCAGCCGCCCTCAAAAAAAACCTCGGAAACAGCATTTTAGGCCCCGCCCTGCCGGCTGTGGCCAGGGTGCGCAACCACCACCTGCGGCAGATTTTGGTAAAATTGGGTAAAAACAGCCATTTGGCACAAACAAAACAATACATTACCCAAACCATTGCCGCCCTTAATGCCGATAAAAACTATAAATCGGTAATTGTGCAGATAGACGTAGATCCCTACTGACCACCAGTTGCACCGCTCATTGAGCACAGTCGAAATGAGCGCAGTCGAAATACCTGCCGAAGCACCACTCATTGAGCGCAGTCGAAATGAGCCTGCCGAAGGGCGTTCTCTTCACCTGCCGAAGAGCGGTCTCTGAGCTTGTCGAAGAGCCGCGCCACGGGGTGTTAAGCCCCGCGTTAACGGCGGTTCAACTTTGCGCAAACACTGGAAATGAAGTGGCATTTTCCAAATCTTATAGGTTTTCAAAACCTATAAGATTTTTTGGCAACCCGCCCGCTTTACCCTTAATACCCTGCGCGCGGTAAGTGCAGTTCAATAGGAATGCGTCTTTAGCGCATTCTATAAGAAACCGCCCGTTTGTTAGCGGCTTTAGCCAAATATTTTTGTAGTTCGCTCAGGCTAAGCTTTGCCCTTAATACCCCGCGCGCGGTAAGTTTAGTTCAATAGGAATGCGTCTTTAGCGCATGCTACAAGAAACCGCCCGTTTGTTAGTGGCTTTAGCCAAATATTTCACATTTTCAAAAAAGAATACGTAAATTTGTACCGTTGTTACAAAACACTGCCTTACAACACCGCTTAAACCAAACCTATGCTGCTAAACGGCCGATATGAATACAACCCCGCTACCGATTTGCTTGGCAAAGGCGGTTTGGCCGAAGTATTTAAGGCATACGATAAAGAAACCGGGCGCTACGTAGCCATTAAAAAATTCACCGCAACCGACGAAAACCTCAAATACAGCCTTAAAAGCGAGTTCCAGAAATCATTGCAGCTTGCCCACGACAACTTGGTGCGCGCCTACGACTTTTTTACGGTTAAACGCACATTTGAAGACGGCGAAACCCACGAAACCCAATACGGGGTAATGGAATTGATAGAAGGCGGCGACCTGAACCAATACCTGCAAAAACAACCCCATAAGGAGGAACTGCTGCAGGTGGTAAAAGGCATTTTGCAAGGGCTGCACTACCTGCACACCCCAAACGCCGCCACCGACAAAGGCATCATAATACACCGCGACATAAAACCCGGCAACATTTTAATTTATTACAACCAACAAGGGCAGCCCATACCCAAAATCACCGATTTTAACATAGCCAAGGAAACTGCCACCACTACCGAACACAGCCAAAGCATGGTAGGCACCTATGAATACATGGCGCCCGAACAACTCAACCCCAATAAATACGGCATAAACGGCAAAGTACAACCCAATGCCGACCTCTGGGCGCTGGGCGTTATTTTGTACGATTATTTTAACACGGGCAACACCAGTTTGTTTGGTAAGCGCGCCCACGGCGACTCCGAAGGGCATATAATAAGCAACATATTAGACAAACCCATACCCGCCGATGCCATAAAAAAACTGCGCGCCCCCTTTAACGGCATTGTTGCCCGCTGTTTGGTGCGCCCCGCCAAAGACCGCATAGAAAGCGCCAAAGACCTGCTGAAATGGATTGACAAAGAGGAGGAAAAAACAATAACTACACCGCCACTGCCCGATGCGGGTAAAACTACAGTACCCCAACCTGCTGCACCCCGTAATTACACGAAAGCAGGGTTTATTGCCGGTTTTTTGTTGCTGTTGTGCGGGGTAATATATATGGCGCTGCCTGAAAGAAGGGAAGTAGTACCTGAGAATAGTAGCACACTAACCGATACCACAACCACCATTGCCGATACTAATAATACCCCGATTACAGATAAACCCGACACCGCAGTAGCTGATATAGTAAAACCCGATGGCAGGGAAACCCAAATACAGCAACTGTTTGCCGAAGCAAACGCCTTATTTGTAGATGGAAAATACAGCCAGGCAAAAGCTAAAGCCGAAGCAGTCTTAAATTCTGAGCCTGCCAACCGAAAGGCAAAGGCACTCCTGAAAAAATGTGAGGCAGAAATACAAAAACAAGCAAATGATAATACCCGGCAACCTGCAACACAAGAGGTAAAGCCCCCTACAACCACAAAAACTGCAAACGACCCCTTTGCCAGCCAAATGGTATATGTACAAGGCGGAACCTTTACAATGGGCTGCACCGAAGAACAGGGTAACGATTGCTATGATGAAGAAAAACCCGCCCATAGCAGAACGGTTCGCAGTTTTTATATAAGCAAATACGAAGTAACGCAGGCGCAATGGCAAAGTATTATGAATAACAACCCCAGCGAATATAGCGGCTGCGCCCAATGCCCGATAGAAACTGTAAGTTGGAACGACATACAGGAATTTTTGAGCAAGTTAAATACCCAAACAGGCAAAAACTACCGCCTGCCTACCGAGGCAGAATGGGAGTATGCTGCACGCGGAGGCAATAAAAACAAAGGGTACAAATATGCCGGCAGCAATGATATTGACAGGGTAGCTTGGTATATTGGTAACAGCAGTGAAGGAACCCACCCCGTTGGGCAAAAAAGCCCCAATGAACTGGGTTTATATGATATGAGCGGCAATGTATTGGAATGGTGCAGCGATTGGTTTAAAGGCTACCCGGGAAACAGTACTGACTATACCGGTTCGAACCGTGTTTTGCGCGGCGGCAGTTGGCGCAGCAAACCGCAGTGGTGCCGGGTGGCGTGCCGCGGCAGCAACCGCCCCACCAACCGCTTCGAAAGCTGCGGCTTCCGCCTTGTGTGCGTCCCGCAGTAAACGGTTAGCTTTTCCGGCATTTCCTTTAAGCTTATCCGGTAGGGTAAGTTGTTTGTGGGTACACAAAACAACGGCAGAGTTTGCCTCAAAAAAGGCCCCGTTCATTGAGCGCAGTCGAAATGATCGGGGCTTTTTTGCAAGGCAAACGGCGGGCTTTCAAATCTTATAGGTTTTCAAAACCTATAAGATTTTTTGGTTTCAAACCCGCCGCTCTAAGTTTAACCATTCCGGTAACCACCTCGCAAGGCGCAGGTTCTGGCAAGCAGCCAAGCCCTGCAAGGGCGGCATCCCCCAACGCGGGGTGTTAAGCCCCGCGTTAGTTAACCCCACGTTAGTTAGCAATTACCGCAAAATGCGCTATCTTGCAGGCATAATCGCAAAACAAAAATCAGGGGGAAATTTTACAAGCAAATTACATGCACCAAAACAACTACATTCTTGCCATAGATTTAGGTACATCGGGCCCCAAAGTGGCACTGTACAATAACCAGGGCCGGTTTATAGATTATTGTTTCGAAAAAAACCGGGTTCATTTATCGGGCAACGGCGGCGCCGAGCAAGACCCCGAAGAATGGTGGAGTACCATTAAAACCGCCTATTTTGCCCTGTTACAAAAAAACGGCATAGCGCCCGGGCAAATAGGTTTTGTAGGCGTTACCGGGCAGTGGTCGGGCACGGTGGCGGTAGATGCATCGGGCAAACCGCTTATGCCTGCCATTATCTGGATGGACTCCCGCGGTCATGCCGAAATAGCCAACCTGTACAAGGGGTCGCTCAAAATTCAGGGCTACGGGCTGCGCAAGGCGTTAGACTGGATGCGCATTTGCAACGGCATAGCCGGCAAATCGGGCAAAGACCCGCTGGCGCATATTCTGTACCTTAAAAAAGAACACCCTGCCATTTACCGTGCCACCCACAAATTTCTGGAACCCATAGACTACCTCACCTACCGCTTTACCGGAAAAATGGTAGCCTCCTACCACACCATTACCCTGCATTGGCTTACCGATAACCGCAACATACACCACATAAAATACCACGAACCCTTTTTAAAAGCTGCCGGCATAAACCGCCACAAACTGCCCGATTTGGTGCCCGCCGGCGGCATTATAGGCACAGTTTGCGAGCAGGCAGCCCGGGAATTTCAGTTGAACCCCTCGGTGCAGGTAATTACCGCTTCGGGCGATGTAATGAGCGCCGCCGTAGGTTCGGGCGCCATACAAGATGCCGAGCCGCATGTATATATCGGCACATCGGGCTGGCTTGTTTGCCATTTGCCCGGCAGCATGATAGACATCAGGGCAAACATGGCCACACTGCCTTCGGCCATGCCCGGCGTATTTTTGCTTACCAACGAGCAGGAAAACGCCGGCAACTGCCTTAACTTTTTGCGCGATAAACTGCTGTACCCCAACGATGCCCTGGGCAACAGCCCGCCGCCGCCCGATTTTTATGAACGACTGAACGCCGCTGCCGCCTCAGTGCCTGCCGGTTCCGGTGGGCTTATTTTCTTCCCCTGGCTCTACGGCGAGCGCTCGCCGGCCGATGACCATGCCCTGCGGGGCGGCTTTTTTAATATGGGTTTGCAGCATACAAGGTCGCACATGGTACGTGCCATTCTGGAGGGCGTTTGCTACAACTCGCGGTGGCTGTTCGAAAATGTGCAGCGGTGTGCAAAGAAAAAATTTGACTACATTAACATTATTGGCGGTGGCGCCCAGTCTGACCTTTGGTGCCAGATAATGGCCGACGTGCTGCAATGCAGGGTGCGTAAAGTGCGAAACCCCATTATGGCCAACACGCAGGGTGTGGCCTACCTTTGCCTTATGGCACAAGGGCAGCTCAACCGCAGCCAAATAGCCGCTTTCGATTTTATTGAAAAAGATTTTCTGCCCAATGCCAATAATGCAGCCGTGTACAACCGTTTGTACCTTGCATTTGTTACGTTTTATAAACAAAACAAGGCGCTGTTCGGGCAATTAAACGGGTAGCGCACGGTAAACAAGCCATTGCACTTCAAACACACAGACAAAACATGAGCAAAACACTTCAATTGGTAAGCAAACTTACCTGGCTGCCCAAACCCATTACCCGGTTTTTGGAAAAACGCGCCAAATCTGTGCCCGCCATTAAAAAAATGATAGACAAGGAATACGACAAAATGCTGACAGGCATGGAGCATTCGCTGAAACCCTACAAACACACCACCCAGTCTTTTGCCCGATTACCCGATGAGGGCATTCCGCGCAACTTAGTGCTGGAACAGGTACGGACACTGGCCGAACAGGAAAAAAGCCGGTGGAAAGAAGGGTATGTATCGGGCGGCATATACCACGGCGACGAGGCGCACATCGGGTTTTTAAATGAAGTGTATGCCTTGCAATCGCAATCAAATCCCCTTCATTCCGATTTGTTTCCGTCTATCACCAAATACGAGGCCGAAATTATTTCCATGACTGCCAACATGCTGGGCGCAGGTAAAACCGATGACGAAATTTGCGGCAGCATTTCCAGCGGCGGTACCGAAAGCATATTACTGGCCTTTAAAACCTACCGCGACCGCGCCCGCGAAGAGTTTGGCATTACCGCCCCCGAAATGATTACCTGCACCACCGCCCATGCCGCCTTTGAAAAAGCCGCCCACTATTTTGGCATTAAGCATATAAAGGTAGGGTTCAATGCCAATTACCAGATGGATGTGGAGCAGGTGCGCCAAAAAATTAACAAAAACACCATTGCTATTGTGGGGTCTGCCCCCGCTTTTCCGCACGGTATAATTGACCCCATTGAACAACTGGCAGAAATTGCCCTGCAACAAAACATCGGGCTGCATGTTGACTGCTGCTTAGGCGGGTTTGTGCTGCCTTGGGCCGAAGAACTGGGTTACCCCGTTCCGCCGTTCGATTTCAGGCTGAAAGGCGTAACTTCCATTTCGGCCGATACGCACAAATACGGCTATGCTGCCAAAGGAACATCGGTAATATTGTACCGAAGCAGGCAACTGCGTTCTTACCAATACTACACCACCTCCGAGTGGCCGGGCGGGTTGTATTTTTCGCCCACCTTTGCCGGCAGCCGTCCGGGCGCACTCAGCGCCGCCTGTTGGGCAGCCATGGTTTCCATAGGCCGGGAAGGATACCTGCAAAATACCAAAAAAATTCTGGAAACGGCAGCCGCCATAAAAGCCGCCATAAACGCCATACCCGAACTGGAAGTGCTGGGCAACCCCTTGTTTGTGGTTGCTTTCCGCTCGCGGGTGCCCGGCCTTGACATTTACCGTGTTATGGATGAAATGGGTAAACGGCAGTGGAACCTGAACGGGCTGCATAAACCCGCCTGCCTGCATATTGCCGTAACCCTGCGCCACACACAACCCGGCGTGGCAGAACGCTTTGCCCGGGATTTGCAGCAAAGTGTGGAAGCGGTAAAAAACACACCCGCCACCTCAGAAGGAAATGCACCTGTTTATGGCATGGCATCGGGCATACCGTTCAGAGGCATGGTAACCGATTTGCTTAAACAGTATATCGATGTTTTATACAAGGTATAACCTTTTTTACCCGAAAAACCATTGCCATATAAAATATTTTACCCCTGCGTACACTACTGCTGCGCCTGCAGAACTGCCAAGTGGTAAAACGCACAAGCGCAGTACCGGGCAATCCCGGCTTATTCAACCCGTTGAAACCGGCTTATATTGGTAGTACCTAAATCGCCGTTGTTAGTGCTGCCAAAACCGTCTCCGGCAGTGGGCGGGGTAAACCCAATGTTGGGTGTTGTTTGCACCAGTTCAAAGGTCATTTCTTCGGGTTCAATTACCTCGTTTATTTCAAAAATACCCTTCAGCGTAGCACCCGAAGGCAATGTTTGAGAGAGCGAAACGGGGTAAATATCGTTCAAGCCGCCGTCTTTATCAACGCTGAATATGCCCGATGAACTGCTGTTTAAACCCGATGAGTTGGTGATCTCTATAATATAGGTACTGTCGGCTTTAAAGCGCATGGTAATTTGGGTAATGCTATCGGCCAGCAGGGGGGCAATATCGGTGCCGCCGGCAGTCCAAACACCGGTAATGGCCAGTTTTGGGTCATCGGGGGTAATAATCTCTTCGGGGTCGCAACTCACCATCAGCAACAATACAACTGCAAGAACAGGCAAAAAGGAAAATCTTTTCATATCGGGAACTTTGTTTAAAATTACTGCGTTATTAGAACCGTTTAGCCGCGCAAAGTTTAACTTGTTTGCACTACCAAACAAGATACAAAGGTAAAATTAAGCAAAAAGACAGAATACCCCGATTTTTGGGGATAAAAACAGGCTCTTGTATAAATAAAGGCTGAAACAAACGGTTACTAAATACCAGATGCTTTTATTTGCCCGAAAAGGATAGATGGTTGCAAATGCCGATGCTTTTTATAAACCGCTGATAATCAATTGCTTATAAAGGGTAAGAAGCAGCATTGTAAATGTCCGTTCATTTTTTTCATTTTTTTTTCAAAAAAGTTGGTAAAAAGTTTGGTGGGGCGATATTTGGGTTGTATCTTTGCACCCGCTTTTGACGGGAGAGACAGTTTTTCTGTTGGGAGTTGAAAAAAAAGTTCTTAAAAAGATTTGGAGAAGAGGGGTGAAGGTTGTATCTTTGCACTCCGCAAGTGCGGATAAGCTGGGAAGTTTAGTTT
>MTCR01000149.1 GCA_002212725.1 Sphingobacteriales bacterium TSM_CSM | reverse complement strand
TGGAATGACAATAAAATAGCTTGGTACGAAAACGACGGCACAGGCAACTTTGGCGCACAGCAAATCATTACTACTACTACTAAAAGTGCAAGGTCTGTGTATGCCGCTGATTTAGACGGCGATGGGGATATGGACGTGTTATCGGCTTCTGCTTTTGATGATACAACAGCCTGGTATAAAAATGATGGCAATGGCAACTTTGGAAAACAGCAAATTATTACCGCATCCCCAGATGGCGCAAAATCTGTGTATGCCACCGATTTAGATGGTGATGGAGATATGGACGTGTTGTCGGCTTCTTTAAATGATGACAAAATAGCCTGGTATAAAAATGATGGCACAGGCAACTTTGGAAAACAGCAAATTATTACCACAGCCGCCGATGGCGCAATCTCTGTATATGCCGCTGATTTAGACGGCGATGGAGATATGGATGTGTTATCAGCTTCTGAAAATGACGACAAAATAGCCTGGTATGAAAACGAAGGCACAGGTAGCTTTAGTGCGCAGCAAATCATCACTACTGCTGCTGATAAAGCACAGTCTGTATATGCCGCTGATTTAGACGCAGACAGCGATATAGATGTTTTATCTGCTTCTTGGAATGATGACAAAGTTGCTTGGTATCAAAACGACGGCACAGGCAACTTTGGTGCGCAACAAATTATCTCAACAGATGCTGATAGCCCAATAACTGTTTATACTGCCGATTTAGACGGAGATGGGGCTATAGACGTAGTATCATCATTTTTTAATGGCGACAAAATAGCATGGTTTAAAAACGATGGAATGGGCAATTTTGGCGAGTTGCAAATCATTACTACTGCTGCTGATTACGCACAATCTGTATATGCTGCCGATATAGACGACGATGGGGATATAGATGTTCTGTCTGCTTCTTCGTATGACAATAAAATAGCCTGGTATGAAAACGATGGCGTGGGTAATTTTGGCGTACAGCAAATCATCACTACTGCTGCTATATTTGCAAGTTGTGTACATGCCGCCGATTTAGACGGCGATGGGGATACAGACGTGATGTCAGCTTCTAAAAATGACAACAAAATAGCATGGTATGAAAACGATGGCGCAGGCAACTTTGGTGCACAAAAAATCATTACCACAACCTTCATTGGGGCATTATCAGTTTATGCTGCTGATATAGACGGCGATGGAAATTTAGACGTGTTGTCGGCATCTGGGGATTTCGATAAAATAGCCTGGTACGAAAACCTGCTCATTACCTCCGTTCCCGAAATTACCCATACAAGCCACAACTACCTTACCCTCCTGCCCAACCCCGCCACCAACCAACTTACCGTACAATACACTACCACCCACACCCATAGTCGCATCACCCTGCAACTGCACGACCTTACCGGCAGGTTGCTGTTTTATGAAACCCTGCAACCAACCGCCGGTAACAACCAATACGTTTTAGATATGACCCGCTACCCGAAGGGGTTGTATGTGGTTACGCTCAACAACGGAGAAACGGTGCAAAGAACAAAGGTGGTGAAGGAGTAAGATGAGAAGTTCAGACAAGAGGCTGCCCTTTTCGGACAGCCTCCTGGTCTGATGAAAACTTATGGCAGCCTTCTGTCGTACCGGGCAGTTGTTTTATTTTTTTCAAATTCTGGCTATTTCAGAATAATGGTGTAAATTCGGATAACTTTTTTTCAGCAACCAAAATAACCTTATACCATTCAAAAAATCAGACTGAAACTCCTGAACGCTTATACAAACTGCCAAATTTGCATTTCCCTGATTTGGGTAAATTGTGAATACTAAAGAGTACCCGAATAGTTACAATAAATGATGCAGGCAAACAAGCCTTACCGGTTTCCGCCGCCGCCATCGCCGCCGCCGTTATCGGGGGTAGCCGGGGGTTGTTCGGGCGAAGGAGGCGGAGTATTTTGGGGTGTCTGATTATCAGCAGGTTCTGTTGGAGGTGGCGGCGGCGGTTCGCTGTCGCCGCGCATGGTATAAACAAAAACATTTCTCCTTTCTAAGGGCGACAGGCTGTATTGATATACCTCGCCGGTAGTTTTGTTTTCTTTCATGCGTTTTTTATCTTTTGCTGCTGCAATGGCATCATTAAAAGGCGGGTCGGAGCTAATGGCCTGCAACATACCTTTTTTATAGTGAAAGAAGTACCATTTATAGTTTTTATCCTGGTCTTTGGCGGTTTCAATATAAATATTGAGGAAATTACCACTTTGGCGCAGGCCAATTTCAATCCAGCCGTCAACCATGCGGTTTACGTATTTGTCGCCGGCAAAACTCAGCCCAAGTTTACCTGTGCTTATAAAGGTACGGGTTACGGTATCAAACACCATAGGCACATTTGCAAAAATAAGTTTGTGGTCTAAACCTTTTTTGCGTTCTGCCAGATAGCCATAGGTTCCCATCATTCGTTTAAAGTCGCCCACTTCTTTTTTCTCTACCATGGCAATACCGGCATTGTAGAAATTTTCTTTTGAGTAGTCCACTTCGGGCGCTTCGGCATTAAAATAACGCACAGCTTCGCCCATGCTGCTGATGAGGGCATCATCAAAATAGAAGTCAAACCCTATGAGCATATCGGTCAGTGTAAAACCGGTAGCGCCCACTTTGTTGGTAAGTTGTCCGGCCACATCAAGGCGGGTCATACCCCAATCGGTACCTAATTCAAATTTACCTTCGGCCATAACTTCGCCGGTGTTGTCTTTGAGGGTGAGCATGTTTCCCTGCGATTCTTTTCCACTCAGTTTTTCGGCCGATGCCACGCGGAAAATGTTTTTTTCGGCATTGTAATCTAACTCGCCGCCGGTGCGGAAGAGGTAGGCATCGCGGGTAGTTCGTTTTTTGGTTAAAAAGGCAGGGTAGAGGTCGAGCAGTTCCATATCCTGCAAAATACCAAAAGTAAGCGTGTCTTTGTATTCGCCAATAGGTGTACTTACGTCAATTCGTATGCTATCGGGGTTAATTACGTCTTTAAAGGTAAACCATTGCGACCCGATGCCCTGGGTTTTGAGTGCAATTTTGGCAAACCCGTCAAATACCAGATACGGCTCTCGCGAGTCGAGAATGGCGTTTCCTTTGTAGCCAATATTTTCGCTGAGTTTAAAGCTGGTGCTTTCGGGAATGTTGGTAGTTCCGAAGGTGTAATGGCGGTTAGGGTCTTTTTCATCGGTTTCGGTGGTAATTTTTTCAAAGAAAAGGTCTTGCCGTTTCATGTTTTTACCCCGGTAGCGGTATTCTCCGTTGGCGTCCATTTTATTGCGACCCAGTATTTTTACCGTAGCCTTGTAGAGTTTATGGTATTCATTGGTGCTGTCTGCCACAATTAAGGCGTTTTCGAGGGGGCGTATTTTTGCATCGGGTTCAATAAACACTTGTGTATCGGGCGGACGAATACGGGCATCGCCTACTTCAATAAAGGCAATACCATCGGCCTTTACGGTGTTGTCCTGCAGGTTTACCACCCCGCCCGATGCCTGAAACTTCAGTCCTTCCTGGTCGGGGTCGGCGCTCTCAAAGTAGCTCAATTTGGGGTCTTCGGGCATACGTATGTTTACCAGCTTGTCTTTCATGAGCCAGTAAAACTCTTTGGCATTGGTTTTAAAGCGGTTGTAGGGCAAATCAATAGGTATGCTGGGTCCGTTGGCCAAAAACTCGCCCAGGTATTGGTCCATATCTACCCGTGCTTTTACATTGTACGAATTAAAAGATACGCGTGCCGCCTCTTTATTTTTAATTTGCACGTCGGCCGAGTCTGATTTAAAGGTGCCGGAGGTAAACACAAAAGCCTCTGAACGCAAAGAAGCATCGGGCCAGTTAATGGTTCCTTTACCTTTCAGTCCGCTGTCGCCCAAAACAAGGCTGCCTTTCAACTGTACTTTGTCTTCAAACATGGCAAAAGGAGCATCGGTCATATAAATGCGCATACTGTCTGCCTTGGGAACCCAGCGCACATTTACCTGCCTGTTGTGGGCACTCGGAAACTCGGCATTGCCCACTTTTTTGCGTACCATGTTAAATGAGTCGCAGGCTGCCATCATGGAATCGGGCAGGTATATAAAATTTTCCGATGTTAAAAGGCTGCTCAGGTATTCCAATCTGCCGCTGCCTATCAACCCTTTGTTGCTCATGTTGAGGTTGCCAAAGAATTTACCCTTTTTGTAGGTAAGCATGCCCGCCGATTCGGTTTCTTTATTAAAACCGAGCGAGTTATCGGGTTGCAGGCTGGTAACCTGTTGAAACGGCGGAAAGATATCGCCGGTAATCATGGTTCCGGGAAAGGTGAGCAAATCGGGGGTTATTTCGTCTAAGTCGGGAAATTTAAACGGGTCTAATTTAAAATGGAAAACATCGCGTTTATAAGCGCCGTTATAGATGCTTTTGTCATCGTAAAAAAGGTACGAATTGCCTTTGCTTTCGAAACGCGGGTAGGAGGGGAAATCTTTCAGGCCCGATTTGTTGTTGGCGTCGTCAATATATAAAGTGCCTGAAACCGAGCGAATTAAGGTGCTGATAGGAATGAGTTTGTTTTTTTCTTTGTCGCCGTCTTCCAGGATATACACCTTCATTTGGTCAACCGAATCAAGCCCGATGTAAAAAGGGTCGTATTGAAAGTCGAAATCGGTACCGGCAAAGTCAACGCTGCCTGCAATAATGGTGCCGTCCATTTGCATGTTGCGGTTTTTTTGCACACGCAAAAAGCCGTTTTTGGGAAACAGTTTAACCTGTTGCGAGTCGGAGAGTGTAATTTGCTCAATACCGGTAATGAGCATTTCTTTCGATTCCAGGTCTAATTGTGCGTTTTCGGCATCGCTTTTTGAAACCAACAATATGCGGTCGTAATCAATTTCTTTCTTTTTAGCCTGCATATAGTTATCGGTTTTCTGGCGAATGGTTATAATATCTGTATCGGGGTCATAGTAAACAAAGCCGTCTTCCACCAATTCAAAAATAACGCCGTAAACGGTTTGTGCAGAATAGCTTTGGTTCAGGTATTTGGCAAATTCTTCGGCGGTAATTTTATACTGTCCGCCGGCCGAAAAGGCATATAAGGCTCCCACCGGGTCAATATCGGTAACACGGCGGTAGCGGTTAAGGCGTTCTTCGTCGTAGAGGTTAAAAGATTCAAATATTACCGGAATGTCTTTTAATTGCGATACCATCTGGAAATTTACCACCGGCGTGTTCATTTTCCAGAAAATAGCGTCCACATTGGCTTCGAGGGCATGGTAAGACGACATGAAAGCAATTTTGGAACTTGCCTTACCATCGCGCACCAACCGCAGCTCGGGGTCGCTGCCCATAAGGTAGCGCATGTTGAGTTGGGGGTGGTAAACAGAGTCGGCGGCAAAGTAAAGTGAAACCGAAGTTTTGGTTGAACTTACCTCTTTGTTTTCTTTTAACCCGAAGAGGGTAGATTTAGCCGACAATACTTCGCGGTTGTCTTTGGAGTAGTAGTTAAGGGTGGCGCGGTCTTTATCGGTTCCGTAGCCAATTATTTGCGAGCCGCTCATGCCAAATCCGCCCCTGAACTCGGTTTGCGGGGCAAAGTTTTTCATGAAAATATCTAACTCATACGATTTAAATTCGGGGAAAATATACTCGCCGTTTACCTTGCCCGAAATTTGGTCGGTAAGAGTACCTTTCAGGGGGCGGGTAAAATATTTTTTATGGTACAAAACAGCGTCTTCCACTTTGTACTCGGTTTTTTTGAGGTCAATTTTATAACCGGCAATTTCGCAAAAAACCACGTTGGGGTCAAAGCCGGCGCGTTCCCAGGTTACGCGGCCGGTTTTACCCTCCCAAATATTGGTAATGGGGTAGTAATCGCCGCGCGTGTCCACAATAAACATGGTATCTTTAGCGGTTGCGCAAAACAAACTGGCTTCGTCAAAACTTACAGAGGGTATTTGGTTGTCGTATTTAAATTTGAAATCGGCCGATTGCGCCACCCACCGTTGTCCTGATGTTTTGTTAAGCATCTCGGCTTCAAAAAAGTTTTCCGAAAATTCGAGGAAAGCCATCAGGTCGTTGTATTGTCCTTTTTCGGCGCGTTGCATCAGGTCTTTGGTAATGCGCTGCCAATCGGTAAACTTACCGGTTTTGGCAGTTGCCATCATGTTGTTAAGCGCCTTAAAATAGGCGTTAAAGTGCGGGGTTACGCGCATTTTTTTGTCAGACATAAGGTTGCACAGGGCAATTACCTCCTGCAAATCGCTTGCGGGCAGTTTGCCTGCCTGCGATGCTGCAACAAAGGTTTCTACGGTGTTTTGTGTTTCGGAGCTTTTAATTTTGCCGAACAGCTCACGCAGTTGCGTGTAAAAGGTATTGGGGTCGGTAGAAAATTCGCCTGTCGGAAACCGCAGTGCTTTCCATGAAGCCGAAGCAGCGCCAAGCACAAGGGTAAATGCAAACAAGAGCGCCAAAGCCAATATTCTTTTCGTCATAAAGTAAACAGCATTAAAAAGTTTATAGTTAGTGTGCTTCAATTAACGCATTGCTCAAAATGAAAATTGCCTGTAATTTAAGCGGCATAAAAAGTAATTTGGGCCCAGTTGCCTTTACCTTGCGTACCGGCAGCCCTAAGCCCTGTGTGTTGTGCAGCCGTTTCTACCTCTGCAACATCGGTGGTTAATATGCCGCTCACCAACAAGCAACCGCCGGGCAGCAAAGCCCTGCGCAGAACAGGCAGGGTTTCCAGTATTACATTGCGGTTTATGTTGGCAAGTATGCAGTGAAATTGTTCGTGCGGTAAAATAGCGGTGTGGGTTCCCAACCGCACCTCAATACCGGTAATTTCATTTACCTCCATGTTTTCGGGGGTATTTCGGTATGCCCATTCGTCGTTGTCTATGGCAACAATAGCTGCAGCGCCTAATTTGGCGGCCATCATGGCCAAAATGCCCGTGCCGCAGCCAAAATCGAGCACTTTTTTACCGCCAAAATCCAATTGAAGCATTTCCCGCAGCATAAGGTAGGTGGTTTCGTGGTGGCCGGTACCAAAGGCCATTTTCGGCTCAATGGTAAGTGTATAATCAAACAACCCGTCAACGGCATGAAACGGTGCGCGTATGAGTATGCGGTTTTCTACCACCACCGGCTCAAAATTGCGTTCCCATTCTTCGTTCCAGTTTTTTTCTTCCAGGGGTGCAATGGCAGTAACGGCAACCGCGCCCTGTTTGTTGTATGCCTGAATGGCTTTATGCAGCCGTTGCGCTTTAAATTGACCGGTGGGTATATAGGCCTTTATACCCGATGTATGCAACTCAAAGCCGTCAAATCCTATGGAGGCCAGTTTTTCAACAATTAACTCCGATAGTGCTTCATCGGAAACGGCTATTTCAATTACAGTGTAAGCCATGGGCGGCAAATTTGCAAAAAAAGGTTAAAAAAGCTACATTCAATAAACATCTGCGGTGCTGTGGCAGCGGTACAAACTTGCAGTGCAGGGGGCGCTTTAAGATTTATTCAGACTTAAAATTCCCGTACTTATTCAGGTTGTACCTTTGTTGGTGGTGTTCTTCACTGAATTCCTTTCATTTTACCGCAAAGAACGCAAAGTTTTGCGCAAAGTCCGGCAAAGTTTTTTTGCTCTTTGGTCAATGCTTCCAATGAGCAAGGAACAAGAGAAAATGCCGGGATTTACATAAAGTACCTGAATAGTTACAAATTTCCCCGTAGCAAGCAGTTACCGCTGCAACTGATAGCAGGCAGCAGTTTATGACTGCGCTAAGGTAAGGCAAATTTTACCAAAATAAAAAAGCGGCAACTTTGCCACAAGAACAAAGCGCCGCTACTTATACCCTCTTCAAAATGAAAAATTACTAGTCTGGCAAATGTTTTCTTCTTTCAAATTCATAGCGAAAACCTATACTTAGCGCTACAGAACCAACCGGTTGCCGGTTTTGATGCCGGGTTTGCACTTCGGTGCCGTTCCACAGTGTGGTGGTTTGGTTGTTAAAAACCGGTGTTGCCCCTATAAAATCGGCTTTTGCTACTACTCTTAGTCCATATACTTGGGGCATTCTATAGCTTAACCGCATACCGCCCAGCGCTGCCAACGCTGTGGCTTGTGCTGCCTGTTGCACTTGCAGCAATTGGTTTTCGCCATCAGAGCCGGTAAATACCACTTCGGGCGAGTTGCTCCTTAACATGCCTGCCTGCAAATACAAATCAAGCATTACCCGGTTTTGCGGTATCATTACTACAGGGCCCACCACCAACGCCGTATTGCGCCAATTATCAGACTGCACCTTGCCGCTTTCCATACCCGGCAGTTGTTGCATGGTATTGAGCAGGTAGTTGTTTGTTTGCACTGCCGAGGTAAAGTGCGCCAGCGTAGCGCCTATGCCCAGGTTTTTGTACACCAAAACAGCCCCTCCTGCCGAGGCAATAAAGCCATTTTTGGCATAACCGCTCTGTTGGTTGGCATTTGCCGAACCATACGAATTACCGGGCAACAATATGCCCGCAGTTACTTCTGCAAAAGAACGGGCGCCGCCTGTTTGCTGCCCTTCATACGCTGCCCATGTTTGTTCATATAAACTCATGGGGCGTTTGCCTTGCTGCGCCTGCACCATATTGGCAGCACACACCAAGAGCATTAAAACAATTGTTCTCATTTGTTTGGGATTTAATTAAGGGGTTAAAAATTACCTGAAACAGGCGGCAATTTATTAAGTATATACGAGCAGATTGAAATTGAGTTTCGTTTACCCCCCAACCTTGACGTTTCTTGTGCATGGTATAAAATTGAGCTTCAGCACAAAAAACATTGATAATAAGCTTATTAATTAAACCGGCATAAGTGCAGCCTTAAAAAATGGCATTTACTGCGGCAGTTGCTTTTTTGGGTTTAATGCCCGGGCATTTTAGTTGGTAAATTAGCTGTTGCTAAAGGGTATATTCAATACCGGTTTCATTAATTATGCTGCGCCTGCAACTAAACCCCGGTTGGTTTACAATACGTTACTTCCTCTTAATAAATTCTTCAACATCTACATCAGCTTGTTTTAAAATGGCTTTTAATGTCCCTTCAGGCATATCTCCGGAATGGTTTGGAATGGTTGTAAATCTTTGGGTTTCAGGATTGTACCAAATTTCATGGCTGCCCGCGGCTTGTCTATAAAATTCAAAGCCAAATGTTTTGAGTATGTTTATAATGTCTCTATACCGAAATCCTGCTAATCTCCCCATGCTAAACGCCAATTACTAACGGGTAATCGAATTCATCTTCGGTGTTCACTAAAAGGTTAAGTTGATATCCCTGCGCCTCTATCAACTTTTTAGCCACATCTCTTGCTATTTCAATGGTTTCGGTAATGGTTCTGCCTTGTGCAATCAGCCCTTGTAAATTATCTGAAGTTGCCAGATAAAATCCTTCCGGCAATTTTTCTATATGTATGTTCACCACTTTTTCCATGCAGATTCTTTTACGGTAAAATTATTACTGTTTTATGTAAAAATAACTTTAATTATCTTCCAACCCTCCCTTCTGCAAACATGCGCTCCGGTTTGATTATAAGCCCGGTAAAGGTAATATATTCCTTCTGTAACTGCAACAGGCACGAGAGATTTTTTTTGGATGGCGGGCAGTTGCTTTTTGGGGTTTAATGCCCATTGCTATTGGCGGTAAAAACCGGGCAATTATAACGGGTGGGGGAGGAGGGTTGATGGGTTGGTGGTTGGTTGGTGTGTGTTTGGGCAATTATTTAACTTGGGTTTTTTGGGGTGGTATAATGTTTTGGGCTTTGCATTAAGGTAGAAGCGCAAGCGCGTTGATTAGAAGCGCTAATGTTCAGTACGCTCCTGCACTCATATTGCGCAAGACTACTGCTAATGTTCTATCCATTTAATTTTATGAACTTAATTAAGCCCCGAGTACTCGGGGTTAAAACATTGGCAACAATATTTTTAACCAATAGCGACCTTTGCGCAACCCTTGCGAACCTTGCGGTAAAAGAAAAAAACCGCAAAGACCGCTATGTAATTCGCAAACACCGCTATGATTTAAACTAGTGCTTTGGCATTGTAGTTTAATGCATTAACTTTGCGAACAAAATGCATTAACTTTGTGAATAAAAATCAAAAAACATGAGTCGTC
>MTCR01000047.1 GCA_002212725.1 Sphingobacteriales bacterium TSM_CSM | reverse complement strand
CGTGAAAAACTCAAAAACAGGTACTACCAAATTAATAACCAAAATTAAAATGTCATGACACTACTACCTCAGCCTTCTATTGGTAATAGTCATACCGTTTTGCCTTGGGTAAAACCTCCAAAACACAAAATGAGTTCTGTAAAAACCGGCTGTTTTGAAACATTTTACGCTTAACCCACAAAGGTACGTTAAATGTTGTTTGCCCAAAAACATATCGGGGTTTTAATTTTACCGCCCTTGCGGTTTTGAGCGTGCTGTTCCGGCTTGGTTTTGGGGTATAGTTGCAGCGTTCTTGTTATTTGCGCACTTTTTTGCAATTAAACCCGCTACTTGCCCTTCTCAAATCCTATCTTTGCGGTTTAAGCCTTTGCCATGCAAGTATTTTATTTTGCCCGAAAAGTAGATGCAGCAGAATGGAAGCCGCCGGAAACACCGCCCGATGTGGTTATTTTTGAAGACGAGGCTTTTGTGCCGGCCGGACTGCGTGCCGCCAGGCGCTATGCCGCCACATCTGCCGGTGCAAACAGCGCGCAACATTACCGGCAATGCCTGCAAGATGTGGCCGCTTTTGCCTATGCGCCTTGCAAAAATGGCAATCCGCTTATTGAGCATCTTACCATAAACGGGCAGGAGCATTGGTTTTACCTGCGCATGTCGTTGTTTTACCGTTACCACAGCATCTTTGCCTCGGCACAACGCATTTTGTTGTCGCTCAAGGAGGCAGGTGTTATGCCCGGGAGCATTACCGCCCTGCATGTGTTTCATAACCAGCCGGCATTGCCCGCATTGTTGCCGCAAAGCCTGCCGCTGCGCCTGTATATGCCGGCACAAGCCACCAAAGCGGGGCAGGGTAAAACCCCAACATGGTATATGGTGCAGTATTTGTTTATGTTTTTGATAAGGGCTTTGCTGGGAATTTGGCAACTGCGCCTTGCTTTGTCAAAGAAACCGAAAAATGTGCTGGTTACCGACCCCGAAATGCTGCAACCGCTCACCAACCCGCAAAACCCGAACGCCACGGTGCTTACCGATACGTATTTGGGTTATTTGCTGGAAAGGGTAAAAAACCGCCCCGATTTTCTGGTATTGTCCGAAATTCAGCCGCCCCGGTTAGAAAATGCCCGCCGCCGCCGCATAGAACGCCGCCTGCTGGTGCCTGCCTACGGGGGTAAAACCCTGCATTTTGATGTTTTTACCTTTTTTACCCTGCTTCACCCGGCCACCTGGCTGCAACTGTACCGTGCCAAACAGCAGTTAAAATCTATACGTCCGCACACATCGCTTTCGCCTGCCCAACGCTGCTTGTTTGAGTTGTTGCCCGGCGTGTTTCCGCTCATTTTGCAGGGGGTTTTCCGGTACCGGGCGGCGCGGCTGTTTGCCCGCATGGTACCCGTTGCCACCATAGCTGCGCCCAACGAACATGCGGTAAACAACAAACCCCTGTCAGATGCGGTAAAAGAACGGAATGGCATTTCCATTGGCATTCAACATGGTGCGCTGTCGGTATTTTACCAGTGTTTTCACCCAAACGACACGCAATACCACCACCTGCCGCATTATACCATTTTCTGGGGAAGCTATTACCTGCAATCTTTGGGCGCTCAAAACGGCAATTACCATGCTCAAAACACCGCTTGCCTGGGGCAGTTAAGAACCGATGCAATACCGGCGCTCCTGCATACCCTGCAAAAGGCACAACTGCACCCCTCGCTTAGCAACCATGTACCTTTGCTGCTCTACCTGCCGCAGCCGCTTGTTGGCGCCGAACAGCCCCTGCGCCAACAAATTGCCACCGATTTTTTGCTGTTGCACCGGCATTTTCCGCATTGTCAATTGGCAATTAAACCACACCCGCTCGAAACCGACCACCGTTTTTTTTATGATATTGCAAACCAATGCGGCAACCCGCCCTTTTTGCTGCTTACCCAGGAACTGTATAAATTGCTGGCCGTGGCAGATGTGGTAATTACCTACCACAGCACCGCCGGCGCCGAGGCAGTTTATTTTAAAAAACCGCTGCTGGTGGCCAACTACCTGCAAAACGATGCCGCCGGATACCTGCAACAAGGCATTGCCCTGGGCTACCAAAACGCCGCCGAACTGGTACAATTGGTAGCCGGCATACTCAACGGAACCCAATGTATTGACGCCCAAAAACAACAAACTTTTATTGAAAACCGCGCATTTGCCATTGACGGGCAAACCGCTACACGCTACCTTGAGTTTATTTTAACTGCAAAACCGCCGCAACAAACCGCATGAACCCAACCCAACCTGCTCACATATCGTTCATCATTATTAGCTATAACCGCCCGCAAGATACCGCCAAAGCACTTGCCAACGTGCTGCAACTGCAAAATGCAGAAGGTTATGAAAAAGATATTGTTATTATAAACAACGGCTCAACAGTAGCCTATACCGAATTTGAAAATTACCTGCAAACCCTCTTGCCCCCCGACCGCAAACTGATAACCTACCACCATAGTTCCGAAAACTTGGGTGTAGCACGCGGCCGAAATTTGGGCGTGCAAATGGCCAAAGGCAACCACCTTATTTTTTTAGACGACGATGCCGAATTTGAACACAATAACGTAATACCTGCCGTATTGCAACTGCTGGCAAAATATAAACCCGATGACATGGTGAAAATAATTGCCTTCCGCGAATACCGCACCGCTACCAATGAATATTACATTGCCGCAAAAAACAAACAAAGGGCACAATTGCCCGAATTTTTTACCAACTTTTATGTTGGCAGCGGACACCTTATTATGCGCGAAGTGTTTGACCGCGTAGGCCTTTATACCACCGAATTTTTCTATGGAATGGAAGAATACGACCTGGCATACAAAGCCCTTGACGCCGGTTACCGCATTCTTTACACCGCTCAAATTACCGTGCTGCACAAAAAAAGCCCGCATGGCCGCCAAACCGAAACCACCCTAACCCGATGGAACCTTGAAAATAAAACGGTAGTTGCCTATAAATACCTGCCCTACCTGTACATATGCACCCACCTGCTGCTGTGGAGCGCGTATTTTTTATGGCAATCGGGCTTTAAAGTGGGGCAGTTGCTGCAAGCCTGTAAAAATATTGCAGCCAAAACAAGCAATACCCGGCGGCAACCCATATCGGGCAATACCCTGCGGTATATTCGCTCGGTGCAGGGGCGGTTGTGGTATTAGCGTGGGGCGGGTTATGGCGCCACTGTATCTGTTAAAACAAGGCTACCCGCGCAACAACTGCATAACCCCCTGCAGCGGAATAATTGCCCACGTTGGCCGGAAATTGAGTTCGTAGCCCAGTTCATATACCGCTTTTTCAAGAAGGCTGTATTCCAGCAGGTATTTTATTTCGGGCAGATAGCCAATATCGAGGCGGTGTTTTTGTGCCGTTTTAATATATTTTTGCAAAAACACAGCTACAACGGCAGCATAGTATTTTTCGCCTGCGGCAAAAAGTTGCCTGCGGGGGTAGGTAAATTCATTCTGTTCGTTAAAAACAGTGGCATAAATGGCATAATGAAAAGAGCGAAACATGCCGGCCACATCTTTAAGGGGCGATTGCTTAACTTTGCGGTCGTGTATGGCATTTTCGGGTTCGCCTTCAAAATCAAGGATGCAAAAATCATCATCGGGTGGGGTAACCAAAACCTGTCCAAGATGGTAATCGCCATGCACCCTTATGCGGCAGCTGGTGAGTTTCCGGTCGTCAAAATTCAAAATCCGGTTTATCATATCGGCTTTTCGCTGCAAAAACTCTCGGGCATAATCCAATGCCAGCCCGCTTAATCGGCCCAGGTTGTTTTCTACCAGTCCGCACCTCGAATCAAACTGATAAAGCAGCCTGTTTTTGAGCCAAACGGTATAGTCACTGTTAAAATATTGGGGGGCAAACCGGGCATCCTGCACATCGGAAGAAAGGGCAATGTGCATTTGTGCGGTTCTAAGCGCCAGTTGCTGCACACTTTGCAACACATCAAACCCTATGAGATTAACCAGCGACTCGGTAAGTTGGTTTATTTTACGGGGGCGCAGCAGTTTTACCTGCTCAATGGTTTCAACATCGGTTTGTTTGTCTTCAATGCGTTTAAAATAGCGCAAAATATGTTGCAGCATAAAGGGCCAGGCATCGCCCCGGTTTTCAATGCGCTCTTGCATTAACCCCACCGATACATCGTAACTGCCTTTGCGTTTCCAGGTAATGCTGCCGGCAAATCGGGGCGAGTGTTTAAACCCGGCGCGCTCGGTAAGAAAGTAGGTAATTTCCGAGTCGGGGTTCGGGTCGCGAAACAGGCGGCGGTAAATTTTCAGAAAAAACCGCTCCTCATAAACTATGGAAGTATTGCTTTGGTCAACCCCCAACAGGCGTGAGTTTATGTTAAGTTCATCGGTATTTACCAATGTCATTTCTTTTAGTACCGACCCGCGCAAGAAGTGCAAAAACCCGGTGCCAACTTCTACACTGGCATTATGAATAAGGTAGCGGAACAGTTGCTGCCTGAAAACATCGGTATAAAGGGCATCTACCAGCAGCCCGCTTTCGCCGTTTACAATAACCGGGGTAATGATTGATGCCGGTTCCTGTTCAGAATCGGTTTGTTTAGGCACAAAAGCCACGGGCAAAAAATATTGTTGCGCCATGCCGGTGTCGGGCAATATTTCTACAACAAGCAGGTAGGCGCCTTTGGGCGTAGGCAGCGGAAACGGCAGCACTTTATCTAATACAAGTTGTTTTAATACGCTGGTTTTGGCGGCAAACCATCTTCGCTCCTGCAAGTATGCCGGAATAACGGCTTCGGTCAGGTGGCTTACTAAAGAAGTGTCTTCAAAAATGGTATCCCACGAATTGTCGGTAGTAATAGGCGAGGTAATAATCATGGCAGTAATAAATAAATTAACCGGGCAAATAAAACAAGTTTTGCAATTTAACTAAAAGTTTGCCTGTAAACATCGGGTATTTTTAGCAAAACAAAAACTAACCTTCCAAAAAAATATGCATTGCCAACCCCCAACCTGATTTCTGGCGCATGTTTCAAAAAATTTAAGCAACCTACCCGCTGCCGGACCAAACCTGCTGTAGCTGCTTTGCTGCCTTATAACTCCAGTAAAAACTGCAAGGTATCTGTATGGTCGGCATAATCCCAAAGGCGGGGTTGCTGTGCACTGCCAAAAGGCACAAAACTGCTACCCGGCTTCGGGGCTGCCACCACGCATTGTATTTGCTCCTGTTGGTTCATGAGTTGGTTGTTCAAATCATTTTCACCGGTGTAATACTCGTAATGTACAACACTTACCGGCGATGCCAGGGCGCTGTTTTCTATTAGAATAAGAAAATCTGATGCAAAATGCGGCTGCCGGTTGAGCAGGTACACCGAGCGGTAGTAATCGTAATTGTTTTTATACTTATGGTGTTGCATAATGCCGGCATAGTGTTCAAGGTGAGAGAGCAGGTAGGGAAAAGAGTAGTTTTGAGGCACCATGAGTTTGGAAACATTGCGGCAGCCCAGCCCGTAGTAATCAAAAACATCTTTACCCAGCAGGTCAATATCTGCGGGTGTTTCGTTACCTGTGAGTATGGCCACCGAATTTCGGTTTTTTCTTATAATATGCGGGTACTTCCCAAAATAATGTTCAAAATAGCGCGCCGAGTTGTTGCTTCCGGTGGCAATAACGGCATCAAAACCTTTAAGCTGCTCTGTAATTTCGAGGTGTTGGTGAAATTCTGCATCAATTTGTTTCAGCAGAGAAGCAATAAAAGGAAACAGTTGGTTATCTTTGGCCGAAAGTTTAACCTGTGCCCGGTGTCCGCTGATGAATACGCACAAAAAATCGTGAAAACCCACCATCGGAATATTACCGGCCATAACCAATCCAATGGTTTTAACGGTTTGGGGTAAATGTTGTATCTTGTAGCCGCTTATCCATTGGTGAAGTTCTGCCTCGTTCAGGTAGTTGGCAGTTATGGCATCTATAGCCTGCCACACACTTTGGGGGGTAAACCATGGGTTGTGGGTGCAGGCACGTTCAACAACAGTTTGCAGCGCGGCAGGGCGCTCTTTAAGTTGCCTGCCCAAAGCTGCCAAAATCTGGGTGCGGCGTTGTAATTGCATCATGTAGGTTCAACTTTTAAAACTAAAAATTGTTCAAAGTAGCAAAATTAACCAATAACCCGATTTATTTATCAACCATCAAATTTTTATACCATGGCTATCATGATAACTGATGAGTGTATTAACTGCGGCGCCTGCGAACCCGAATGCCCGAATAATGCTATTTACGAAGGCGGCGTGGAGTGGGCACTCGAAGACGGCACCACTGTTAAAGGTTCTGTTGCACTGTTAGACGGTACGCTTGCCGATGCTTCGGAGCGCTTTGCCCCCATACAGGAAGATTACTACTATATAGTACCCGATAAATGTACCGAGTGCATGGGGTTTCATGAAGAACCGCAATGCGCCGCCGTTTGCCCGGTAGATTGCTGCGTGCCCGACCCCGACCGCCGCGAAACCGAAGAGGAATTGCTGGCAAAAAAGGCAAAACTGCACATTTAACCGCCGCCACTGCCAATATTTTATAAACAAAATAAGCCTTGCCGGGCTTATTCATGTAACCTATTGCTTTTACCGCAGTCTAAACAGGAGCAAAATTAAAGCTCAAAAAATATAACAAAACATGTTGTTTAAAACAAATTTGCCGGCAGTGGGCAGCGCGAAGTGGTGGTTGCCGGTGTTTGCCTTTTTTTTACTCGGCACACAAATTTTTGCTCAAAAAAGCAGCGTATTTTTTATTCAGTTGGGGGCATTTAAAACAGTGCCACAGGAAAAAGTGGATAAGGTAAAAGATATTGCCTCTGTTTTCAGCGAAAAAACAGGCAAGGGCTTGCTGCGCCTTATGTTGGGGCAGTTTACCTCGCGCCCCGAAGCAGAAGTGGCACTTAAGGAAGTAAAAAAACGCGGATTTCCCGATGCGTTTGTTATAGAGCGCCCGGCAGAGAAAGTACCTACCATATATGATGCCGTTGATACCCACGCTAACCAACAGCAAACACCTAAACCGGGGCCTGCAAAGCAAAGCGGCAATGCTTACATGGTGCAAGTTGGCGCTTTTAGCGGAAAAGTGCCCATAAACGAAATTCTTGCCCTGGTAAACCTTGGCAATATTTATACCGAAGTATCGGACAATATGAGCAAAGTGTATGTAGGCAGTTTTGCCAACCGCGGCGCCACAGCCGATGCCCTGGCAGCAGTAAAAGCAGCCGGTTTTCAAGGGGCTTTTGTTAAGGAAGTACCGCTTGAAACGGTAAAACTGCTTATAGAACAAAAACAAAACACGCCACAGGTAAATATACCGGTTGCCCCCCGGTACGCTTCGGTACAGTTTGTAAATTCAATAACCGGCTTTACCTTAGAAACCCCTTCAGACAGTGTGGAAATGAGCGGCAGTATTTTTCCGGTTACCGAAAACGTGCTGTTGTTTCAGGGATTTTTGCGCATAAAAGGCGATATGTATGGGCAAACGCTGCTGCTGCGCTCTGAAAACGGCGGCAAAAACTGGACCGAAGTATTTCTTGGTGAATATGGCTACGATATTGTTTACCTCGAATTTGCAGATGACCAAACCGCCTTTCTTGTTACTTTTGGCGTGGTAGAGGGTCCCGGTGCACTAATGCTGTACCGCTCTGACGATGGCGCAAAAACATGGAAAGAAGTGGCAGAAATACCCAAAAACGAACACTATTGCACCCCCTCTTACATACGCATGAGCGATACCCAAAACGGTACTGCCGTTTATGATTGCTTTGACGATGCCCTGCGCCTGTGGAGCACTACCGATGGCGGTAAAAACTGGCTGTACAAAGGGGTAATGAATAAAAAAGCTTTTGAAGCCCTGCCACCTTACCAGGGCAGAAGCGAAAACGGCATTTATGCCACCCTTAACGGCAGCGTGTTTTTTAAGGAAGTGCCTGCAAACAATGCGCTTATTGTGTACCGGCTCAACCAGGCCGCCAATACATGGGAGGAAAATTTCAGAATAAGCCTGGTTTATCGTCTTAAAGACGGTAAAATACTGCCATTTTAATTTTTTGCCCGACTAACAAGGATAAAACCCGTTTGCCGTTCACTTACAGCAAACGGGTTTTTACATTGGCTTTCAGGCTGTTGAGCAATTTATAAAGCCCGAAAAAGGTGCGGTTTATATATAACACATGCTGCGAACCGCGCGGCTTGCCCGAATTGCGTATTTCGGGCATACGGGCCAGTTGCTCGCCGTATTCATAGGCGGCTTTCATAAAAGAATCATCGGCAAAATCAAAAGTTTCGTAGCGCAAAGGGGCGGCCAACAGGTTAATCATTTTACTAAAAACCGGAATAAAAAAGTCTTTATCGGCCTGCGTATCATCGGGGTAAATCATGCTAAGGGCAACAAAGCGTTTTTCGAGTTCGGCGGGGTTGTTCATCACATCGGGGTTAGCCACGTCAAAATAAGGTTGGTAGAGCGATTCGGGAATTTCTTTTACACAGCCAAAATCGAGCACGGCTAATTTTCCGCCGGATTGTACCAGAAAATTTCCGGGGTGCGGGTCGGCATGGGTAAGGCGCAGGTGGTGCATCTGGAAACTGTAAAAATCCCACAAGGCCTGTCCAATTTGGTTGCGCAGTTCCGGGGTGGGATTGCTGTTTACAAAATCGGTCAGATGCACGCCATTCAGCCAATCCATGGTTAAAATGCGTTTTGAGGAGAATTCGGGGTAGTATCGGGCAAAATTCAGGTTTTCGAGATGGCTGCATTTTTGGCTGATGTTGACCGAGCGTTGCAGTTCCAGTTCGTAATCGGTTTCTTCCAGCAGTTTGTTTTCTACTTCGTCAAAAAAGATTTTTACATCTTTTTCTTTCATGTTCAGCAGGCGCAGTGCAAAGGGTTTTACTAATTTAAGGTCAGATTTTACACTGTCTGCCACACCCGGATACTGAATTTTAACAGCTAATTGCTTGCCGTTTTTTACTGCACGGTGTACCTGCCCTATGGAGGCGGCATAGGTGGCCTGCATGTCAAACTCATCAAAGAGTTCCTGGGGCGTATGGTGCATGTATTGTTTAAAGGTTTTAACAATTAGCGGCCCCGACAGTGGCGGAGCATTGTGCTGCGCCATAGAAAAAATATCGGCGTAGGTATCGGGCAACAGGTTGCGCTCCATGCTTAGCATTTGAGCCACTTTAAGGGCGCTGCCTTTCAGTTCGCTAAGGGTTTCGTAAATATCGCCGGCATTTGCGCGGTCTAAATCTTCGCGGGTTACCTCTTGGTTAAGGGCTTTTTGGGTGTAGTGTTTTACGTAGTTGGCACCTACTTTAAAACCTGTTTTTACAAAGCGGGTTGCCCGCTCTACTTTTGAAGCAGGTATATTTTCTTGCTCTTTCATGGCAAACAATTGGTTTTGGGCAAAAGGTTCGGGTAAAATAGCATATCATAACAACTGTTATCAAGCGGCAATTGTTCACCCGTTTAAGTGGGTTTACCGGCAAAAAAAGTTGTATTTTTCGGTAGCGTCTGTAATGCCCAGTTCCATGCTTTTTTGCAAATCCTGGCAACCTTCGTAGCGGTTGTAATTGAGAATTTTGGCAATGCCCCGGTTATAATATGCCTCGGCATAGCCGGCATTGAGGCGCAGCGCCTGGTTATAATCGAGAATGGCTTTGTCGAAATTGCCAAACAACATGTGTACATTGCCCCTGAAGTTGTAGAGTTGCGGATTGGCGTTGTTTTGCTCAATACTTTTGTTGGCATCGGTAAGGGCGCCGTTATAGTCGCCCAGCATTTTTTTTGCCACGCCGCGGTTGTACAGTGCATCGGTAAAAGCGCTGTCAATATTCAATACCTGGTTGTAATCGGCAATAGCACCCTGGTTATCGCCAACATTTTTTCGCAGCACGGCGCGGTTAAAATAAGCGTGGGTTAGGTTTCTGTCTATTGTTATTGCTTTAGAAAAATCGGCTTTTGCATTTTTTTCGTTGCCGTTCAGTTGGTGTGCCACCCCTCTGTTGTAATAGGCCAAGGCAAACTCGGGGTCGGCGTAAATAGCCTGGTCAAAAGCAGCAATGGCAGCGCGGTAATCTTGCTGTTGGGTGTAAATTAACCCCTGCACATTATGAGCCAATGCCGACTGCGGGTACAGTTCAAGCGCCTTTTTTACATCTGCAAGGGCTTGGGGGTAGTTGGCTACCTGCAAGTAGGCCAATGCCCGGTTAAGGTAGGTAATGGTGTCATTGGGCATTAGTTGGAGCATGGCGCTGTAGTCGGCAATTGCACCCGGCAGGTCATTGAGTTCAA
>MTCR01000019.1 GCA_002212725.1 Sphingobacteriales bacterium TSM_CSM | reverse complement strand
GGGGTGTTTATTGAAGCAGGCAGTTTAAGTACCAACAAAGTAAGCCTCAGCGCCAGTACCACCCTGGCCGATGCCGGTTTTGTGAATGCCGTGGAAGGTTGTGTTGACGGGCTGATTGATTTTCATGTGGATATTGCGCCTACCGACACTGCCGTGATTTATTTTGATGTAACAGGAACCGCCCTCAACGGTGTGGACTACTTAACCATTCCCGATAGTGTTATATTGCTGCCCGGCGATACCCTGTATCAACTGCAGATTACCCCGCTGGCAGATGGCGTTCTTGAAGGATTGGAATCAATTAAAATTCAAATTACCAATGCAGGACTGTGCAGCAGCAGCATTTTAGACAGTATTGAACTGCTTATACAGGATAATATCATTGCCGATGCCGGACCTTCGCCTATCCTCACCTGCCCCGGAAGCCAAATACAATTAGCTTTATCGGGCGGTATCAACTGCCAGTGGCTGCCGGCAGATTACTTAGACGACCCAAACAATTGTTTCCCCATTGCCATTCCTGCTCAAAGCATTACCTACATGGGTATAACCTCTGTTGGCCCTTGTATTGATACCGCTTATGTGCAGTTTATAATAGATGACACCGCCAACCCGCAGGCAACGCCCGAATACAATATCTGCGCAGGACAAACCGCACAACTCGAAGCCTCCGGCGGCTTGTTTTATATGTGGATACCTACCGCCGATTTGAGTTGCAGCAACTGCCCCAACCCGGTATTCTCCGGAACCGCCACCACCACCTACACCGTAAGAATTTTTGACAGTGTAGGGTGCGAAACGCAGTTGCCCGTAACCATTAATGTGGGAACCGGTGACCTTGGCCTGCAACCCGATACTTTAACCGTATGCAACGGGCAAACCCTGCAACTCGATTTGGGTGTTGCAGGCGCCGATTTCTTTGAATGGACACCCGCAACCGGACTTAGTTGCACCGACTGCCCCAACCCTGTCGTTGCTGTTTCGGAAGATATTACCTATTCCGTAACTGCCGGTGTTGGCACTTGTACGCAAACCACCACCCGAACCGTGCAGGTAAACAACCCCCAATTTGAGGCAGGCGCCAACCTGGAAGGCTGCGAAACCATAACCGGTACCCTTGGAACAAGCGCCACACCGGGCTATACCTATCTTTGGGAGCCTGTTACAGGCTTGTCTGATGCTGCTATTGCCAACCCGCAGCTCAACTATACCGCATCTGTAGCAGGTATTGTAACCTATTCCGTAACTGCTACCGATGAAAACGGCTGCGAAGTTACCGATGAAGTAACCTTAACCATTGATTTGCCCCGGCAGTTGAGTATAGCACAACCCGACTCTGTGGTAGAGGGAGCAGGCATTACCATTAGCGTAACCGGCGGACAAGAGGGGGACTCTTATCTTTGGTCACCTGCCAACGTTATTGACGACCCCACCAAACCCAGCGTGTTTGTCCGACCCGGAGAAACCACCGAATTTACCGCAACCGTAACCACCCCCTTGGGCTGTGAAAGCCAGGCTTCGGTAACGGTTTTTGTGGTAGAGCCGCCAAAACTGCTGGTGCCCGGCTCATTTTCGCCCAACAACGACGGGGTAAATGATATATTAAGATTGATTTACCGTGATGTTACAGAACTGATTACCTTTAAAGTATATAACCGATGGGGTAAATTAGTGTACGAAAACAACGGCAATTTATCTGAAGGCTGGAACGGCAATTTTAAAGACACACCGCAACCTATCGGGGTGTATGTCTATTACATAGAATACCGCCAGATTGGCACCGACCAAACCAAAATAGCCAAAGGCAATGTAACGCTCATACGTTAAGCTTTTAGGGCAAACTGTAAAACGGCAAAATTGGTTTTCAACTAATTTTGCCGTTTTCTTGTTGTAAAGCCTGCCGGAGTGCAATAAACAACTTCATTAACAACTACATTTTACCGCTTATAATTTTGTAAAGGTGTTAACCTTGCCTAAGCAATACTAAAATTTAAAGGGAGTGAACTATATTTGCATGTTTTTTGAACACCCGAAACAAGTAGTGCCCGGTAAATGACACATATTTGCCGGCATTTGGCTCAACTCAAGTACAATAAAACAACAATTGGCAGGCAATTGCCGGCTATCATAAAACCAACATTATTTTGAACGCATCTTTGGTTATAGAGCAGTACCCCTATTGGTACATATTGCTTTGTGTGGCGCTGGGGTTTGTTTATGCCTTTGCCCTGTATTTTAAAGACAATTCGTTTAAAGAAGCCACCACCGCCCAACGGCGCATGTTAATGCCGCTGTCGGTGTTAAGGTGGATAACCGTTTCGGTTATTGCCTTTTTATTGCTTACGCCGCTGCTCAAATCGCGCAATATTGAGGTGGTTAATCCATACATTTTATTATTGCAGGACAATTCAGAATCGGTGGGCATGGCCTTTAAACAACCGGCAGACACAACAGCCTATGCAGCTAAAATGCGGCAACTGGCAGAATCTTTAACCAACAATTACAAAGTTGCTTCCTATCATTTCGGAAATGATTTGCATGACGGGCTTCAGTTTAACTTTACCGAAAAAGTAACCGATATTTCAAACAGCCTCGACAAACTTTACAACAACTACGCCAACCAAAACGTAGGTGCCATTATTTTGGCAACCGATGGCATTTACAACCAGGGCAGCAACCCCTTGTATTCAAACAGCCGGTTTAATGTGCCGGTTTTCTCTGTTGCACTTGGCGATACCACCCCCCGGCGCGATGTGGTGATAGACAAGGTTTTGCACAATAAAATTGCTTATTTAGGCGACAAATTTACAATACGCATTGATGTATCGGCAAAAAACTGCAATAACGAAACAACCGCCATTAGCATTAACAAAGGCAAAGACAACGGAACCAAGGTTTTCGGAAAAGCTGTTAAAATTAATTCGGGCAATTTTACCGGCAGTGAAGAGGTTACCTTAGATGCCGAATCGCCCGGTATTCAGCATTATGTAATTCAGGTTGCTCCGCTAAGCGGTGAAGTAACAACGCAAAACAACCGGCAAGATGTTTACATAGAAGTGCTCGATAACCGCCAGAAAATACTGCTCCTTGCCAACAGCCCGCACCCCGATGTTTCGGCGCTGAAACAGGCTATTGAAACCAATAAAAACTACCAGGTAACCACGGCTTTTATAAACAATTTCAACGGCGCAGTGCGCGATTACGATTTAGCTGTTTTACACGGACTGCCCTCGGCGGTTAATAATGCTGCTACCATTTTGGGACAACTGAAAAGCGCCAATGTGCCGCTTTGGTTTATTGTAACTTCGCAAACGGCGCTCAGCAGCCTAAATCAGGCACAAAACATAGTGCAGATTAACGGCGGTGGCGGTAGCCCAAATGAAGCAAAGGCAGATTTTCAGCGCAATTTCAGCCTGTTTACCTTTGAAAATGAACTGGTGCAAAACCTGCTTACCCTGCCTCCGTTGCAGGTGCCTTTCGGGCAGTATAAAGCCGCACCTACCGCACAGGTATTGCTCAAACAAAAAATCGGAACGGTTAATACCGATTATCCTTTGCTGGTGCTTGAACAGGCCAGCGGATATAAAATGGCCGTGCTTTGTGGCGAAGGACTCTGGCGATGGCGCCTTTATAATTTCAAACAGCAGCAAAGCCACGATGCTTTTAATGCAATGATGTCGAAAATTGTGCAATATCTTTCGGTAAAAAACGACAAGCGTAAGTTCAGGGTAAACATGCCCAAAACCCTGTACAACGAAAACGAAGCCATATCTTTCGATGCAGAACTGTATAACGACAGTTATGAACTTATAAACGACCCCGAAGTAAACATACTTATTACCAGCGAAGATGGTAAATCGTACCCGTTTACCTTTAATAAAACAGGTAAAGCCTACTCCCTTAATACCGGCATTTTGCCTGTGGGCAATTACACCTATTTGGCCAAAACCACCTTCAGCGGTCAGGAGTATAAGGCACAAGGGAGTTTTAGTGTAGTGCCGTTGCAGTTAGAAACCATGCAAACCGTTGCCAACCACCGCATTTTATATGCTATGGCGCAACGCTACGGCGGAGCAGTTGTGCCGCCGGGTCAGATAGATTCACTGCTTGGTTTTATTCAGCAACAACCCAACATTAAGCCGGTACAATACAGCAGTTTTAAAACGCAGCCGCTCATTAACCTCAAATGGTTGTTTTTGTTTCTGCTGCTGTTTTTAACCATAGAGTGGTTTGTGCGAAAATTTATTGGCGGGTATTAACACCTTGTATCTGGTTTTCCGGCTTTGCTTCTTATTTAATAAGCTGCTGCATTAACATTTTGGCCTGTTGATTGGACGGATTTTGGGCAAGTACCTGCATTAGCAGTTTTTTGGCTTCGGCAGTATTGCGTTGCAGCAAACGCAGCCCCGCAAAATTGAGCAAAGCCTGTTCATAACCGGGGTTTTGGCGCAGTGCCTGTTGGTAATATTGCTCTGCTTGTTGCAGGTTGCCGGTGTTTACCTCAATAAACCCAAGGTTGGTAAGCGCCGAAACGTGGTTTTTGTGTTCCTTCAATACTTCAAGCAATACTTTACGTGCTTCGGCATACCGGTTTTGTTGCAGCAGGCAAATGCCCAGTTTTGCCCCGAAATCGGGTTGTAAGGGCAACAAGTTGCAGGCTTTTTCGAAATATGGTTGTGCCTTGTGGGGGGTATTGTTTTGTAAAAATGCTTCCCCAACGCGGTAGGCTGTCCATGCATCGGTAATTTGGGCGGGAGGAACTTCATTTGCCTGTTTTCTTATGCCGTCAAAATCTTGTTGAAGATAAAGGGCATGAATAAGAGCGGGCAGTTTTTCGCGGGGTGGGTTATTGGCCAGTTGAAGGTAATGCTGTGCTGAGTCGAGTAGCGGTGGAGAGGAGGTATAGCTTTCAAAATAATGCAGATAACCTTTGGCGCGCGTTAGGGCAGAAGGATTGCCACCTGTAGCGGCTACCAATCCTATAAAGTTTTCCACCCGGTTTTTATCGGCTTCTGATATGGGTTTCCTGATGAAATGGTCGTGAATGGTAACGTGCGGTATGTCTATGCTGCCCGAAACCTGCATGTGGCAACCCGAACAGTCGTTTTTGTTAGCGGATATACGCTTTGCTTCGGGCAGTGTGCAAACCGGTTTTGCGGAAGCAGTATGGCATTTCAGGCAGGCATTGTTAAAAGTTTGGCGTGGTGTTTCCTTTACACTTATATGCGGATTATGGCAATTAAGGCAAGTCATGTTGCTGTTTTGATAACAGGCACTTTTGGTTAGCCGGTGCGCTTGCGAAGCCATGATGAAACGGGTTTGGTTGCCGTCAAATTCGGGCAGGAAAACATCCATGATTTCGGTTAAGTTCATGCCGGGTTTAAAGTCAGAAAACGATTTTCCCGATTTCAGTATTGAAACTCCCTGCAAATGGCAGCGCTGGCAAACGTTCATCTGCAATTCGCGCGTTGGCAGCTTTCGCGGATTTACAATGGTGTAATCGGTTTGGGTGGCTGTATCTACCATGTTTCCCAACAGTTTTTGCTGCACATGCAGTTGCCCCGGCCCATGACACCGCTCACAGGAAATGCCTAAAGGTACCTGCTCAAATTTGTTTTCAGCATTCGGGTTAAACTGTGGCAGGCTGTTATGGCAGGTCATGCACTCTTGCCCGATTATTCGGTTAAACCTTGAACTGAAACCGCCTTCAAAACCGGGAGCAAAATCCCAAATACCTTTTTGGGTGTAAAAGGTAACCGGTGCCTGATACAGATAGCCGTTATCTTCATACAGGTGCGAGTTGGTGTGCTGTCCTGAACCGATGATGTATTTGATATGCTGTTCGCGGCGGTAAACGGTATCTTTTCCCGAAAGTCGGAACTCCAATATAAACAAGGAGTCGGAGTGCCAGAAGGGGTGGTAGTAAAACCGGTTTATGCTGTCATAAACGGCAATATGCGTTCCAAAGCGGGCGGCGCTTTTTTGCGGGGTGGCATGGTAAAAAGATTGCCCCATGCCGGTGCGCATAAAAGTTTCGTATATGCCGGCATGGCAGTTTTTACAGGTTTCAGCGCCAACGTAGGCAACAGTGTCGTGTAGGTTAAGCCAGGGAGATTGTTGGGCAACACCCGCCGTATTAATGCCCGAACGGCAATAGCACAACAGTGCTCCGGTTGCAAGGAGCAGGTAGAGCAGCAGGTGTTTGGGTCTTTTTTTCATGAACGGTGCAGTGAGCAAAATTAGTTGCAACGCGGGTTAATACCGGTAAAGAATGCGTTTACCCAAATTTGGACTGCCACTCCAACATGCCGCCCAACAAGTTTCGGACTTTGGTAAAACCCTGCGCCATCATAATTTCTTTGGCTGTGGCGCTGCGTTTACCCGACCGGCAATGAAGCACTATTTCATCATTTTTGTGGTTTTCATATTCTTCAAGATGGGCAGCAAAAGTGCCCAATGGAATTAGGCGTGCGCCAATGTTATATTCTGCATACTCGTAGGGTTCGCGCACATCAATTACAATAATCTCCTCGCCCTGGTCGAGGCGTTGTTTCAGTTCATCTACAGTAATGTCTTGCATGGTAATGAGTGTTTGCGGCAAAGATACGGTAAATCTTTAAAACGCAAATACTCCGGGTTTGGTTTGGCCTGAACTGCTACACCTTAAATAAATAACGAGTACTTATTTAGGTTGCACCTTTGTTGGTGATTTTCTTAACTGAATTCCTATTTTACCGAAAAGTTGCGCCAAGTTTTTTTGCTCTTTATGTCAATGCTTCAAATCGGCAGGGAACAAGCGAAAATGCCGGGATTTGATAGTACCTGAATAGTTACAATAATGAAAATTACTGCATGGCAGCAACTATTGTTTGTGGTCAACTTTTACCATTTCACCATTTTGGCATATTGCAGGTTATAACCGTTTTGCAGTTGCAGGGTATATAGCCCCGGTTGCAGCCCGGGCAATTGCAACTGCAATGCTGTTTTGTCGGGGGCAGTAATCAGGGTTTGCTCCAATACTTTTTGCCCGCTAAGGTTAAACACTGTCAGTTGCAGGTTTTGCCTGTTGCCTTGCAAGGCAGTTAACCCAATGTTGAATATGCCATTATTGGGGTTAGGCCATATTTGCAAGGTTGGGTTTTCATCTGCCTGTTGGGGCAATACGCCGGTAGGCGGGTTTTGTGATATTTGGCCATCGGAGTCTGTTCTTATAAGGTAGCAATCGCTGGTGGTACCGTTGGCTAAAATGCCGCCAAAGAGCATAAAGCCGCCGTCGGCATTTTGGCAGGCATCGTACAGCACAGTACCGGTGCCTACGTTGTTACCGTAGTACCGGCTCCAAAGTTCATTGCCGTAGGTGTTGGTTTTAAGCAGGTATCCCTGCCTGTTCAGCGGGTTTTGGCTCAATTCTACGTTGCCGGTAAAAACATAGTTGCCATCTGCGGTTTCCAGTACTTTGTAATTTCCAAAGTTATTGCCTTCTACGGGCACTGTATTTTCCCAAATAATGCCGCCGCCGCCGTTTACCTTGAGCAGGTACATTTTGTAATTGCCCGATGCAACATCTAAAATGCTGCCTACAGCCATAAATGCTCCGTCTGAAGTTTCTGTTACATCAAAAAAGCGCGCCCAGGTTGAGTTGCCGAATAAAAACTCCCATTCGGTTTGTCCGTTGCTGTAGAGTTTGGCAAGGTAAGCCTTGGTTTCGGTACTTGCGGCAAGTTGCTGCCGGCTTCGGCCTGCCACAATATATCCGCCGTCGGAGGTGGGTTTTATGTGGTAAATAACCGCTATGTTGTAACCCAGCAGGCGCGACCATTGCACATTGCCGTCAGCGTCTGTTTTCAGGGCCATGCCCAACATGCTTGCTCCCAGGGTATCGCTTACCTGAGCAGCAATGGCAAAACCATTATCGGGTGTGGCGCTAATGCCCCAGCCTCGGTCGTTGGCAGATATGCCGAAGGTTTTTTCCCAAAGTTTGTTTCCGTCTTCGTCAATTTTCAGCAGGTAGGTATCGTTTAGTCCGTTACTGTTTGCGGTAAAACCGCTTACAGCATAACCACCGCCGTTTGCCGGTGCAACTTCCCAAGCAACGTCTGAAAATCCCTGGTAGTCATAGTTTTTCCACCACAGCACATTGCCGGCGGGGTCGGTTTTAAGCAGGTAAACATCTTCATTGCCGTTGTTGCTGTAGCTGTTGGTTTGGCCTGCAAGCAGGTAATTGTTTTGTATGGTGGGCAGCAGGTCGTATCCCCATTCATTGTTGAGGTTGCCGGGCATTCCGTAAGTTTGGGTCCAAAGCGGTGTGCCGGTTTGGTTGGCGGTAAACAGCAGGGCATCAAAACCGGGTGCATTTTGCCCCGATGTATAACCTGCCATGGCAAGGTTGCCATCAGGCAATTGCAGGGTGCTGTTAATATCGCAAAGGGGTAAAATTCCAAAACTGTGCAGGGTTTCGGTGAGCAGTGCGCCATTGTCGGTAAGGTGCCAGGTAAAGGCTTGGTTGCCTGCAGCATTCAGGTAGCTGCCGGCAATGAGCAAACTGCCATCGGTTTCTTGCAACACGCGGTTAGGAATAATTTGCAGGTATCCGTAATCGGCATTAATGGCAATGCCCGGTTCGTAAATATTTGTCCATTCTGCATCACCCAGGTTGTTGGTTTTATGGGCAATGAGTTTAAAATATCCGTCGGTATGGGTGTGGCCTACGGCTAAGTAGCCGCCATCTGCCATAGGAATGGCATATCTGCCGGTTACTAAGTTGGTATAAAACATGTTTGGGGCATCGGCTACGGTTCGTGTCCATTGGGTATTACCTTCGGCATCGGTTTTTACCAACAGCATTACCGTACCTCCCAGCAGGTCGGGTGCAGTGCCGCAAAGCAGGTATCCGCCATCGGGTGTTGCTTGCAGCGATTGTCCTGCTGTTTCGGTATTGCCGTAATTATACTGCCATACTACTGCACCCGAAGCATTGGTTTTAATCAAACACATGCCCGGGTTACCGCCCAAAATAACAAACCCGTTGTCGGGGGTGGCAAGAATAGCGGCGGCACAGTCATCGGTATCGGGGTTACCTATGGTAACCGACCACTGTTCTGCGCCTTCGGCATCGGTTTTAAGAAGGTAAATATCGTGTTGTCCGTTTACGCCGGTAATTCCGGCAATAATAAAACCTCCTTCGCCGGTTTGTTGCAGGGCAGCGCCGCGGTCATCGGCATTTGTGCCGTAAGTGCGGTACCAGATTTCTTGTCCGGCTGCATTGGTTTTAACCAGATACATGTCATTGCTGCCGGTGCCGTAGCTTGCCGAGTAGCCAACAAGAGCAAATCCGCCATCGGAGGTGCTGATTAGTTCCGAAGTAAGTTCGTTGCGGCTGGGTTCGCCAAAGGTTTTCTCAAAACCGGTTTGACCAACTGCGCAAATCCATGAACCCAATGTTGCAAATACCGCCAAAAAATATTTAACCATCTAAAACGAAGTGTTTGTTACTATGCGATTTTACTTTCTTAACGCAAATTAAGGGAAATTGGTTGGCATTGCAAAATGTCGGCTAATTTACATCTTACAAACTGATGCCGGTAGTCCCATAACTTTTTCATAAAGTGACTGCAATTTCTGCATTTTTTCTGTTTTTAGGCAAACAATGACTATCTTTGCCGCAAATTTGTTTACATACTTATATTTTTGTATGCTCTCTGTAACAGAATTGCAAGAACTGGCAACCCAAATACGGCGCGATATTGTACGCATGACCAATGCTGCTGCATCGGGGCACCCCGGCGGCTCGCTGGGTTGTACCGATTTTTTGAGCGCTCTGTTTTTTAATGTGCTGCATATTCAGCCGCAATCTTTTAATATGAACGGCGTTGGAGAAGACCTGTTTTTTCTTTCAAACGGACATATTACGCCGGTGTATTACAGTGTGCTGGCGCGCCGGGGCTATTTTCCGGTAAGCGAACTGTCCTCTTTTCGCAAAATTGGGTCGCGCCTGCAGGGGCACCCGGCTACTAAAGAAGGTTTGCCCGGTGTGCGCATTGCTTCGGGTTCTTTGGGGCAAGGTTTATCGGTGGCTGCAGGTGCTGCACTTGCTAAAAAACTCAATGCCGATTCGGGTCTTGTTTTTACCCTTCATGGTGACGGCGAGTTGCAGGAAGGGCAAATTTGGGAAGCTGCCATGTTTGCCGCCCACCATAAAATTGATAACCTGATTGCTACAGTTGACTGGAACGGACAGCAAATAGACGGACCTACCGAAAAAGTGATGTCGCTGGCAAATTTACCCGATAAATGGCGCGCCTTTGGTTGGGAAGTATTGCTCATGAACGGACACAACACGCGGGAAATATTGGCCACCCTGCAATACGCCAAACAGCGCTGCGGAAATGGTAAACCCATTGTTATTTTAATGAAAACCGAAATGGGCAAAGGCGTTGATTTTATGGAGGGAACCCATAAATGGCATGGCGTAGCGCCCAATAATGAACAATTAGCCTTGGCACTGGCACAATTGCCCGAAACAAAATGGGGTGATTATTAGAGTAGAAAGTAGAAAGTAGAAAGTTGAAAGTAAAGGGTAGAAAGTAGAGGGTGGAGGGGATTGAGACGTGCAGAGAAACGAAGTTAAA
>MTCR01000020.1 GCA_002212725.1 Sphingobacteriales bacterium TSM_CSM | reverse complement strand
AAGATTTTGGCTTGCATTGGATGGACTACGGCGCACGTTGGTACAACCCGCAAATAAACCGTTGGGGGCAAACAGACCCGCTGGCGCGAGGCTGTACCTCATGAGTTGAGCATGCTGTTCGCCCTGCGTTCCGATTTTCTTAGCGCCGATTTTCAGAAGGGTAAAAAGGGAAACTAAGCAATACACATTGAAAGTAATGGAGAATTGACCGCCTCTGCGGTTGAGGGCGGTTATGTTGTGGCAAGGGCAAACAGGTGCATTTTTGAGAAACTATGTTACCTTTGCAGCAAAACTTTAACCATGAAATATCAGTTGCTGGGAAAAACGGGTTTGCGCGTATCGGAGTTATGCCTTGGCACCATGACTTTTGGCGAGGATTGGGGCTGGGGTTCGGCTGCCGATGAATGCGCGCGCATTTTTGATGCCTTTGCCGATGCAGGCGGTAATTTTATTGACACTGCCAACTACTATACCCAAGGTAGCAGCGAAACCATACTGAGCGATTTTATTAAAACCGACCGCGAGTATTTTGTGCTGGCTACCAAATTTACCCTCAACATGAAGCCCGGCAACCTGAATGCCGGCGGCAACCACCGCAAAAACCTGATGCAATCAGTAGAGGCAAGTCTTAAACGGCTGCAAACCGGCTACATTGACCTGCTTTGGCTGCACGCCTGGGATTTTACCACACAACCCGATGAGGTAATGCGGGCATTAGACGATTTGGTGCGAATGGGCAAAGTTTTTTACATAGGCATTTCCGATGCGCCGGCCTGGGTGGTTTCGCAATGCAATACCCTTGCCGAACTGCGGGGCTGGACCTCGTTTGCCGGTTTACAAATACAGTACAACCTGCTTGAACGCACCGTAGAACGCGATTTGCTGCCTATGGCAAGTTATTTCGGACTATCGGTGCTGGCGTGGGGGCCGCTGGCAGCCGGCATTTTAACCGGTAAATACAACACCGGTACGCAGCCCGATTTCAGGCTGAAAGCCAACAACCCGCGCCTTACAGAAGGCAACTTCGCTATTGCCCAACAAGTTGCCGGTATAGCCGCCGAACTGGGCAAAAGCCCCTCACAGGTGGCGCTCAACTGGGTGCGGCAGCGGGGAAATAAAATCATTCCCATCATTGGCGCCCGAAATACCGAACAAATAAAGGATAACCTGGACTGCCTTAATTTTACCCTCTCAGAGCCGCACATGGCTACGCTTAATGAGTGCAGCAAAATAACGCTTGGTTTTCCGCATGATTTTCTTAAATCTGATAATGTGCGCAGCATTATTTTCGGCAAGCAGGCAGACAACCTTATTTTTTAGCTTTTTTGCAAAAAAAATACACAATTTTGTTTAAAACAATAAATCATTAACTATCTTTGCAGCCAATTTTAAACAGTTCAACAAACCAGCATAAGCAATGAATCAGTTAGTGAAATATGTGGAAGAGCAATTGCTGTCCAAACCGTCTTTCCCCAACTTTAAAACCGGCGATAACGTAACCGTTCATTACCAAATTAAAGAGGGCGATAAAGTGCGTACCCAGCAATTCAGGGGCGATGTTATTCAAATTAAAGGCGGGCCCAATAACCCCAAAAGAAACTTTACCGTGCGCAAAATTTCCAACGGCGTTGGTGTAGAGCGCGTTTTTCCTATTTGTTCTCCTTTTATTGAAAAAATAGAAATCAACAAATTCGGCAAAGTACGCCGCGCCCGTTTGTTCTACCTTCGCACTGCCGAGGGTAAAAACGCCCGCATCAAAGAAAAACGCATTATCAGAAACAGCTAATATTTTTGCGTTTTCATAAAAAAAGGCTGCTCCGTTTTGGGGCAGCCTTTTTTGTTTTGCCGGCAACCTGCCTTTTTCTATTGCCAAACCACCAATTTTACCGTTGCCTGTTGCAGGCCGTTTTGCAAATGCAGCACATACAAACCGCGGGGCAGGTTGTAAACCGGCAGTTGCAGGGTTTGCCCGCCGGCTACCGTTTGCTGCCATACAATTTTACCATCGGTTTGTACAAGGGTAACTTGCAGGGGTTGGGCGGTAAGCGGTATTTGCACATTGGCTACTCTACTGGCAGGATTAGGATAAACGCTCACCCTCAATTGCCTGTTGCTATTGTTGTTTTCCGAAGGCGGGGCTATGCCGGTAAGTATCAGTGCATTTAAGCGCGCAAGAAAATAGTCGTAACTACCCTGCGAGGTAAGGGTATCGCCCTCCATAACGGTTTGTGTATCGAAACCGCCGGCCACATAGAGGTTGCCATCGGCATCAAAGGTGCAACCGTTTGCCGTTTCGGCATAAGCGCCGCCGGTGGTGTACAATTGGTCTGAGGCGCCATTGGGCAATACTTTCCATACAAACAGGTCTTCTTCTGCCTGTGCGGCAATGGTATCGGAATTAAACAGGAGCGATTGGGTGAAATTTCCGGTTAGCCAGGCATTGCCGTTATTATCGGTATGCAGGCAATTTCCCGATGTTATTCCCTGCCCGCCAAGCGTGGTAAGCCATTGCAGGGTTCCGTTGCCGGGCAAATATCGGGCAATAAAAGCGGTATTTGCGCCCAAAGCATAAACGGTATCGGCATTCAGCACAAAAGATTCGTTAAAATGCCCGTTAACATACAACTCGCCATTGTTGCCGGCGGCTATTGCACCAAAGCTTTGGTTTGCTGTTGCAGGCAGTGTTTTTAGCCATACAACGTTGCCGGCGGCATCTAATTTGGCAATAAAGGCATCGGTTTCGTCAAGGGCATAATACAATATGCCGCCAAAAGCAATAGTGCCGGTAAAATAGCCGCAGGCATACACATTGTCTTCGGCATCGGTGGTTAGGGCGGTAAGTGTTACATTTTGGCTGCCTGAGCCGGTTTTGCGCCAAAGTACCTCGCCGGCTTGGTTGAGTTTAAGTACCATAAAATTGCTGCCCAGTGTGGCGGCTATGGTATCGGACTGCAAAATGAGCGTATCGGAAAAATGTAACCCCAGCAGGGCGTTTCCGGCGGCATCGGCAGCAAGGGCGGCGGTAGTGGCGGAGGCAGTTCCCAGGGTTTGCATAGCCCATTGTACCTGACTGTTGTTGTTTACCAAAGCTGCAAAACACTGGCTTTGCGCTATACCCGTTGTACCAAGGGTGTCGGTTTCAAAATACAGCGTGTCGGTAAAACTGCCGGCAACAAAAAAATTACCGTTTACCGTTGCCGCAAGGTTCGAAACCCGGTCGTTGCCGGTTCCCTGTATGGTTTTTTGCCATATAACTCCACCGGTGGTATCAAAAGCCAGCAGTTGTATATCGGGGGTAAGCAGCGTATCGGTTTCCACAATCAGCGTATCGGTTCCGGCAAGCGTGTCGGTAACTACAATAGGGGCAATTACGTAACCTGCGGCATACAAATTGCCATCGCTGCCGGCATTGAGGCAGGTTATTTCATTAAACAGCGCCCCACCGCCTGAAACTGCCCAGTCAAACACCTGAGCACGCAGCGAAAACTGCACAGCCGTTAGCAAAAGGGTACCTATAAATAAAGCGTTAAAAGCGCGGCTTAACATGGTAAACGGGTTTTACTGAATACAGGATTGGGTTACGTAATCGTGCAAATATTGGTATAACGGGGTTAGTTGCCCGTTGTTGGTAATGGAAGCATGATTGATAATGTCGCTGTGGGGTTGCATTAGTTCGGGAAATACATGCTCCAGGAGTGCCTGCCCGAAAGCTGCCGAGGCATCGCGCGGCAATTCGTTGGGCAGGTTATCAACCGACATAATATCTATGGTATGTTTTTGGTAAGGGGTTTCCTCTTGCCCGGTTACCGGGTTGTAGCCCATTACCGGATTGCCTATTTTGGTAGCCCGTATGGTGGCAGGTATAGAGCCGTTAATATCGCAGGTAATATCGGCAATGACTTTAATTTTGAAAGTGGCGTCCTGCATATCGGGTTTGGTAAAAAAGTGGGGCGCCTGCGGGTTCCAGTAAATGCCGTTAATCATTAAATCGGTTTGTTGCGCATAGGGCATAAACGGGCAGTAATACTGTTGCGGGTGGCGGTAAAAATCGTGCCGCTCGTAGTCGTGCCGCTCTTTGTGGCAGTATAAATGGTGGTTGTGCAAATGTGTAAATACCGGGCCGGTAAAAGATTTTGCACAATAGTCATCGGGATTAACTTCTTCAACATGGAGTAAATCTAAAACTTCTTTTGCTCCCCAGGCAACACGCCCTGCGCCGGTAAGCACAATTTTCATGGCGGGCAGTTTCAAAGAGGCATACACTTGCTTAATTTCTTCAAAATCTTTGCAGGCGTGGGCTGCAGGAAGGGTAAAATTGCCGGTTTTGATGCCATAAGCCTGCAAGCCGTTGTGTGCGCCCACAATGCCCGCAAAGCGTCCGAAACCTATAATGCGTTTGCCATTGGAGTAACGCAGGCATTCATAATCAATAAGTTGAACGTTTTTTTGCAATATGGTTTGCAACAACTGCCTGTTATAGGGCTGTTTTTTTATGGTGTGCGAAAAAAACAGGTATTTTTTTCCTGCAATCAGTTTTTCGGGGGGCACTTCTTTTACCCCAAGCAAAATATGGCAATCTGCCAGGTTTTCGGCAAGGGTAACACCTGCCTGCCGATACTCTGCATCGCTGTAACATCGGTTTTCAGAGGGTTGCACCCATACCTCAATACCGGAATATTGTTGTTGCAATTGCGTACATTGCAAGGGTGTAAGCGGCACACGGTTATCGGGCGGGCTTTTTTCTTCTCTTAAAACACCAATGATGGTTTTGCTCATATTGGGTAACGGCTCATTTAGAGGTGCAAAATTAGGAAATTGTACCGAATAGTATTTACCCGATGTGAATTAACTTTGCCCGATGTGCCGGTTTTACCTGCCCCATTTACTTGCGTTGCCGCTTTGGGGGGTATGCGCAGTGTAAGAAAACGATTTTCGGGTAAAAATACCTGTTTTGCACATGCATTTAGCAATTTTATCAGACAAAACCAACAAAAATGCCAGCAACCAATAAAACAAAACCCTTTTGAAATAAGCGGTTTTGACCTGACAAGATAACGGTTTACCTTTAGTATTTTTCCGACAAATGCCGCTAAATGTATTTGCATATTGTCTGTTTTGCGACTTCTTTTGCATGGTAAATCACCTCAATTATCAACCTTGCCCGACATTACCTTCATCACCAAACTACAACAGGGAGACCGCGAGGCTTTCATGGAGTTGGTCATTATGTACCAAAATAAGGTTTTCAACACCGCATCAGGCATGGTACAAAACATGCAGGATGCCGAAGATATTGCACAGGAAGTTTTTGTAACGGTTTACGAAAAAATTCATCAGTTTAAGGGCGATTCGTCGTTATCAACCTGGATTTACCGCATTACCCTCCGGCACTCGCTCAATTTTCTGCGAAAACAGAAGAGGCAAAAAAGATTTGCTTTTGTTCAAAGTTTGTTTACCGGACAAGGATTAGAACCGGCTTCAGAACTCCCGTTTTTTCATCATCCGGGGGTTCTGCTCGAAAACACGGAAAGGGCTGCCGTTTTGTTTAAGGCAATAGAAAAATTGCCCGACAGCCAAAAAGCCGCATTTGTTCTGCATAAACTGGAAGACCTGAGCTATGCCGAAATTGCAGTGGTGTTGCAAACCACGGTTCCGGCCGTGGAATCGCTGTTGTCGAGAGCAAAACAAAACCTGAAAAAATTATTAACCGCCTATTACGAAAAAAATGAAAAATGACCGAAGGTTTTAGCCGCGTTCGGCATCTAACCGTAGAAACACGCACTGAAAACAGCTAACCGAAGAGAAAATGCAAAAATAAAGTCAGATGAAAAACGCAAACGAACAGGCAGAAAAAACGCTGAACAGCATTAACCATATTGAGCAGCCGCAGGTAACGGGTAATTTTGCGCTGCGGGTTTGGCAACGCATACAAGAAAAACAACAACCCCGACTATCGGGCTTTGCCATGCTTCGGGCAGCCGTTTTAGCCGGGCTGTTGGCAGGAATAAATATTTTTACCTTTCTGCACTTTCAACATTCCACAGACAAAATGAACACAACTGCCAACCCCGTTGCACAAAGTTTTTTCTCAAACGATATGCAGTTGACAAGCATTATTAAATAGCTTTTTACCGGGACTTTACCCCTTTAATAAGGTAAAACGCCTTTTGTTCTTCAAAAATTAAATATTAATTCATGCTTTACTTGCGCCTCAAACTATGCCCGAAAATAAGTTTTTAAAATTAATTATACTTTTATTGGTTTTGCTGAATGCCGGTATGCTGGGCATTATATGGCTGCGAAAACCGCCCCCGCACTTGCCCGGCGGCGGAAAAAGTGCAGCGGTTTACCTGACCAAAGAACTGGGTTTTACCTCCCAACAAGAAGAGCAATACCAAAAAATGCACCGGCAGCACCACCAAACCGTTGACAGCATTCGCACGGCAGACCAGGAAATCAGGCAGAGACTGTTTGATTTATTGCAAACAAACCTTACAGATACAACCGATGCAGCACAGTTAGCCAATTCATTAGGCAACAACCGCGCAAAAACCGAATGGGTTACTTTTACCCATTTTAAAGAGGTAAAACAACTTTGTACCCCCGAACAACAAATAAAATTTAACCGGGTAATTGATGAGGCATTGCGCATGTTGAAACCGCCGCCGCAACGCTAACTTTTACCCTTCTGTAATACGGGTTGCTGTTTTTTTTCATTAATTTACTTGACCATAACCACCGTTTTTGACTATGGACTACTCAAATAAACCAATTTTGCTGCTGCTTATTATGGCTGTTTTAGCGGGATTTTCCTCAAAACTTAATGCACAAAGCGCCTGTGTAGGCTCCTACACACTGAATGTTACGGTAAACAACTGCTCGCCGGGAGAACTGGTGAAGGTTAAAATGTACCTGCAAGGAAAATACAATGCTGCATCGGGGCAAATGCAGGTAACCACACAGTTTTTAAACCTCATACCGCTTGCCCAACCCTATAACAGTGCGCCGTGGAATTATACGGGTACCGAAAGTATTGCCAGCAAACCGGCACAACTCGTAGATTGGGTGCTGGTTCAGGTGTTTAACCCGGTTAACCAAAACCTTGTTGAAACAAAAGCGGCTTTGCTGCTCAACAACGGCAACGTGGTTGACCCACTTTGGGTAACCGATAACGCCATTGCAGGTGTTTATTTCAGCAACATAACCGCAAACAGCCCTTACTATATTGCGGTAAGACACCGAAACCACCTGGCAGTTTTCGGGCAAAATACGGTGGTGTTGCCCAACAGCATTACTTATGATTTTTCTAACAGCGCCAACGTATTGGGTGGCATCGGGCAGCTTGCCTCCTTTACAGGCAATGTATATGCACTGCTTGCCGGAGATTACAACAGTAACGGAATTATATCTGTAGATGATTTTAACGGCTACTCGGCTCAAAGTTCTTTGTTTAACCTGTACCTCGACAGCGATTTTAACCTCGATTATGCCAATACCGTTGCCGATTTTAACCTCTTTCAACCCAATGCCAGCAAAATAGGCGTGCCACAAATCAGGTATTAATTCATTACAATTTAACAATAACACCGCAAAATGAAATACAATAATTCAATATTCTTTGTGCTGGCAGTTGCAGCATTGGTCAGCGCCGCCATAGACCTGAATAACCTGGGTAACTATGCCAACCAAACAACCCCCAACTACATTACCCGCGACAACACCCCGCCCGACAACGAAATTACCGATTTCGGGGCTACCCTGGGCAGGGTGCTGTTTTACGACAAAAACCTTTCGGCAAACAATACCATAGCCTGCGCAAGTTGCCACAAACAGGCCTTTGCCTTTGGCGATACCGCCCGTTTGAGTGTTGGGTTAAACGGCGGATTAACCGGCCGCCACGCCATGCGCCTGGCAAATGCCCGGTTTGGAAATGAGGTTAAGTTTTTCTGGGACGAAAGAGCTACCTCGCTCGAAGACCAAACCACCCACCCCATACAAGATTTTACCGAAATGGGCTTTAGTGGTACCGGCGGGCAACCCGGCTTCGATTCATTGGTCAATAAATTGCAAAACATTGGTTATTACGACACCCTGTTTACCCTGGCCTTTGGCAGTTCTGCCATTAATGAAGACCGCATACAACGGGCACTGGCGCAGTTTGTGCGAAGCATACAGTCTTTCGACTCAAAATTTGATGCAGGTTTGGCAACTACCAACAATCTTGGCGCGCCGTTTCCTAATTTTACCCCACAGGAAAACCAGGGTAAAAACCTGTTTGTTGCTCCGCCGCCCGCCGGTGGCGCAGGTTGCCAGGGTTGCCACGCCGCACCCGAATTTGATGTTGACCCCAACTCGCTTAATAACGGGGTACTAGCAACGGCAGCCAACCCGGCCGTGCTCGATTTAACCAATACCCGCGCCCCTTCCCTGCGCAACCTCTTTAACCCCGGCGGCACCCTGAACGGACCACTCATGCACAACGGCAATTTTGCCACCATACAAGCCGTAATTGACCACTACAATCTGGTTCCGCAAAACCCCGCCAATACCAACCTCGACCCACGACTTGCCGGCCCCGGCGGCAACTTGCAACTTACCCAAAACGAAAAAAACGCCCTCGAAGCTTTCCTCAGAACTCTTACCGGCACCGATGTTTATACCAACCCCAAATGGAGCAACCCATTTAATGCCGACGAAACTTTAGACCTGCAGGTTTGCAGCTTTAGCACTGCTATTACAGGCAGCAGCGCAGTTTGCGATGGTTCGCTACAAAATTACACGGTACCCGCCGGCCCAACCGGCACCACCTACGACTGGACCGTTACCGGTGGTACTATTATCTCTACCCCACCCTACACCAATACCATACAGGTGCAATGGAACAGCAACCAGGGAGGAACGGTTACGGTGATACAGATTAATCCGTAACGCATAAAAATAACATGATTGCCAAACCTTATAGGTTTTCAAAACCTGAGTTCACTAAAATAAGGTTTATCTATTTTCAACATGAGTGCCAGGAATAAACGTCATACACATATATTTGGTTAGTTAATCTTTGACATGGTAAAGCGGTTTAATTAAGCGGCGTGAATGCGATTAGGAGGCAGGAACTGATCTGCAAAGTTGTGCAAAAAAATACTTTCGGGCGATTTTTGTAACAATTTAATAGCATTTTTGACGATAAAACGGGCATGAAACAGGGTTTTGAGGTCTGCTATGCTGTAGTAGGGGTTGTTGTGCTTTTGCCGGTGAAGTTGTTGAAAGATTCTGGCAACGAGGGTGGCCAGAAAACAGAGGTTAATAAAGTTGGTAACATTTTGAGGGCAGTAGTTTTTGAAATCGGATAAGCCAAAAAATTGTTTGGCATCGCGGAAATCAAATTCAATCTGAAATCGCAAACTGTAGTAGTCTAACAGGGTTTGCCAATCGAGGTTGGGGTGGGTGCAGGCAAAGAGGGCAAATTTTGCTTTTTTGGTTTTTATATTGTCTGTTTTCACGATAACAACCCGAAGTAATTGGGCATAAATTTTAGGATTGTAGCAGGATAACTCATAGATTTGGATGCGGCAGTCGCCTTCTGTTCGGGTTTCTTTGAGCCAATTTTGGTCTAAGTCATGCAGGTCTACCTTTTGAGCATATTTGCGTCTGGTTTTCCTGGCGCCGCTTGCAGGTGTATAAGGCAGCCTTAATGCGGCATTTACCGGCAAACGGGTAATGAGGTGCAACGTTGCCTGCCGGATTGCTGTAATATAATGTTTGGAGGCATACTTGCCGTCGGCTACCATGTAAGGAATAATCATATTGGGTATGATGCTGTTAAGCGTAGCCATGACCACCTTTAATAAACACATAAATGCCCGGAAAGAGGCATTATCCGGCTCGGCTTCCGGTTTGTTTTTAGTGCCCGCCTTGCGCCCGCTTGCCAGGCGATTGCCCGAGGCAGTTCGCTTTTTGCCTTCCTGCACCTTTTGTTTTTGCCGGGCTATGCGCGCTTTGTCCGCTTCGCTAAAGACGACCTGCTCCGCCGCCAACGTGTATGACCGCCGGCTGCTTATATCTATGAGGCTGAGTACAAAAATGCAAATGCCCATGACAGGACGCTTTTGAACACCACTCCAAAATCTGCCTATGCCATAGGTCTTGTTCCGGCTTTTGCCCTCCACCACCTCATCAATAGAAATAAGATAGCCTCCACCGGGCTGATAAATATAGTGCTTAAACAAAATCGCTCGTATTTGCACCCACGGGTATGTCTGTTTTAAAAAACGAAACCAACTGCGCAAACTATAGGTACTGTAACGGCTTAATCCCCGAACAGTTATTCCGTATTGAGCACACATAAAACAGTATAAAATGTCGGTTAATTGGGCTATCTTTGCACTTGACAGAATACCCGTCAGCAATGGCAGGAGTTGAATGTCGGGAAGCATATGTTTTATTTTTTTGTTTTTGAACCTCAAAAGTAATAACATTTTGCTTCCCTTTCCTTTTTTAATATGTGGCACTCATGTTGCTGTTTTTGAATAAATTCAGATATATTTCGTAACTTTATAGCTCAAAAATATCCCTGATTATTTGACCTTAGCATCTGTGCCAAATGCCCGTTTTACGAGCTATGTCCCACCCG
>MTCR01000021.1 GCA_002212725.1 Sphingobacteriales bacterium TSM_CSM | reverse complement strand
GATTATCAGTTACCGTTACCGTTTGGCTACAGGTAGCCGTATTGCCCGCCGCATCGGTTGCCGTCCAGGTTACAGTGGTAGTGCCTACAGGGTAGGTAGCCGGGGCGTTGTTGGTAAACAGCGGGAAGGTAAGTCCTGCCACCCAGTTGGAAGAGGAGCCGTTTAGCGCAAAACCGGTCAACGTTCCATTTTGTCCGGTTGTAGCGTTCAGTGTTGTTATTCCTGCATTGTTGCCGCCGGCTGTGCCTTGATTGAATTTATAGTAGGCAACCAACCCCGATTCATTGCCTGCCAGTTCTGTGCCCATTGAGGATTGAATCTGGGTTTGTGTGCGCACGGTATTCCATATCCGAACCTCATCTACGGTTTGACCTGTTGCTCCAAAATAACTGCCCACGTAGAGGCTGCCCGTAGAACCGGTGTTGTGCGTGAAGGGTTTTGCATCAGCAACGCCGTTCACATAAAAAATCAGTTGTGTTCCCGTCAGCACGTATGCCACATGAGTCCATTTGTTGTATGGAATTGAAAGCGTAGTTGAGCTAACATCATTAAAAGAACCCCAAAGGTGTGGGCGCATTACGCCTCCAATGGGATAGATTGCGCAGGTAAAATTGCCCCATGAAACGATGTGATGCTGGTTGCTGTTAGGAATTTTTACCCAAAACTCCACCGTTCGGACAGCGTTTCCTGTCGGAAGTCCTGTTATGGGAGAGGTTACTTCGTTTGCACTGCCGCCGGCAAAATGAAGCGCATTGCCCAAACTTCCTGCACAGTTATCGGTAACTGTTGGGTTTGTAAGGGTAGTGGTTCCGGTGCAAAGCCCCGGCGTAGTGTTGATGCTTACCGGACCGGCACAGGTAATTTGCGGTGGCTGCGTATCGGTTACCGTTACCGTAAACGAGCAGGTAGCGGTGTTGTTAGAGGCATCGGTACCTGAAACGGATACGGTGGTAACACCCACATTGAACGAAAGAACACCGCTTGCACTACCATCGGCAATACCCGATGCTGTGCCTGTGGTAACCCCGGATAAACTATAGCCCCAGGTTACAGTGCAATTATCAGAAACAGGGTCGGCAATGGTGTAATTGGCGGCGCAGGTATTGGTAATAGCGGTTAAAGTTTGGTTAGTGGGGCAAGTAAGCGTGGGTGCTGTAACATCCTGTACCGTTACCGTGGCTGTACAATTGTCGGCATTGTTGTTTCCATCGGTAACAGTAAGTGTAACCGTATTGCCGCCTAAGTTGGCGCAGGTAAACGTAGTTACATCGGTATCAAAAGAAACGGTGCCACAAATATCGGAGCTGCCGTCATTTACCGCGTCTTCGGCAATGGTTACCGTGCCGCTGCTGTTTAACTGCACTGTTATATTCTGGCAGGCAGCAACCGGCAGGTTACTGTCAGTTACCTCAACCTGCGATGTACATGTATTGTTGTTGCCCAAGCCATCGGAAACGGTAAGTGTTACGGTTTGAAAACCGATGTCGGCACAGGTAAAGGTATCTTGCGACAGGCTTACGGGTGTGGGTGAACCGCAGTTATCACTACCAAAGAAGTACAGGTTGGCCGGTACAATGGTAGCAGTGCCCGATGTGAGCATCACCAGAATATAGGGATAACAGGTAACGCTTGGCGGGGTAACATCCTGTACAGTTACATTAAAGCTGCAATTGGCAGTAGCGCCGGCAGGGTCGGTAGCTACATAGCTTACCGGAGTGGTTCCAAATCCAAAATACGAACCATTAGGCGACCCGCCTGTTAGTGAAACGGTAGCCGAACAGTTATCGGTTGCCGTGGGGTCTGTCCATGAAACCAGGGCAATACAATCGGCATCGGCAGGAACGGTTATATCGGTTGGGCAATAGGTAAAGGTGGGTGGCGAAACGTCTGTAAGTGTAACCAATGCTGTACAGGCGTTGGTGTTGTTATTTAAATCTGTTACAGTAAGCGTAACCATATTGGTACCAAGATTGGCACAGGTTAAAGTTGCCGGAGAAGCAGATAACAGCGATACCGAACCACAGGCATCGCTGCCCGATGCGTACAACGCCGCAGGCGATACCGTAACAGAAGTGCCCGATAAACTAAGTGAAATGTTTTGACAGGTAACGCTTGGCGGGGTATTATCAACTACGGTTACCGTGGCCAAACAGGTGGCTGTATTGCCGTTGCCATCGTTTACCGTAAGTGTTACGGTGTTGCCGCCTACGTTTGCACAGGTGAAACTGTTGGGCGATACCGATACAAGGTTAACCGTGCCGCAGTTATCGCTGCCAGATGCATACACATTTGCCGGCGTAATGCTTGCCGAATTGCCCGATAATACTGCCGTGTAACCCTGACAGGTAACCGAAGGCTGCTGGGCATCGGTAACGGATACGGTAAAACTGCACGAAGCGGTTTGCGAGTTGGCAGCCGTTACGGTATAGGTTACGGTTGTAGTTCCTACCTGAAATGCTGCACCGCTTGCCAAACCGGTGGAGAGAACAGTGGTTGCACCCGAACAGTTATCGTTACCAACGGGGGCAGCATAGTTTACAATTGCCGAACATTGACCGGAAGTATTGTTCACACTAATACTTGTCGGGCAGGTAATTGTTGGCGGCGTGTTATCCACCTTGTTCACCGCAAATGAACAAGAAGCCGTATTACCATTTCCGTCGTTGGCAGTAAGTGTTACCGTAACGGAACCCGTACCCGATACCGTGCCGCCTGCTGCCGGAGATTGTGTAACCGTGGGCGTAGTACAGTTGTCTGATACGCTTGCCGCACTGTAGGCGGGCAATGTTGCAGAACAAGACCCGCCGAGCGTTACGCTTTGTGTACCCGGGCAGGTAATGGACGGGGGTGTAATATCTGCAACCGTTACCACCACCTGGTCGGAGGTAGAACAACTCGTTGTAGTGCCGTAGGTAAAGGTTACTTCCATATTTTGTGAAAAGTTGCTGCAAGTACCCGTACCTAACCCACCCCAGTTTTGATTGTTAATTTCGGGACGCACTACATAAGGACCCGCACCGTCGCAATTGCAATTACTTCCATTAATATGCAATTCAACACCGGGCGAACCACCGCAAGGAGATGAGCCGGCTACACAACCGGTGCTTACATTCCATGTATTACCACCCGATGTTACCGAATAAGGGGTAGCAGTGCGCAGTGCATTGGCTATGCCCAATACAGCTGCCGGGTCGGTTAGCGTTAAACCCGTTGGGTTTTGAGAACCCCGCACCGTAAGACTTGTGTAGGAATAAGAACTTAACAACTGACTTCGGAAATTGCACCAGTTTGTTGCCTGTGTGGTAGGAGTAGCGCCTATGGTAAAGTTTTCATTGTAGGTTATCTGAGAACTTCCGCCGCCACCGCCCGAAACCGAAGCAGTAAGCGTATAAGTGGTAGTGCTGCCGGGTGTGGCAACCGGGTTGGCTATATTAGGATTGCTCAGACCTGTGGCAGGGCTCCACGAAAAACTGGTGGCGCCGGGGGCTGTACCGTTTAAAGTGGTACTTCCGCCCGGGCAAACAGTTACATCGGAGCCGGCGTTGGCAATGGGTGGCATTGTTACATTTACCGTAACATTATCGGTAGATACGCAACCGCTTTGCGTAACACTAACCGAATAAGCCGTTGTGGTGGTAGGTGAAACAGTTATAGTAGGCGTGGTTTCGTTGGTACTCCATAAATAACTGGCGCTGCCGCCGGAAGGCAGAATATTTACGAAAGTTTGGGCTATTGATTGTGCCTGTGCATTGTTGATGAAAGCACCCGAAGCTCCCGCATATAACATATAGTAAATGCGTGTAACACCGCTAAGCCCACTGATGGTATGTTGCGAATCATCAGTTGAAGCGCCAATAGACTGCGATGCACTGTTGGGTTGCGGTATGAGAAACAGCTGGTTGATAGAAGGATCACCCGCGCTATATACCCGCTTTAAGAAACAACTGTAGGTAGTACCGCCGGCAGCTACCGTAAAAGTGGCAACATCCTGCGTACCGCCGCCGTCGGCTCCGTTGTTTCCGGTTATACCCACCGAAGACAGGCCGTTAATATCGGCAGCCCATAAAAACAACGTGGCAGGGCCGGTCTGGCAACCACCCGGACCAAGGTAGCGGGTAAAATATTGCCCGCCGGAGCCAAATGCGCCGGCATTGGGCGCAACCGCATTATCGGAATAATTGATTGCTGAAGCAAGATTGGTATTGATGTAGTTTCCGCCATCATACATATCAGAACACCCGTCGCTGATGCTGTTGCTGTTTACGCCAAGATCCATACTGAACCCGCTGGGAGTAGGTATGGAATTGATGAGGGTGGCGCTGTTGGTGTTAATTGCACTTAAAACACTTGCAAGCGAACTGCCTGACGAAACACCCGGTACGCTTAACGTTACCGGTGTGCCCGAGCAAACAGTTACCGGGTCGGGAGCAATGGAAATAACCGGCGGGCTTGTTATGGAAACTATTACCTGATCTGTTGCAGAACAACCACCCTGCGTAGCGGTAAGTGTATAGGTTGTTGCACCAGACGGACTGGCAGTAGGATTAGATATGTTGGGATTACTTAAACCCGTAGTGGGCGACCAGGAATAGGTGGTTAACGGAACGGTATAGTTAACCGTAACATCAAAAGTAAGCGTAACAAAATCACAATACACATCATTATCTGATGACCTGAGTTGCAGCAGTTGCCCGTTTGCAACAGCGCCGTTCAAACCGTTGTATATATTTCCGGTACTGTTACAGCCCGATGAAATGAAGGAACCATTTACTAAAAACTCCCAGTCATACCAACTGGTGCAAAAAGATCCGATGGTTGCATTAAAGACAATGGAGGTAATAGTAGCCCCGCCGGGTATTCCCGATGTGGTACCGCCGATTACAAAATTGCTGCAATCGTTACCACTGCCCGAATAATTAAAGGTAGCCGAGCCTGTGCCGCCCGAACTTGCAACTCCCAACTGCACACTGCCGCCCGGGCAAACAGATACATCGGGACCGGCGTTGGCGGTGGGTCCGGAGCTGATGGTAATGGGCGATGAAGTAAAGACCACGTTACCCGGTCCGCAAGCTCCGCTGTTATTGGCAAACCAACAGTTGCCCTCGTTTACCACATCAAAGGTTAGGTTGTTGGAGCCGGTGGTAAGGGGTGCGGTTACGGTAAAGTTGTAGGTAGCCGTTGCATTGGGCGCCAGGTTGTTGGCATCTACCCGAATAAAATAATCGGCATCGGCATTCCATTTTACCCCTATATTAATATCGGGGCCGGCATTGGTCCAGGTAGATGAGCCGGTATTTTGCACCGTAACCGATATGTTGCGGGTTTCGCCGGCACACCAGGTTGATGAGCCGGTGTTCATAGAAACCCATGCAGAGCGGTAAGCGGGAGTTGGAGGCGTAACACAGGATATATTTGCGCTGAAACCGGTAGGTGTAACAGAAACATCAGATGTAAATTGAACGGTAAGAGGTCCGGAAGTAGAAGTAAGTACCGGCGGAATTGTAGAGCAATTACCACTGAAAAGTAAGGCACCTCCCAAACCGCTGCCATTATAAACATTCACATAATCACAGCAGCACTCTAAATCAAAGGAAGTAAAAGTAAGCCTTACTAAGTTACCAGAAATTGCCGGATTAATTATAGTATAGCCGTTTGCATTATTGGAATAGTTGGAAGAACCTGCATGGTCGCAAATTGCACCGGAACAGGTGGTAATACTATTGCTTCCAGAATAAGGTACGGTATAAGTACATGGATCGGGGGGACAGGTAATACTAAAGGTAGCAGAACCACCCACCGAACTTTCGGGGTCGGCAAGGATATAATATTGGGTGCCGCCTGCCAAAGTGAAACCCAGAGACGTCATGAAACCAGATAAATCATCAATACATGTCCATCCGGCAGAAGAACAACCCGATGATACCGGCTTATAGAAATAATCTACATAAAAAGAAGAAGATGTTTGATTAACGGTATATGTGCCACTAAAAGGGGCGGTAAACAAATACACCTTTTCCTCGCCGGGAGTGGTAAAACCGCAACTGCCCGGGCTCCAACTTGCCCCACTGCCTGCAGCAAAAGATGCTGTGGTAGCTGTGCCACAGCTAAGCGTAGGGGTAGAGGCGCATGGATTGTAAACAGGGCAGGTAATACTAAAGGTAGCAGAACCGCCCGCCGAACTTTCGGGGTCGGCAAGGATATAGTATTGGGTGCCTGCCGCAAGGGTGAAAATGCCCGACATCAAGCCCGATAAATCATCAATACAGGTCCAGCCGGTAGAAGAACAACCCGATGATACCGGTTTATAGAAATAATCTACATAAAAAGAAGAAGAGGTTTGTGCCAACGTATAAGTGCCTGCTATGGTAGAAGTAAACAAATACACCTTTTCCTGACCGGGCGTTGAAAAGCCACAGTTGCCCGGGCTCCAACTTGCCCCACTGCCTGCAGCAAAAGATGCTGTGGTAGCTGTGCCACAGCTAAGCGTAGGGGTAGAGGAGCAGGGGTTGTAAACTGGCGGAGCTGATATTGAAAAAGTGCCGGGGCAAGGGCTGTTGGGAGTAGGATATGTATCAAACCATATATAATACAAAACTCCGGCAGTTAGTGTTACAGCTAATGATTGGGAAGATAAAGAACTGCCTGTAGAGCCGACACATGTACCGCCTGATGCCGGGCAAGCGCCGCTATAAACAAAAATAGCACTCCAGGTTTGGCCTGAATAGCTGATGGTATAACTGCCCGATGTTGTTGGGGTAAATGTATAAAGAGCTTCTTGCCCGCCTTTGTATGAATTGGATGCAGCGCCACAGGCGGTGGGCACGTTTGTGGCATTTAAATTGCCCGGCAAAGCCGTCGTTGTACAAACCACCGACTGATTGGTAACCGGTGCCGATGGTATATTTATGGCTGAAGCGCACGGCGAGGGTGGTACTATTGAAAAAGTGCCGGGACAAGGGCTGTTGGGAGAAGGCCATGTATCAAACCATATATAATACAAAACTCCGGCAGTTAGTGTTACAGATAATGATTGGGAAGATAAAGAACTGCCTGTAGAGCCGATACATGTACCGCCTGATGCCGGGCAAGCGCCGCTATAAACAAAAATAGCACTCCAGGTTTGGCCTGAATAGCTGATGGTATAACTGCCGGAAGCAGTGGGGGTAAATGTATAAAGAGCTTCTTGCCCGCCTTTGTATGAATTGGATGCAGCGCCACAGGCGGTGGGCACGTTTGTGGCATTTAAATTACCCGGCAAAGCCGCCGTTGTACATACAACCGACTGATTGGTAACCGGCGCAGAAGGTATGTTTATGGCCGCAGAACAGGGGCTGGCAGCAGGTCTAGATATAGTCAACGTATGACAAGTCGCATCTGTTGCACAACCGGATGTAGTATGAACGTGTTGAAAATAAGTTCCTGCTACAGTAGATGTCCAGGTTAACGGGCTAAAACCCCAGGCAATTGCGGTACCATTATATGTTCCCTGGCGAATAGTAATGTAGTTACCTGTGCCCCCTGTTCCGGAGGAAATATACTGCGTAGCGGCTACAACAGAGGTAATAGTAGAATACTCACCTGCATAAGCACAAGTGGTCAGCGAAGTAGTACTTCCTGCTGCAGGGGCAGCACCACTACCAAAAGCACTTGTACTGGTACATTGCCCATGGGCATTGTAACTAAATAAAGTAAAGAGATATATAAATGTCAAGCCCTTAAAACTGTTTTTAAAAATAGCGTAGAAGTTTGTCATAATTATTCAGGTTTAGACGTCGTGCAAGATTGTTTTTGTTTTGATAAGAATTAGTGTTAGTTGCATTGTACCCCATTTAAGGTATCTGCAAATGGCATAGCTTTTGGGGCGTTTTGTTTGTTGTAAAGAGGAGCAACAGGGAAAGCAAAATGTTAAATACAAACCGGCTCTTAAGTAAAGACAGAGCACTACTAAGTTGTTTTTCTAAAAAATGCATATGCTTAATTTATTTATTTTTATTGTGTTTGTGTAATTGATGTTATATACGTGTGTTTTAAAAAAAGTTTAGCCCCTCCCTCTTGCATGCCTGTAAAAGCAGTCAATAAAATAAAAATTGTATGTGTAGTGAAAATGCAAAACCTGCTATATATACTTGCTTAAAAAGCAAGTTAGCAATACCAAACAGGCAGGTTTTTTAAAAGCAAAAGGATGAGGTGTAGTTTTGGGACATTCAAATTGGTTTAGGTTACTGTTATTTACATTTGCAGCCCAAGATAAAAATAATTTTGCTGTTTTTGCAACAACAACATAAAAAAAAATTGTGCAATTGTGTGCGTATTGCAAACATGTGTTTTTGAACCCACCCGTAAAATGGGTTGAATGGCGCCGTTATTACGGCATAAACCATTGGTTTACAGCAATATAAACGAATTAGCTTGTTGTTATGCCTTAAAAAAGCAGTGCCCCGTAATTACCGTTCGCTACCCAGTAGCGAGGCAATAAAAAACGGGCAAGTTTTACAAACATGCATAAGTTGGTTGGCAGGTTTCAGTACAAAGTGCGGTCAAATAAGGGGCGGTACTTTCGGGTAAGCGGGTGGTCAAACCCCCAGGTTCTGAAGTAAGAAATGGCCAATTTGCGGGCAAACCCGCTGTGGTAGTCTTTATTGGCTGCTACCGATTCTATAACGGCAACTATGGCTGCTTCGGGGTTTTGCGCCAACTGCGCCTGTTTGGCTTGCGAGAGGCATTTCGCTGCCGGGTTTTCGGTATTTTCATCGGGCAGGGCAAGTTGCATGAAGGTGGCAAAGTTGCGTATATCGGTTGCGGCGTCGTTCCATTTATCAAATTCACCAATATTTTTCACCAAATCTGCTGCCCGTTGCGGTTGTTGCCATACAATTTGCCGGGCAAAGGCTATTTGTGCATGGGTAAAACCCGGGTTTTGCAGGGCAAAGGTTTCGAGTTGGGTAAGCGCCTGCTGCGCTGTTTCGGGATGTTGCAACCGGGCAAGCAGGGTTTGCAGGGTTTCTTCGCGCGCATCGGGCAGGCTGGCCTCCAGCCATTTTTCTACCTGATATTTTGGCAGTGCACCTACAAATTCGGCCTTTACCGCCCCTTTATGTATCATTTTTATGGCTGGTATGCCGCGCACATCATATTGGTTGGCTAATTCGGGGTGTTCATCGGAGTTTATTTTTACCAGTTTCCACTGCCCGTTTGCCTTTGCTGCCAATTCTTCTAAAATTGGGCCAATAAACCGGCAAGGACCGCACCACGGCGCCCAAAAATCTATAACCACCGGCTGTATGTAACTGGCATTAATTACCTCTTCTTCAAAGCTGAAATGCGACATGAACTATCATTTGAAAATGAACAATAGAAAACAGGTAACCACACGGGTGTTAGTACCACAGTATTTTTAGTTAAACAGGGTTTTAGCGGTGCGGGTTCACAGAAAGAAACAGCCTTTAAATAAAATGCACAACTTTTGGCGGGCAGGTTAAACCAACACCGCCGGCAATAATCTATAATGACAAACCGACAGAAAATGAAAAATTTACTCTTTCTTGCATTTTGCCTTTTGGCTGCCACTATGTTAACCAATGTAGAAGCCCAGCGCACCAAAGTTCCTTCTACGGGTGGCGGAAGTACCAATAATAGTTCAAAAACCAATACCAATACCGGCACTACTACCAAGCCGGGCACCACTACCCCCGGCACCCGTACAGGCGGCAATACCATTAAAGGATTGCCCAACGTACCCGGCAAAGGCGCCTCTACGGCTATAGGCGTAAGGTTTGGCGCAGGCACATTTGGCACCGAACTGGGTATTAGCCTTCAGCAAAAACTCAATACCAAAAACTACTTAGAAGGCATTGTAAGTATGAATAAATATGATTTCAGACTTACCGGTCTTTACCAATACCACTACCCGCTTGCTGTTAAAGGGCTTACCGCTTTTGGCGGTGTGGGTGCTCACGTAGGACAAACCCGTACCGGCGGCTTTTTAGATGTAATTGACATTTTAAACGGCAACACACCCGATTTTTCGGGTGGTTCGGGTACGTTTACCGGCGTTGATGCCATTGGCGGCATTATGTTTAAAGCCCGGCAAATGCCCATCAACATATCATTAGATGTAAAACCGGCTTATACCTTTAATAACCACCCCAAAAAGTTTGAAATAGGCGCCGGTGTTACCATTCGCTGGACATTTGGTTCAGGCGGCGGTGGCGGAAACGGGTCGGGTAACGGCTCGGGCAGCGGTTCGGGAACCGGCGGCGGAAAACAGGGCGGCACCAAACCCGATGGCAGCACCAACGGCTCGCAAACCAAAGGAGCTAAGGTAAAACCCAATCCGGGCGGCAATACCAACAACGGCAGCAATACCAACACGCAGCCTACCAACAACACCAATAACGGTGGTAACGGCAGGGGTAATACCAACCAACCCACCAATAACCCCAGCAACAATAACGGCGGCAGCGGCGGCGGCAGCGGAAACGGTACCGGCGGCGGCAACAGCAACGGCGAAACCTACGACGGCGACGGCGGCGGAAATCCCTAAACGCGCAACCCAACCAAACCTGTCAATTTATTAAAACTATTCTGAAAAAAGACCTTCTTCATACACACCTGAAACCATGACTAACGCAAACCGCTAACCTCACCGTTGGCGGTTTTTTTTTGCCGCCCCGAAGCAGAGTTGGTTAACCGCAAGGGGCGCAACAGGTTTTGCAAAATGCCCGAATTTCCGGTTTTCTCTTACCGCAAGGCGCGCTAAGGTTGCGCTAAGAACGCTATCCGTTTATTGAATTGC
>MTCR01000058.1 GCA_002212725.1 Sphingobacteriales bacterium TSM_CSM | reverse complement strand
TTCCGCAAAGTTTTTTTGCTGTTTGGTCAACGCTTCCAATCAGCAGGGAACAAGAAAAAATACCGGGATTTACAGATAGTTCCTGAATAGTTACGTTTTTACCTCTTTAAACCGGATTGAGCGCGCAAAATTAACCTTTCTGCCCATACCCCCATAACAATAACCGGTTTAAATTGCGGAAATGCAGTTATACGGTGAGCAATTGCAGAAACTGCCGGTACGCTTGTAAACCTGCCTCGGGTACGCTGTTCCATTGCTCAAGCGGCAGCGGCAGCGCTATTTTACAAAACCCGTGCCGCAATACCTGTTGCTCCAGTTCTGCCGTACCAAAGCGGCTGCATGGTTGGTACGTATTGGAGGTGAACTCGTGCCGCCAGGGTGTTTCGGCAACAGAAAGGTAGTAGTTTTGCCCCGAAAGCCGGTGAAAATTGCTGCTTATGGCCGGCCAAAACCGATGCAGGCTGTTGCCCTGCAAAAGCAGGGTAAAACTAAAACCATGCCCCCACCAAAACAGTGTGCGGCAGGCAAAAATATCACCGGATTTAAACAGCCTAGGAAAATCGAGTACCATATAAGGCAGGTTCTGGTAGTTTTCGCCCTTCGAAATCTTGCCCAACTGAACATCGCACCCGGCCGGAAAGTCAAAATTTTGGTGTTCGGGCAATTGTTTCATGTTTTGTGCCAACCCGCCAAAAAGTTGCAGTAACTTGGCGGTTGCGCGCTGTTTAAGCTTAAAAAATTCGGTATTTTGCAGGGCAGCAAGCTCATCGGGGGTAAGGGCAGGGGGCGGCATCATGGGCGGCGGGTTAACTGTAGGTACAAAGCCTGTTATAAGCAGGGCGGTAAAAGTCCGAAAAACATCTGAATTCGGAAGTTATGGAATAGCGTAAAAATATAGCACACCTTTGTGTCATTATGTTTTGGTGGCAGCAACCTGTTGATATGTACCACAGGAGTTCTGCGGCTCAAAGTTGCACAAAACCCTTCATTGCGGGCGGCATAAAAAGTAAGAAAATAACTTTGCGAGCATTGCAAAATCCGTTGCGCACTTTTCGGTTAAATGATTACCTCAAAGTTGGGCAGGTTATTCGCTGTCAACATGCAGGCGGTGTTTGCCACAGTGGCGGCACTTAAACAAATAACCTGCCAGGGAGCCGTTTTTTTCCAGACTTTCTTCTACCATGCCCTCGTCGTAGCCAAAACTGTCAATATCTTCGCGCAGTTCGTCAAGGAAAGGGGCAATATCGTCGCTGCCCACATAGTCAACAAATTCACATAAATCGTTGCAGTGGCTCAGCCAGACCTCTTGCTGCCAGGCCGAGTAGCCGGGTGTTTTGTGAATAAGTTCGTCAATAACTTCGGGTAAAAAAGGTATATCGCCCGGCGCACCCGGCACACCCGAATACCCCTCTATACTGGCAGAGTCTATAAATTCGCCGTTGTATTTTTTTGCAGCCGAGCCGTCTTGTATGCACCAGGGGCAAATGTCTTCGGGGTTTTCGCGGCAATAAAATGGGCCGGTGTAGCGGTAGCCGCGCTGTTGGTTGCAAACGGGACAGGTAGTGTCACTTTGTTCAATAATGCCCAGTTTATAGGCATTGGGGTTGTACTTAAATTGGGGAAGGTTCATGTTAATGGGTTTAGATGGTTAAAAAATGGTTTGCTGTAAAACAGCTATAAAGTTACAAAAAAGGTAAAACAAATGCTTTTACAGGGGTAAAAAATATGTGCAAATGCTCCTGCCTTATTAAGTTTCCAAACGCTGCCCGTATAACAGAAAAAGCGGCAACCGCCATCGGTTGCCGCTTTTTCTGTTATTTAAGTAAATGGCTTACAGCGCACTTGCAGTTAGGTTTAAACCCTTTTTTTATTCAATACATGCTTTACTCTTAGCAATAATTCGTTCAGGTTAAGCGGTTTTTTAATAAAGTCGTCGGCGCCTTCTTCAAAGGCGGTTAAGATAACCTCTTGTTGGTCTAAGGCAGAAATTATGATGATAGGTAAACCCTTGCGCACTTTTTTAATGGCGCTAAGCAATTCAATTCCCGAAACATAGGGCATCATAATATCTGAAATGATGAGGTCAAAGCTATCTTCTTCCAGCGTGTCTAAGGCATCTTGCGCATCGGTGGTTGCAAAAACCTGATAACCTTGTTTGGCAAGCATGGTTTTTATGGCTTGCAGCATAATTACGTCGTCGTCAACTACAATTATTTTCATGATGGTGAATGGGTGTTTAGTGACAAAATGTTGTTAAAAGGGTTGTATAAAAGGGCTTCTGATTTTATAGATTTAATGGTGGTAAATGGCATGTGTTTTTTTTAGTTCGTTAAGCGACAGAACCAGTTCGGCATGGGCAAGCCGGCAGTTACGGGCCAGTTGTGTTACCATTGGTTGCAGCAGTCCGGTGTCTTTACCTTCCCAAATATGGTTTTCAATACTTCGGGCCAGTTCTTTCAGGTTTTCTGTACCCATGTAGGCACAGGTAGATTTCATTTTATGCGCCGTAGCTTTCAGTAAATCGAAGTTACCTGCGTTACAATGCTCTTCAAGCGAGGCAATTTCTGCCGGCAGGTCGGCGACTATGGTTTCCAGCATGGTTATTAACACATCGGGGTCATTGCCGGCCAATGACTGAAGGTAGGAAAGGTTAATAAGTTGCTTTGGTGTTATACCATTCGGGATGTTTTCTGTTTCGGGTAAAACGGCATCTGCTTGTAAAGGTTTTGGGTTGGCGGCAAGCACTTTTGCCAGTTTTGCATACAATGCATCGGGGTTTATAGGTTTGGTGATAAATTCGTTCATACCGGTTTCAAAACATCTTTCGGCATTGGTATTAAAGGCATGGGCGGTCATGGCAATAATGGGCGTATTGCAAACGGGCGGTGGCAATTGTTTGCGAATGTAAACAGTTGCTTCGTAGCCGTCCATTACAGGCATTGAAATATCCATAAAAATAACGTCGTAGTTGTTTTTACCTTTTTGCAACATGGTTATAGCTTCCTGTCCGTTGTTGGCAATATCAATTTGTACCAGTTCTGACCATTTTTTCAGCAAATCTGATGCCACAATTTGGTTTAGCCGGTGGTCTTCCACTAAAAGTATGGAAATTGGTTTATCGGGCGCTTTTGGGGGCAGTTCAGCATGGTTGTTTTGCAGATTTTCATCGGCATACACCCTGACCGGGTTCAGGTTTTTGGCTTTAATGGAAGTCGGAATAAACAAAGAGGGTTCGTCTTGCGAGGTAAAGCTGTCGGGCAAGGCTGTTTTATCAAATTGTATCCGGAAACTGAATACAGACCCTTTTCCTACTTCGCTTTCCAGGTGAATTTCGCCTCCGAACAGGTTCACCAAATTTCGGGCAATGGTTAATCCCAGCCCTGTGCCGCCATACAGGCGGGTGGTATCTTCGGCGGCCTGTGTAAAGCTTTCAAATATTTTTTCCTGTTTATCGGGGGCAATGCCAATGCCGGTATCTTTAACTGCGAATTCAATTTCGGTGGTATCATCCGATTCGGCAATACACCGGGCTATCAGCAGCACCTCGCCTTTTTGGGTATATTTCAGGGCATTGCTAAAGAGGTTGTTCAATATTTGGTATAACCTGACCGAGTCGCCGCAAACAATATTGGGCAGGGCTATATCTATTTGGGTAAACAGGTTAATATTTTTTTCGTGAGCCTTAAATTTATAGGTAGAAACGAGGTCGTTTATAAGGTCGCGAATGTTAAACGGCCGTTTTTCCAGTTCAATTTTTCCGGCTTCAATTTTAGAGAAGTCGAGAATATTGTTAATAAGGTATAACAAGTTATTGGCCGACAGTTTGAGCGCATTGAGGTATTCTGTTTGCTTGGGGCTTAGGTTGGTGGTTTCCATGAGGTGGGTCATACCAACCACTACGTTCATGGGGGTTCTTATTTCGTGGCTCATATTGGCAAGGAACTGTTCTTTTAACCTTGCCGATTGTTCTGCCACTTCTTTGGCCTTTATGAGTTCCTGGGTTCTTTTGGCGGTGGTAATGTCGCGTATTATGCCATGATACCCCATGATTTCCCCCTCGAGCGATTTCCAGAGGGTGGCGGTAATGGCGCAATCAATAACCTCTCCATCGGGGCGTTTAAATTTAATTTCAAAATCTTTTACCGAACCTTCCTGTTCAATTTTTTGGTGAAACGCATCGCGTTGGTTGGGCAAAAAGTAGTAGTTGTTTATGTTTATATGGTTAACCGTTTCGGGGGCAATTTGCAATAAATTCAGAAAAGAGCTGTTGTATTCCATAAGTTCCCCGCTGCGGGTGGTCATGTAAATGGCATCCTGCGATTGTTCAAACACCACTTTATACCGTTCGCGGCTTTGAATGAGCATTTCCTGCGCCTCTTTATAGGCGGTAATATCCTGAATGGTTCCCATAATTTGGGCAACTTCACCCGTTTTTGGGTCTGTAATTACTTTGCCCTGGTTGCGCAGGTATTTAACTTTTTGCGGTTCGCCAACACTTACGGGGTATTCAAAGTTAAAAACCGGTAATTTACCTTCTTCTATTTGGCGGTATTGGTGTTTTATGTCGTATTGGTCGGGGCCGGTAGCAAAGCGCGAAAGCAGGTCAAACGAGGGTTTGGACGGGTGGTGTTTTACCTCCAGAATATTGTACACTTCATTTGACCAATAGATTTGATTTAAAGAGGGTATAAACTCATAGTTGCCTATGTGGGCAATGCCCTGGGCAAGCAGCAGCCTGTCTTCGCTTATTTTCAGGTTTCGGGCAGTGGTTTCTACCTCTAACTGCATTTTGCGGCGGTATATGGCATGAAGCACCGAGCGGGTAAGCAGGGTAGTATCTATTTGTCCTTTAACCAGATAATCTTGCGCACCCGATTCAACGGCTTTTATACCTATGCTTTCATCATCAAGACCGGTAAGTATAACAATAGAAGTGCTTTTGGGAAAACCCTCTATGGCTTTGGTTAATGTTTGAAAGCCTTTACTGTCGGGCAAGTGTAAATCGAGCAGAACAATATCAAAATCTTTTTTCCGGTTTGCCAACTCAATGCCCTCACCAAGCCGGCTGGCTTGTGTCATTTCAAAGTCAATGGTAGGCGATTCGCGCAGGTATATCTCTACCAGTTTGGCATCGCCGGGGTTATCTTCAATGAGCAGAACTTTTATTTTCTCTGACATAGATTGACTGACTGAAAGTTAAGACAAGCGTTTGGCGTTAAAGTATTACAATCTGGTAGGAAGCCTTACGGTGGTGAGCCAGAATTTTTCAATTGCTTTTATTACCTCAATAAAACTGTTAAAATCTACCGGTTTGGTAATGTAGCAGTTGGCATGTAAATCGTAAGCCTTCATAATATCGCTGTCGGCATTGGAAGTAGTAAGCACCAACACCGGAATGCGCCTTAGTTCGGGGTAGGCTTTTACCCTGGCCAGTACCTCACGCCCGTCTTTTTTGGGCAGGTTCAGGTCAAGCAATATAAGGTCGGGGCTGGTTGCCTGCGTGTAGGGTGGTTCTTTAAAAAGATATTTCAGGGCTTCATCGCCATCTGTTACTACATTCAGTACATGGGGCACTGCGCCTTCTTTCAACGCTTCCTGGGTTAACCTGATATCGCCTGCGTTATCTTCAACCAATAAAATATCAAACATATTTAAATCCAAATTGTTTTGTTGTAATCCAAAATAAGAAAATTACAGGTGTCAGGCAACTGTTTATGAAAGCCGGAAAAAAAAATCTTTCCGGCGGAATTTGTTTTTCATTGAACCTCACCAATAACAGGGCATTGGCGTTTTAGTCCTTTAATATAAACTTGATTAGGATTGTGCAAAATTAATGCCAGTTTATATTTACCTTCTTATACGATACAAACCGGTATCAGGTTACCAAACGGGTTTCTAATTGTTGCTTTTGGTACAAGTCATAATAAATACCTTTTTGCAACATAAGCTCCTCATGTGTACCTTCTTCGGCCACCTGCCCTTGGTGCAGTACCAGAATTTTGTCAAAATTCATAAGCGAGAAGATGCGGTGGGTAATAACAATAGCCGTTTTATCAGACAAAAACAGGTTCAGGTTGTTCAGAATGGTTTCTTCGGTTTCGGCATCTACGGCAGAGAGGCAATCGTCAAAAATAATGAGTTGCGGATTTTTAATAAGTGCTCTTGCAAGTGAAATGCGTTGTTTTTGCCCGCCCGAAAGGGTAACACCGCGCTCGCCAACTATGGTATCGAATTTTTTGGGCAATTGCTCAATGTCTTTAAGCACTGCTGCCTGTTTTGCTGCCTGTACAATTTGCTCCATGCCGGCGGGTTCGCTGCCAAAAGCAATATTGCCGCTCACCGTATCGGAAAACAAAAACACATCTTGCGGCACATAGCCGGTTTGTTTGCGCAGGTTTTGCAACGGCAGTTGCTTAATATCGGTTCCGTCTAACAGAATTTGCCCTTGTGTGGCGTCATATTTTCGCAATAGCAATTCGGCCAAGGTGGTTTTACCAGACCCTGTACGGCCTACCACTGCCATTTTTTGCCCGGGTTTTAAATGAAAAGTTACGTTACTAAGTGCTTCCACACCGGTATCGGGGTAGGTAAAACTTACCGAATTAAACCTTATATCGCCGGTTAGCAGCCGGTTGTCGCCTGCCTGCGCATCGGTTTCAATATCGGGTTTTACAGACATAAACTCGTTGATGCGTTTTTGCGATGCAGCTGCCCGTTGTATTAAGGCTGCCACCCAACCCAGCGAGGTAACCGGCCATGTCAGCATGTTTACATAGAGTATAAACTCAGCCACATTGCCCGATGTAATAGCGCCGTTAATAACCTGCGTGCCGCCTATGTAAATGGTTAAAATGGTACTTAACCCTACCAGCATCATCATTAACGGGCTGAAAAACGACTGTACCCGGGCCAACTGCAGCGATTTTTGCTTGTATTGTTCGCTTTCATTGTCAAAATACCGGCGCGTAGGTTCCTCCTGTACATAAGCCTTTACCACCCTGATACCCGAAAACGACTCCTGCGCTATGGAAGTAAGCCGCGACAGCTGTTGCTGAATTTGCTCGCTGCGTTTGTGAATAACCGAGTTTACCAGATATATGCTGGTAGCCAGTACCGGCAATGGCAGCAGCACATACAGGGTTAGCTGCGCATTTACCCGCAACATGGTGCCAACAACAATGATTATCAGCACCGTAAGGTTAATGGCATACATAATGGCCGGCCCCAAATACATGCGCACCCGGTTCACATCTTCGGTTATGCGCGACATTAAATCGCCCGTGCTGTTTCTTCGGTAAAACGAAGTGCTCAACTGCTGATAATGTGCATACATATCATTCCGAAGGTCAAACTCTATATACCTCGACATGACTATCAGCGTCTGGCGCATTAAAAACATAAAACCGCCTTTCAGTAATGCCAGCAGCAGCATGGTAAGGCCAAACAGTAAAATGGCATTGCTAAACATGCTGTAATAGGCGCGCTGCAGGTTAAAACCCTCATACATTTGGTAATATACAATATTGTCTTTCACCAAATCAAAAGAGTAACGTATAATTTTGGGTGGTAAAATGGCAAATATGTTAGATAAAACCACAAACAAAATACCCGCCAGCAACCGGTACTTGTATTTTATAAAATACTTGTTTAAATAGCTTAAGTGTTTCATTGTATATATAATAAAGGACTTGCGGGTTTTTGCGCGGCAAGATACAACTTTCATGTAACAAAAACACATCGGTAAGAGTTGCAAACTACCGTTTTAAAGCAGTATATTGCAGCGTTAATGTACGGCAGTTTTCAATTACCCCATACTGGCAAGTAGTTGCCGTTTATGTTTTACCTGTCAATTTACCCGCGCCCATGAACACCAAACCGGTTATTTTCTTAGCCTTTGCCAACGACCCTTCCAACTATCTTGAAGCGCTGAAACAGGAACGCATAATTATACCCCAAATGCTGCAACCGGCCATAGATGAGCGGCTTTGCGAAGTGCTGGTAGAACCCGATGCCACCACCGATGACATTTTCCGTATTTTTAACCAATACAAAGACCGCATTGCCGTTTTTCACTACGCCGGGCACTCCGGCGCCGAAGGCCTGCAACTCGAAACCGATGGCATTGTAAGCCAACTGGCCAATGCCGGCGGACTGGCGCAGCTGTTCGGGTTGCAACAAAACCTAAACCTTGTGTTCCTCAACGGCTGCTCCAACAACCAACAGGTAAACCTCTTGCAACAACAGGGCATTCCAAATATTATTGCCACCAACAACTTTATAAAAGACCAGGCTGCGGTAAATTTTGCCAAAGCTTTTTACCAGACACTCGGTGCCAAAAATTCCCTCAACAATGCCTATACCACTGCCGAGGCTTATGTAAAAACCATTTCCGGGCAGGGTGAACACAGGGCTTTGTTCTGGAAAAACAAAGATACCGCAACCGCAGACTTTCCGTGGGAAAAATACTTTAACCAACCCGATTGGAGCCTCATTTCGGGCGCAACCATTTATGGCGATAAACCCCAAATACCCGTTTTTATTGCCAATCACCCCGCAGACGAACCCTGCCTTACCGAACTGAAAAAGCAACTTGCCCTCCTTAAACGAGGCGGCATGATTTCTATTTTCGACTCCTCCCAAATTCCGCCCGGCAACGAAAAAGAAAAAGAACTCAAACGGCAATTGCTCAACGCCCGGATTATTCTGCTCGTTATAAGCCCCGATTTTATCTACGCCGATGAAACTGCCGAAATTGAAGCCATAGCCACCCAAAGACATAAGGCCGGAACTGCCATTGTTATTCCAATTTTATATAAAGAAGTAGCCGACCTGCGCGGCGAAAACATAACCATTCCCGATTATTACCCCGAATTTGCCCGCCTCCGCGGACTGCCCGACGAACACAAAAAATGGTTCATAGGGCAGTGGCCCGATAAAGATGCCGCCTACGCCTATATTGCAAAGCGAATAAGAGAGCGCATTGAACAATTGCGCAACTCGTAGTACCACAACTTTGCATCGGGCAAAGATTTTTTACCCGATTTCGCTATCTTTGCGGCATTATTCACCCATTTCCCGCTTTTCATGAATCACGAACTCATTATTGTGCTCGATTTTGGGGCACAATACCGCCAACTTATAGCCCGCCGCGTGCGCGAAGCCGGCGTATATTGCGAAGTAATGCCTTACGACACCCCCGTTGAAGAATTGCAGAACAAAAACCCGAAGGGCATTATTCTGACCGGCGGCCCCAGTGTTGTGTATGACCCCGATGCCCCAATAGCCGATAAAGCCCTGTTTCATTTGGGCATTCCTGTTTTAGGTATTTGTTATGGCGCACAATTAATGGGTTTTGTCTTGGGCGGCTCCGTGGCGCGCGCCACCCACCGCGAGTATGGCAAAAAACTGCTTACCGTAAACACCCAAAACCCGTTGTTTAAAGAGGTAAACCAAAACACCGTTTGCTGGATGAGCCATACCTATTACCTCAACAGCCTGCCCGCCGGCTTTGCCATTACCGCTTCTACCGATACCTGCCCCGCTGCCGCCATTGCCAATGAGGAGGCCAAACTCTATGGCGTGCAGTTTCACCCCGAAGTGGTGCATACCCAGGAAGGAACAAAAATGCTGCACAACTTCTTATACAACATTTGCGGCTGCAAAGGCGACTGGGTAATGCAAGACTTTGCTCAGGAAACCATACAGCACCTTAAACAAAAAATAGGCAACAAAAAAGTACTTTGCGGTTTATCGGGCGGTGTCGACTCTTCGGTGGCGGCCATGCTGGTACACCATGCCGTGGGGCAGCAACTTACCTGCATATTTGTTGACCACGGCCTGCTGCGCAAAAATGAAGGCGATGAAGTAGAAGAAACCTTTGCCAAATTCAATATCCACCTCATACGTGTAAATGCCGGAAAACGGTTTCTGGCAAAACTGCACGGCATATCAGAACCCGAACAAAAACGCAAAATTATTGGCGAAGAATTTATAAGAGTGTTTGAAGAAGAAGCCCGGAAAATAGGCGCTGTTGATTTTTTGGTGCAGGGAACCATTTACCCCGATGTAATTGAAAGCGGAACCAAAAACGCCGCCACCATTAAAACCCACCACAACGTGGGCGGACTGCCCGATGTAATTGAATTTTCCGAAATTCTGGAACCCCTGCGCGATTTGTTTAAAGATGAAGTGCGAAAAGTGGGCGCCGCCATTGGCCTGCCGGAAGATATGGTAAACCGGCAACCTTTCCCCGGGCCGGGGTTAGCCATCAGGGTTATTGGCGAGGTTACTTTTGAAAAACTGGAAGTGCTGCGCGAAGCCGACCATATTTACCGCGCCGAAATTGCCTGTGCAGGATTGCAAAACCAGATATGGCAATATTTTGCCGTTTACACCGGACTGCGAAGCGTGGGCGTAATGGGTGATGAACGCACCTACGATACCACCATTGCCCTGCGGGCAGTTACCAGCATTGACGGAATGACCGCAGACTGGGCACGCATTCCGCACGAAGTATTGGAGCGCATTTCTAACCGCATTATTAACGAAGTGCCGCACGTAAACCGAGTAGTGTACGATATTACCTCCAAACCGCCCGGCACCATAGAATGGGAGTAAATTCCCGCAATTTGACTGCATTTTTACCTGATGTTTTATATGCCGGAATTTTGGTGTTTTGCTTCTCCCTGTAACCAAACAAACGTAACATTGACAAAAAACAAGTTGTAACTTTGCAATAAATAAATATGGCAAACATAAAGGCAACATCATCGGCAACTACCTTCCGGATGGAAACAGCTGTTGCAGTTAACATCAAAGCATCGGCAGACAAAATTATGTCGTTGCTAACCAACGCTTCAGAATTTACAAAATGGAACTCCACTATTGTTTCGTTAAACGGACAAATTAAACAAGGTGAAAAAATAAAACTTGTTTCAAAACTTGACCCGAAAAGAACATTTAACCTTAAAGTTTCAGCGGTAACACCTGCAACAATGGTTTGGAAAGATGGCTTTGCTCCCATGTTTTCAGGTGTAAGGACTTTTTCTTTGACACCTAAATCGGACGGAACAACAGACTTTTCAATGATTGAAGTCTTTAAAGGCATTATGCTTCCGTTGATTAAAGGTTCATTGCCCGATTTTAAACCCAACTTTGAACAGTATGCTTTGGACTTAAAAGCAGCAGCTGAAAAACAATAACGCATAAAATTTTATAACAATGGCAACAGAAGGCACAAAAGAAAACCCATGGAAATTAAAAACACCTCCACTGACATCTGACTATGAAATGTATAAAGAGGTAAAAGACGGCAAAGACGTTATTATGTGCATAGTTGGCAAGACGACACTTATCTATGACGCAAAATGCCTGACCGATTTACACGAAATGCTTAAACAGCACGGCGACTGGATGGAGTTAGGCAGTGCAGACGAACAGAAACCTGCAAAAGAGGGCACGGTTGAAGCATGGGGGCGCTCTGAGAGTAATCCGAATGGTGGTTGGTATGGACTTAAAAAAGGGCTTCGTGGTCGGTTTGGAATGTATATCCCGCCACTTATGGAAAAACTTGGACTTGCAGAAGTAACCCACGAAGCAAAAGGAAATAAAATGAGGGCAAAATAAGATGAAAGAAAGGGCAAACGCATAATACGGGTTTTGCATCAGGCGGGCTGTTCCCTTTTCGTTCCTAACGGAACAGGCTGTGAAAACCAGAAAACTTTGGTGATACTATTCAGGTTGGGTGCAGATTTACCCTTTTGGGCTTTGCAATACGCCCAAGCGTAAAGCCCGAAACTGTTCAATATTTTTTGGTAACTATTTAGGTACTATCTGTAAATCCCGGCATTTTCTCTTGTTCCCTGCTGATTGGAAGCGTTGACCAAACAGCAAAAAAACTTTGCGGAA
>MTCR01000061.1 GCA_002212725.1 Sphingobacteriales bacterium TSM_CSM | reverse complement strand
TAGGCTTATATACAGGCTGCCTGTTTAGTGGCAGAGTTTGCAAAAGTTTTCCGGTTATGCTGTACACATTAAGGTGGTTCAGTTCCTGTTTACCGGCAGGTTCTAAAGTAATAAGTGTTTCGTTTTGTGCCGGATTGGGCAATATGTGTAGGGCAGGCTTGGCATTCACTCCAAAATTGGGTATTACTTTTTGGTCTTCCGGGCTTCTATGATACTGGTTGTTGTAGAGTGTCGCTTGTGTAGTTTGTGCAAAAACTGCTGTATTGCCATGTAATTCGGTATTGGCAGCCATATTTTGTATTTGCAAAGCGGCAGCACTTGGAGTCTTACCCTCATAGGGTATCAGGTTGGGGTTGGCTTGCAATTCGCCTATATAAGCATTAAAAAAGTTGTAAAAATCTACATCTTCGGGCGTTTCTTGTGACAGGGTTTGCAGCAGGCTGTCGGCTTTTTCCAATTCCCGCTCATCGGCATGAGAACCCACAACTGTTAGCGCATTAGGATAGTTGCTGCCGGTACTGCACATTTCTGACTGCGCATATACTTTGCGGGGTTGTACAAAAATAAACAGCATCATGGCGCTAAATTGAACAACAAGGGTTAATACATAACGGGGGGGGTAATGTGTTGTATCATAACATTTGGTTTTACGTGTAAAATGCTGTGTTTTTACAAAAATAAACCATTATGTTTAACAAAACAATGCCTGCTGCAAAAACATTGTTTTTGCAGTTAAAAAAATGAAACCTATACTGCCAGCTATGCTTTTACAGGCTAATGCCCGTTTACCCGAAGCAAACCCCGGTTACGTTTTGCGTTTTTTCTTTTTAGCGGCAGGAAACAATACATTGTTAAGAATAAGCCGGTAGCCGGGCGAGTTGGGGTGCAGGCTAAGGTCGGTTTCGGGTTCGCCTACTAAGTGTTGGTAATCTTCGGGGTCGTGGCCGCCATAAAAAGTCCAGAATCCCTGTCCAAATTCGTTGTGAATATAGCGGGCTTCGCCGGCGGCTTTGTTTTCGCCCATAACCAGCACATCAGATTTAATAAGGTCTTTTTTAAAGGCGGTAGTTTGCCCCATAAATCCTTTTACCGTTTGAGTGTGGTCTTGTGTAAGCATGGAGGGTACGGGGTCCCACTTTGCCGAAAATTCAAAGAGGGTGAAGTAATCTAAATTTTTGGGTACGTTACGGGTTTGAGTAGCGTCAATATCAGAAAACTCATACTCATAAGGGTTGGCGCTCAATTTAAAATCCTTGAAGGAAAAACATTTTGAGTAATCTAATTTTTGTTGTGCGCCGGGGTCTGGGGCATCGCCGTCAAACATGCGGTCGCAAATATCTGCGCCGTCGGCGGCAAGGGCAATATCATAAGAATCGGTGGCAGAGCACATGGCAAACATAAATCCGCCGCCGGCCACATACTGTTTAATTTTTTTTGCTACTGCCAGTTTCATTTGCGAAACTTTTGAAAATCCCAGTTGTTTGGCTTTGGCTTCTTCATACTTTACCTGGTCTATATACCATTGTTGGGTGCGGTAAGAGGCATAAAACCGCCCGTATTGACCGGTAAAATCTTCGTGGTGCAGGTGCAGCCAGTCGTAGTTTACCAATTTTTCGTCTAATACTTCCTCGTCATACAGCTTGTCAAACGGAATTTCGGCATATTCCAGCACCAGCGTAACGGCGTCGTCCCAGGGTAAATCGGGGTGGTGTGGTTTGTTGCTGGGGGTGTAAACGGCAATTTTGGGTGCCTTTTCTAATTTTACCACGTCCATATTTACTTCGGGGTTGGCAATTTCCTGTATAATGCTGTTATATTGTGCATCGGGAACAATACTGTAACTTACACCCCTTATCCGGCAGGTTGCTTCAAGTTTTTCGTTGTATTTAAAGGCAAAACTTCCGCCCTTGTAATTGAGCAGCCAGTCCACATCCATACCGCTTTGCAATACATAGTAAGCAATGCCGTAGGCTTTCAGGTGGTTTTGCTGCTGCTCGTCCATATTCAGTAAAATATAGGAAGCCTGCAGGTTGGCAGCAAAAAACATACAAAAAGCGGCAAACAATAATTTTTTCATTCTTTGGTTATTTAACTAAGTCCTCAAACTGCGAGGCAAAATAAGTTGTTTTATATTTTATAAAGAACCCCGCAACCCAAATAAACTGTTTGCGGTGGTAAAAATTGCTTTTCAGAAACGCTTTTAACCAACTTTAACCTTTTAACTGCTGTGAATATGGTGTTTATAAAACGTTTAACCCCCTGCATTATTATTTTTGTGGCAAGTGCCTTTATTTTTGGCAACCCTGCTTTTGCGCAGTACAGAAGCGCCGATCAGATACAAGCCGAGCGCCTTAAAATGCTTGCCGAGTCGAGCGAACGCACCACTACCGACGGCTGGTTGTATAAATGCAACATGTATGACGATGTTACGGTTTACTATGTTATGCCCAACGACGAAATTTTACAAACCGATGCCAATGGTAAAATTCGCCTGGTGGGGTTTAAAGACCGTCCGCCGTTGGGACGCGAGAAAGAATTCAGCTACATGATTTCTATTGTAACCGAGCCGCCTGTTACCTACGCCGTTGACCGCTACGGACATGTTTGGCAACGCAAATATCCCTATCAGGAAATTGTGGGGCAAACCGTTGACAATACTTCCAAATAACGGTGGTTGTTGTTTTTGGTTAGTGTTTTACTATTTTTTTTACCTCCTTTTGTGTGCCGTTGCTAAGGTGCAACAGGTATAAGCCCGGCGCCATACCCTGCATGTTAATACTGAATGGGTAGAACAGCGGGGTGTGCCGGTGGTGTGCCACTATGTTTTTGCCCCATACATCGGTAAGTTGCCACTCCAAAATGCCCGATGTGGCGTAAGTGGTGTTTTCTATCCACAACAGGTTGTTAACCGGGTTGGGGTACACCTTAAAATTGTTTTGTGCTTCGGGCGTGTTTATGCCGGTTATTACAACCAGGGTTTCGGCATAGGCGGTGCAACCGTTTACGGTAACTTCTACCCAATACAGGCCCGGCCCCGCGCTGATGCCTGGTGTGGTGTCGCCGGTGCTCCATAAATAAGTGGCATCGGGGGTGGTTACATCCAACACAATTTCGCTGCCGGCATCGGTTTCAATTATTTGGGGCAGGTTAATTTGGGGGGCGTTTTCCTGAGTAACGGTGGAGGTTATTTCCGAGGTGCATCCATCGGCATCTGTTACTTGCAGCGTATAATTGCCTGCCGGCAGGTTAGAAAAGCTAAATACGGTATCGGTGGTGTTCCATTGCGTGCCGTCTGTTAGCCAAAGGTAGTTGTAGGGCGGTGTGCCGCCGTTGAGGGTAACCGTTACGCTGCCATCTGCCTCGTTGCAATTGGCGGGTGTGCTTTGGGCGCTAAGTTGAGGCGGTGGTATTTGCAATACCTGTGCCATTGCCATAGCCGTGCAGCCTGTTGCATCGGTAACGGTGGTGGTGTAAGTGCCCGGCGACAGGTTTTGCGCAAAGCCAAAAACATTAAAAGGCGCACTGTAGTTATAGGGAGTGGTGCCGCCGGTAGCTGTTATCCAAATTGCCCCGTTGTTTTGTCCGCAGGTGGCGGGAGTTTCCTGCAATACCGACAATACCGGCGCTGCAAGATTGGCAACCGTTGCAGTAGTAGTTGCGGTACAAGTATTTGCATCGGTAACGGTAACAGCATAACTGCCCGATGCTATGCCAGATAAATCGGGGCCGGTAAAACCGGGGTTTTCCCACTGGTAATCAAAGGGCGGTGTGCCTCCCAAAACGGTTATTTGCACCGAGCCGTTGGCAAACCCGCAGGTGGCAGCATTAACACTTGCTACGGCAACAGGTACGGGGGTGCCGGGTAGCATTTCTGTTTTTACTACACTACAGCCATTGGCATCGGTAGCGGTAAGGGTATAACTGCCGGCGGCAAGGTTGTTGTTCAGGGCAGTGGTGGCGCCATTGCTCCAGTTATAGGTAATGGGCGGCACCCCTCCAACAGGGCTTGCCAGAATAAAACCATTATTTTGCCCGCAGGTGGCTTCCTGTATAAAGAAACTTACGTTGCTAAGGCTCAACACATTTACAACCGTTACAGTTTGTATGGCAATGCAGCCGCTGTTATCAGTGGCAGTTACGGTATAGGTGCCTTCGGTTAAGCCGGTGGCAGCCGGGCCGGTTTGCCCGTTGCTCCATGTGTAGGTATATGGCGGCGTTCCGCCACTTGCCAGCACGCTTGCGGTGCCAATAGCCGTTCCGCACAAATCGTTGGTAACGGTTACCGGGTTAAGGGCAGGGGCGCCGGTATTGGGTACAATAGCGGTATAGGTATCGAAACAGCCGTTGGTGGCATAAACGGTTACGGTGTAGGCGCCTGCCAAAAGCCCGCCTGCAGAGGGGGAATTAAGCGCCGGGTTGTGCGACCAACTATAGGTAAACGGCCCAATGCCATTTATGGAAATAACGCTGATGGAACCCGTAGGCTGCCCGCAGTTGGCCGCTACCGATGTTACCACATTAATATCTGGCGCCGAATTACTGGTGCCTACCGAGGCGGTAGTTTGTGCCGTACAACCCAAGGCATCTTGCACAGTTACCGAGTAGGTTCCTGCATCGAGGTTTGTAGCCGTTGCACTGTTGAGCGCATTATTATGCGACCAAACGTAAATGAATGGCGGGGTGGCGCTGCTGCCGGGTGTTACGGTAATGCTGCCGTTGTTGAGGTTGCACCCTTCGGGCAATGCACTTGCTACGCTAAGGGTAATATTGCTTTGCGAGATGATATTTACCGTTTCCACATCGGTACAGCCGTTGCTGTCGGTAACGGTGCAGGAATAAGAGCCGGCGGCCAGGTTAAAAGCCAAGTTACCGGCAACGCCGGAATCATGCGACCATTGGTAGCTAAGCGGTGCAACACCGCCCGATGCCAGCAGCCCGATAAAACCGTTGCTTTGCCCGCAGGTGGGGTTGCTGGCACTGTTTACCGATAATGACGGACCCGCAATACTGCTAACAGTAACCGATATTTGTGCTGCGCAATTATTGGCATCGGTAACCGAAACCATGTAGCTGCCTGCTGCCAGGCCGGTAGCCGTGGGGGCATTGAGCAGCGGGTTGTGCGACCAACTGTATATATAAGGTATGGTGCCGCCTGTGATGCTTACGGTAGCAGCGCCGTTTTGTTGGTTGCACGCATCGGGGGTTACCGAGCTTACGCTAAGCGCCGGTGCGCCTGCATTTACCACCGTTGCCTGTTGGGTAATGGTGCAGCCGTTGGCATCGGTTACCAAGTAGGCGTAGGTTCCGTTGGGCAGCCCGTTAATGGTAAAAGATGTTTGCCCGGTGTTCCAGAAAACAGTGTAGGGCGCTTCGCCACCCCAGACGGTTACGGTTATGCTGCCGTTGGTTTGTCCGCAGGCGGCAGGCGTGGTGGTGGCGGCAGCGTTAAGCCCGCTGCAATTGGGTGCAACAATATGCACGCCATAATCTTCGGTTTCGCCAAAATCAAAGGTTTCGCAGGGCAGGGGCGGGGCGTCGCCTTCGTTCATCCATTTCATAGATACGCGCAGGCGGGTTTCGCCCACGGGCACGGTAAGCGGTATGGAAAGCAGGGCATTTACCGTTTCGGAGTTTACAGAACCGGCATCAAAAACCAGTTCGCCAACATCAGAAAAATCGTTATCGCGGTTAAAGTCTATCCAAACGCGCCAGTATTCGCCAAACGCACTGCCCGAAAACCCGGGCTGCAGGGTAAGGTTATATGTTTCGCCCTGTTGCAAATCGGTATTAAGGGAGGTGAAATTGCCGTATCCGTAATTAACCCCCGAAGCGTTGGTAATTTCGTTGAGCGCAAAAGCCTCAATCCACTCAAAATTGGTATTGCCGCCATAGGCAAAGCAATAAGTGTCGGAGCAACCTTGTGTGGTGATGTACAGCGAATTGCCAAACCCGCCGGGGCCTTCATCGCAAACCGATTGCACCTGAAACTCGTACTGCTGACAGGGAAGGAGGTAAAAAACGGCTTCATTCTGCAACAGGGGGTTTTCTGTCCAGTTGCTGCTTCCTACCTGCCTGAACCTTACCACGTAAGAGTTAGCCAACGGGTCAACACTCCATAAGAGGCTGGCAGAGGTGTAGTTAATTTGCGCTGCAACCAATGAGGCAGGCGGGTTGCAAACACTGCCGGCAACTGTAGCGGTGGCGGTAAAAAAAACTGCTGTAAGCAAGGTGAAACAGGTAATGAGGACTTTTTGCGCAGAAATCATGAACAGAAAAATAGCTGAGGTAATGAAAAGTGCTACAAAATTAAATAAAAACCCCGATTTTACCGGCTTATTTGCAGCATAAAGGCAACTGCTTTGTTGGCAGCAGCTTGTTTTTTTGCACAAAACTGCCTAAATTTACGCTGGTTTTTAAGTAATGCCCTGCTTTTGGAAGATAATTACAAACATATAGGAATGCGCCGCAAGTTGCTTCGGGAACTTGCGCAGGAAGGAATTACCGACAGGCGGGTATTAGACGCCATGTTTGTAGTGCCGCGGCATCTGTTTTTTGAAAAGGCGTTTGTTGAAAAAGCCTATGAAAACAATGCATTTCCCATAGGCGAAGGACAAACCATATCGCAACCCTATACCGTTGCCTACCAAACACAACTGCTTAATGTGCAGGCAACCGATAAGGTATTGGAAATAGGCACCGGTTCGGGTTATCAGGCTTGTGTGCTGGCCGAAATGGGGGCGCGGGTTATTACCATAGAGCGCAACCACAAACTCTTTGAAAAAGCACGGCAGTTAATAGCACAATTAGGCTACCAAAATATTACCGTTGTTTTTGGCGATGGCTATGAAGGCGCGCCCGTATATGCGCCGTTTGACAAAATATTAGTTACAGCCGCTGCCCCGCAGGTTCCGCCCAAACTGTTTGAACAATTAAAAACCGGCGGCGTTATGGTTATTCCGGTAGGAAACGACGACTCACAAAACATGCTTAAAATAACCAAACTCTCCGAAACCGATTACAAAGAAGAAACAGGGCCCATGTTTAAGTTTGTACCCATGCTCAAGGGTAAAATTGATTAACCACCCCTTCTGCTGTAACAGAACTGCAAAAAGTATTACCTTGCACACACTGCCGCCGGGCGGTAAAGCAACAAAAAACGCTGTTTTATCGTACAATCAAAAAGGGAAAATATTTTTTTACAAAAAAATTACCCTTTTTATCATTTGCACATACTAAACCCACTTGTATTTGCGCTAAATTTACAACTCCATTCTCGGGGCGCTCAAACACCTAAATATTCAAACACATTATTTTTAAGTATTGTAAAAAAACTACAAAAGACATGCACAAAATTTCAGCGCTTTTAATTGCTGCCATGCTTGTTGGCTCAATGAGCATGTATGCACAAACCGAACGCAAATGCGGTTCAATGGAAGTATTGGAACAGCAGCTTGCAGCGGACCCTGATATGGCAAACCGTATGGAGGCCATTGAACGTCACACCGAACAATACATGGAATCGGGCAACCATGAGCATGACCGTGTTGTGGTTACTATTCCGGTAGTGTTTCATATTATTCACAACGGCGATGCAGTAGGAACCAACGAAAACATCAGCGATGCCCTCATTCAGGCTCAGTTAAACCAATTGAATCTGGATTTCCGCAAGTTGAACTCCGATGCCTCGCTTATACCCAGTGTTTTTGCGGGTGTTGCAGCCGATGCTGAAGTGCAGTTTTGTCTGGCACAACGCACCCCCTCTGGTGCTGCTACCACGGGTATTAACCGCCTTAACCAAGGGCAGGCTTCCTGGACTATGAACCAGATTGAAAGCAGCCTTAAACCCAGCACCATTTGGGACCGCAATAAGTATCTGAACCTTTGGACGGTTATTTTTGGTGGTGGCGATGCCGGCACTTTGGGTTATGCCCAGTTTCCGGGCGGTAGCGCCAGCACCGATGGCGTAGTACTGCTTTACAGCTCGGTAGGTTCTGTTGCCAGCCCCAACCCCGCCGGCGGCGCTTACGGCAAAGGCCGTACTGCCACCCACGAAGTAGGCCACTGGCTCAACCTGCGCCACATCTGGGGCGATGCCACCTGCGGCAACGACCAGGTAAGCGACACCCCCACCCACAACACTGCCAACTATGGTTGCCCTGCTTACCCGCACTACAGCACCTGTACCGGCTCACCCGTAGAAATGACCATGAACTACATGGACTATACCGATGACGCTTGTATGTACATGTTTACAACCGGCCAAAAAGGCCGTATGCAGGCGCTCTTTGCCGCCGGTGGGTCACGCGCCGGCCTGGCCACTTCCGATGGTTGCACCGCCCCCGGCGGCGGTGGCGGCGGAACTACTTGTGCCATACCTTCGGGCTTAAATGCTACGGCTATTACTCAAACCAGTGCCACCCTTAACTGGGGGGCTGTTTCGGGTGCCGGCAGCTATAATGTGCGCGCCCGTCAGGTTGGTACCACTACGTGGTCAACCGGTACTGCTACCACTACCTCTTCTAACTTTACCGGACTTACCTGCAATACCAGCTATGAGTTTCAGGTAGAAGCTGTTTGCAGCGGCGGAACCAGCGGTTTCAGCGCATCGGCTACCTTTACCACTTCGTCCTGCACCACGCCCACCTGCACCGATACTTTTGAGGCAAACAACTCTAAATCGGCCGCCAAAAATATACCGCTCAACACCCTTTCAACAGCGCTCATCAGCACTTCTACCGATGTTGACTGGTATAAATTTACGCTTACCTCTACGCAAAATAACATTCGCGTAACCATGTCTAATCTGCCTTTTGATTATGACTTTAAACTCTACCGAAACAATACCCTGCTGGCTACCGCACAAAACGGCGGAACCACCAATGAAGTGGTAATACGCAACAATACCAGCACCGGAACATCTAACGTGTACTACATTCAGGTATATGGCTACAATGGCGCCTTCAGCGCTACCCAATGCTATAACCTGCTGGTAGAAACCAGTGCCACCGCTTTCCGTACCGGCGCCGAAACTGCCTCTGCCATGGAACTGGAACCCGCTTCGTTTGATGTATATCCCAACCCCGTTACCGGCATTGCCAACATACATCTTACCCCGGGCGCTAACGATGAAATGGTTACCATTTCGGTATATGATGTTACCGGACGCATGGTAATGAGCCAATCCCGCCTCAACAGCAAAGAAACTTCCGATGTGGTACTGGATATGTCGCAACTTTCAAACGGCATGTACATTATCCGCCTCGAAAGCAGCGAAGCTGTACTGTCGCGCAAAGTAATGCTGAGCAAATAGTAACCAAATTCAGGGTTATTTTTAAAAAATCCCCTTCGGAGCACATCTCTCCGGAGGGGATTTTTGTTTGTACTAACAAGCTGCATACTGCCGGCTTAAAAATCTATGCGCTAAAAGCGTTGTGTTTTATCGATTTTTCAATAAGATTTACCCAAAAGATGGATAAAAACCAGGTACTTACCGATTTGCAGAACGCCATAATGGCTAACAGCCATGAACTGCTGGAGCAAAACCGGCTGGACATAGCCCAAAATGCTGCCGTAATTGATGCCGCACTTTTAGACCGGCTTACAATAGACCGCAAAAAAATTGCGCAAATGTGCAATGCCATTGAAGTGGTGAAAAATACCCCCGACCCCGAAGGGCGTGTTTTATACAACTACCAACACCCCAACGGACTATTGATAGAAAACCGCACGGTACCTTTTGGTACTATTCTTATTGTTTACGAATCGAGACCCGATGTTACCATAGAAGCAGCCATCAGCGCATTTAAGGCAGGCAACAAAATTTTGCTCAAAGGGGGCAAAGAGGCCAAAAACACCAACCTGTATTTGGTTAAATTGTGGCAGGAGGCATTGGTTCGCAACGGTGTATCTGCTGGCTTTGTACAATATCTTGATTTAGACAGGGCACAAACGCAGCAACTAATAAAAGAAAATACCCGCAAAATTGACTTGATAATACCGCGCGGCGGCGATGCACTTATTAACTTTGTTAAGAGCAACACAGCCGTGCCGGTGTTGGTAAGTGGACGGGGCAATAATTTTGCCTATGTACACCACGATGCAGATTTTGATATGGCAATTGCCATTATTTTAAATGGTAAAAAACGGTTGAGTGTGTGCAATGCCTTGGATAAAGTGTTGTTTAACCGCAACATACCCGGGCTGCAGCAAAAACTAAATGCGCTTATTACATGTTTACAACAATCGGGTATAGCCATATTTGCCGAAGAACCGCTGCCTTCCCTGCACAAGGGGTTACAGCCGTTACCCGCCGGCGAAGGCATGTATTATGAAGAATTTCTGTCGGCAAAAATAATGTTCGGGTTGGTAGAGCAGGCAGAAGAAGCCATTGAAAAAATTAACCGCTATTCGGGCGGGCATTCGGCCACCATAATTACTGCCAATAATGCCCTTGCACGGCAGTTTCAGGAAACAGTTGACTGTGCGGCGGTTTTTCATAATGCTTCCACCCGGTTTACCGATGGCGGCGAGTTTGGGCTGGGCGCCGAAATAGCCATCAGCACCCAAAAATTGCATTTCAGGGGGCCGTTGGGCCTTGCACAGTTGGTAACAAACAAATGGTATATTTGGGGTAATGGACAAATTAGAGAATAAGCAGTTGATTGTGCTGAAATTAGGCAGTTCTACGCTTACAGCCGGCACCAACCGCATTTCGAGAGGAAAAATGGAAGATGTAGCGCGGCAAATAGTAGCCTTACAGGAAACCTGCCGGGTGGTATTGGTATCGTCGGGGGCTATTGCCACGGCGCGGCAGTTTATAAACATTGCCAACTGGCAAAATGCCGTGGCTTCCAAGCAGGCAATGTCGGCCATAGGGCAGCCCAAACTCATGCAAATGTACAGCGAAGTGTTTGGCGATTTTGGCATACGCATTGCCCAATGCCTGATGACCTACCGCGATTTTGAAAACGAAGAATCAAAAAAGAATACCGTAAATACCATTTACGAATTGCTGCGCCATGATTACCTGCCCATTATAAACGAAAACGATACGGTGGCGGTAGAAGAATTGGTTTTAGGTGATAACGATAAACTTTCTGCCCTGGTTGCCAGCCTGCTTGGCGCAGGGAAACTGGTTATTGCTTCGGATATTGACGGGCTGTACGATAAAAACCCGCATCAATATGCCGATGCAAAAATTATCAGTCTGGTAAAAGACATTGACTCTGTTGCGCCGTTTGTTGATAACTCCACATCAAAACTGGGTACAGGCGGCATGATTTCTAAACTGGAGGCAGCCCGGATTTGCACGGCAAAAGGCATAGAGGTAATAATTGTAAATGGCGGGCGCAATAACTTTCTGGCAGATTGTCTGGCAGGCCTTATTCCTTCTACCCGATTTGTGGCGGGGGGTAAATGAATGCCGGTTTGCGGTGGGGAGCTGGAAAAATTAGGCCACGAGGCTGAACAATAAAGAAGATTGATTGTATTTTAATAGTAAAGCTACTATTTAAGATAGTAAAATAATAATTTCATGGCTGAAAATAGCAAATTACTTACCGAAAACACTCCGTTAACTCCCCTGAAGCGTTTTTTCAGGCTGCTTTCGGTGGACAGGAAAGACATTACCTACCTTTACATATATTCCATATTTAATGGAATGATTAACCTTTCGCTGCCTTTAGGGGTTCAGGCCATTATAGGTATCATAGCAGGTGGTCAGATGATAACCTCCTGGGTGGTACTGGTAGCCATAGTTACCATTGGGGTGGTGCTTTCGGGCGGGTTGCAAATAATGCAAATGGTTATTTCAGAAACCCTTCAGCAGCGCATATTTACCCGGGCCTCGTTTGAATTTGCCTACCGCATACCGCGCCTTAAACTGGAAGCGCTGAACAAACAATACGTACCCGAACTGATAAACCGTTTTTTCGACACTTTATCGCTTCAAAAAGGGCTTACCAAAATACTGATGGATTTTTCTGCATCGGTATTGCAAATTCTGTTCGGGTTGTTGCTTATATCGTTCTATCACCCGCTTTTTTTGCTGTTTGGCACATTGGTAGTTGGTGTAATTTTGATAATATTTTACATAACAGGTCCGCAGGGTGTGGCTACCAGCCTTAAAGAATCGAAATACAAGTATGAAGTGGCGCATTGGCTGGAAGAAATAGCGCGCACTATGAACACCTTTAAGCTGCATGGCAACAGCAGTTTACCGCTTACAAAAACCGATGACATTACCAACAATTACCTGGCTGCCCGCAAGAAACACTTTTCCATATTGCTGTGGCAGT
>MTCR01000022.1 GCA_002212725.1 Sphingobacteriales bacterium TSM_CSM | reverse complement strand
TGTAAGCGTAAGCGGCACAGCCACACCGGGCAGCCAGTTTAACGTAGGAACAACATCGGTAGTTTACACTGCCACCGATGCGTTGGGCAATACGGCTACCTGCTCATTCAACATTACCATTACCGATACACAGGCACCGGTAATTAGCGGTTGTCCGTCTAACTTCAGTATTTGTTCGCCCGTGGGCATGTGGACACCGCCTACAGCTTTGGACAATTGCAGTCTGGTATCATTTACCAGCAACCGAAACCCCGGCAGCATTTTCCCTGCAGGCGCAACAACGGTTGTTTATACCGCTGCTGATGTATCGGGCAATATTTCCACCTGTTCATTTGTAGTAACTTACAGTCCCGTATATGTTACAGCCATTAAGTCAAACTACAATGGCTATAACATTAGCTGTAATGGCGGCAATAACGGCAGCATAACCGTACTTGCATCGGGAGGCACGGCACCCTACACCTTTGTTTGGAGCAATGGTGCAACCGGCAGTGTACTGACAGGATTAACAGCCGGCACTTATTCGGTTACAGCTACCGATGTGAATGGTTGTACCAAGGTGAGGAACATAACGCTTACCCAGCCTCCGGTTATGAACTGTACCGCTACGGTGAGCAATGTAACATGCAACGGCAATAATGACGGCAGCATCAGCGCCACAACCACCGGAGGAGTAGCACCCTATACTTATTTGTGGAATACGGGTGCATCCACACCTTCAATAAGTGGTTTAGCGCCGGGCACTTACAGTCTTACTGTTACCGATAAAAACGGTTGTGTATGCGTACAAAGTCTTACCGTATCAGAACCTTCTGTAGTGGCTCCTCTTGAAGGCAGTGTAAATGTGTATGAAGGAGGCGGCATAACATCGTCTTACTTTAACCTCAATACCATTACCTTTACAGGAGGAACACCACCCTACAGCTATGATTGGTCAACTTCGGGCTATGTTCAGTATTCTGTGGTAGCTCCCGGTCAAATTAATGTGGTTTACAGCGATGGAAGTTTGTGGAGTGTTACCATTACCGACAGCAACGGTTGCGGTGGTTCTGACCTGATATTTGACAATTACCCCGATGGCACTGAACCGACAGCCCAACTGGATATTGTGTACTACGAAATAGTAGCGGACGATGGTTTAACCGGCGGAAGCATAACGCTTACAGTGGAAGGAGGCAATCCTTGTGCGGGAGGCGCTTATCATTATGAATGGGATGGTCCGGGTGTATGGTCGCCCGCAGGCAATACCAATACCGGCACACTTACCGGATTACCCAGCGGTTGGTATATTGTTACGGTTACAGATTGCGGCCCCGATGGCATTTACAACAACGCCGACGACCATGAAACAACCGGCTGGTATTGGGTGCCGGCGCAATTGCGGGGCAGGAGCAAGACAGAACTGCCCGGGTTTGCTTCCGATGCGTTGCAGGTATATCCCAATCCGTTTGCACAATCGGCAACTGTAATGTTTACCGTTCCCGAAACCATGCAGGTACAATTAACCCTGTTTGACCTTACCGGCCGCGAAGTGGTAAAAATATTTGACGGAATAGCCGGAAAAGAAACAGTGCAGGAGGTAAGTATTGACGGCTCAAACATACCGCAAGGTGTTTACCTTTGCCGCATGTTTGCCCCCGAATTGGGCATACAAACCCAGCAACGCGTAATGATTGTACGATAAGCCGGTTTAGACCTGTTTGTTAAAAAAGCCGGTTGTTTCTCAAAAGGAAACAACCGGCTTTTTCGTAAAAGCGGATACTGTTATGTTTGTTTTACCCGTTTACATACTGCCCGAAAGCCTGAAATGTGTATCTTTGCCCCTTAACAAATAACATACCCTTATTTTTATGACTACACTATCATCGGGTTATGCAGATGCCGAAATTTTTGGATTAATTGCAGAAGAGCAGGAACGGCAAATGCGCGGCATTGAGCTGATAGCTTCCGAAAATTTTACCAGCCTGCAGGTTAGGCAGGCCATGGGCAGTGTGTTAACCCACAAATATGCCGAAGGCTACCCCGGCAAACGCTACTATGGCGGTTGTGAGGTGGTAGATAAAATTGAACAAATTGCAATTGACCGCGCCAAACAACTTTTTGGCGCTGCATGGGTAAATGTGCAACCACATTCGGGTGCGCAGGCCAATGCGGCAGTTATGCTGGCTTTGTTAAAACCGGGCGACACTATTTTGGGCTTTAACCTTTCGCACGGTGGACATTTAACACACGGCTCGCCGGTAAATTTTTCGGGCAAGTTGTACCGTCCGGTGTTTTACGGTGTAGAGGAAAATACCGGTACTATTGATATGGATAAAGTAGCCGAAACAGCAAACCGCGAAAAGCCCCGCCTCATAATTTGCGGTGCTTCGGCCTATACCCGGGACTGGGACTATGCCAGATTCCGCGCTATTGCCAATGAAGTGGGCGCCGTGCTGCTGGCCGATATTGCCCACCCTGCAGGGTTAATAGCTAAAGGATTGCTCAGCAATCCGCTGCCGCATTGCCACGTGATTACCACAACTACCCATAAAACGCTTCGCGGCCCGCGCGGCGGCATGATTATGATTGGACAGGATACAGAAAACCCGTTGGGTATTACCAACGCCAAAGGCGAGGTGCAGATGCTTGGCGCTTTATTAGACAGTGCAGTATTTCCGGGTACGCAGGGCGGTCCGCTGGAGCATGTAATAGCAGCCAAAGCCGTGGCTTACGGCGAAGCGCTGACCCCCGGTTTTGGAAGCTATATGCAGCAGGTTCAAAAAAACGCCCAAACCCTGGCCGCCGAACTGGTACGCAGAAACTATCATCTGGTATCGGGCGGAACCGATAACCACCTCATGCTTATTGACCTGCGCAACAAAGACATCAGCGGGAAAAAAGCAGACCATGCACTGGGACTGGCCGATATTACGGTAAACAAAAACATGGTTCCATTTGATACAAGGTCGCCTTTTATAACTTCGGGCATACGCATTGGCACGCCGGCCGTTACTACCAGAGGGTTAAAGGAGGAACAAATGCTACAGATTGCAGCATGGATTGACACTGTTATTACCCATGCCGATGATGAACGCACCCTTGCAACGGTTAAAAAGGAGGTAAATGCGCTCATGAGCCAATACCCTTTGTTTACATGGGAGTAATCTTAAAAAAAATCCGGAAAAGACAACCTTGGGGCAGCGCACAAATAAACGGCGCAAGACCACATTTTTTATGCAAAACAGAACAATCATTGCACTAAATATGTTATCGTTTTTTTTACTTAATTTTGCACTATGACTATATACAAAGTTTTTGCTATTACGGCGGTTATTGCATTGGTAATTACCGCAGTTACTGCTTTTATAAAGCGCCCGGCGGGCGTTGCAGGTATAGTGGCAAGTTTTATCCGCTATTTCCTGGGGGTGTTTTTTATTTTTTCGGGTGTGGTAAAGGCGGTTGACCCACTTGGGACTGCTTTTAAAATGGAAGAATATTTTACCGTTTTTGGCGAGTATGTACCTGCCCTTTCGGGTTTCTGGGATTTTTGGGCGCATCTTGCCCTTCCGGTTTCAGTATTTATGATTGTGCTGGAAATTATTTTGGGCATTGCGCTTATTTTGGGGGCTATGCCCAAACTTACACTTGTGCTGTATGCCGCCATTATTGCCTTTTTTACCTTCCTTACCGGTTTTTCTGCTATTACCGACAAAGTAACCGATTGCGGCTGCTTTGGCGATTTTCTGAAACTGAAACCCATTACCTCATTTTATAAAGACCTGGTACTTTCGGGCTTGGTTATTGTGCTCTTTTTCCTGTATAAACATATAGGGTTGCTCTTTAACAAACGCTTGGCTTTTATTTCGCTTGCAGTACTGCTGTTTGCTTCTTTGGGCTTTACCATGAGTAACTACTATAACCTGCCGGTGGTAAATTTCAGGGCCTATAAAGTAGGAACCGATTTAATGAAGGGTAAATCTACCGAGGGATTAGATGAAGGCGAAATTCAAACATGGTACACGCTGGTTAACAAAGCTACCAACGAAACCAAGGAAATGGAAAGCAAAACCTATACGTCAAGCGGCGTATGGCGCGACAGTACCTGGACCATTGACAAGAGTAAAACCCGGCAGGTGGTAATACGTGAACCCGAAATGCCTAAAATTAAAGACTTTATTGTAAACGACCGCAACGAACAAGATGTAGCCGACTCGCTGCTTTCCATACAAGGGTATCATTTTTTTGTAACCTCCTACAATTTGGACAAAGCCAGCCCTGATGGTTTCAAAAAAATAAACGAACTGCTGCGGCAAGCTGCAAATGAAAATATTACTGCATCTGCCATTATTTCGGGCAACTTAGACAGTGCCGAACAACTGGGCGAAGGCCTTTTCAAAGCCTATACCTTAGATGCTACCCCCATCAAAACCTGGATGCGCTCCAACCCGGGGCTAACCCTCATGCAGGGCAGCACTATACGCGGACTGTACCACTACAACCATCTGCCCACCTGGGAAGAACTGAAGAAACAGATGAAGTAAATTGTGAGTTATGAGTTATGAGTTATGAGGTCATACTTACCAACGGTTTCATACTTCATAATTGCCAACGGTTTCATACTTCATAATTCATACTTCATACTTCATAATTGCCAACGGTTTCATACTTCATAATTCATAATTCATAACTTTCTATGAACTGCACCATAATTACCATTGGCGATGAAATACTCATTGGGCAAACCATTGACACCAATTCTGCCTGGATGGCGAAAGAGTTGAACGCCGCAGGTATTAACGTATTTGAAATTTTATCGGTATCTGATAATGCCCAACATATTTCCGATGCGCTGAACCGCGCCTTTACCAACTCAGACATAATACTTACCACCGGCGGACTTGGACCTACCAAAGACGATATTACCAAAAACACCCTGGCAACCTATTTTGGCGCCGAACTAAAGTTTTACGAAGATATTTGGAAAGATATTGAAGCATACATGGCAAAACGCGGTGTTGGCATTTTAGAAAGCCATAAAACCATGGCCATGCTGCCTGCCAACTGCGAGGTAATTAAAAACGAGCGCGGCACCGCTGCTGCCATGTGGTTTAATGAAAATGGTAAAATTTTGGTAGCTATGCCCGGTGTGCCGCACGAAATGAAAGATTTTATGAGCCGCGTGGTACTGCAACGGTTGCAAAAGCAGTTTACCCTGCCCGGCATTGTGCATAAAACCATTATGTGCGCCGGTGCCGGCGAAACCATACTGGCCGACATCATAAAAGATATTGAAAACAGCCTTCCGCCCCACATTAAACTGGCCTACCTGCCCAGCTATGGCATTGTAAAACTGCGTCTTACGGCAAAAGGCAACAACAAAGCACAGCTAACCGCCCAGGTAGAAGAACTGTCTGAAAAAATGGTAGCCCTGTTAACCCCAAAATTTGTTTTTGGTTACGACGATGAGGAATTGCCACAGGCTTTGGGAAATTTGCTGCTGCAACAAAACGCCAGCATGGCAACTGCCGAAAGTTGTACCGGCGGCCTTATTGCACACCAGATAACCTCTTTTGCCGGCAGTTCGCGCTATTTTAAAGGCGGGGTAGTTTCTTACTCAAACGAGCTGAAACAAGCGCTGCTGGGGGTAAAACCCGAAACCCTGGCACAGTATGGCGCAGTGAGCGAACAAACCGTGTGCGAAATGGCTGTCGGCGCAATAGAAAAGTTGCAGGCCGATTTTGCCGTTGCCGTATCTGGCATTGCCGGACCCGATGGCGGTACACCCGAAAAACCGGTAGGAACAGTTTGGATTGCCGTAGCCAACAAAAGCCGTGTTGTGGCCCGAAAATTTCAGTTTGCCCGCTCGCGTGACATCAACATAGAACTATCGGCCAATATTGCCCTCAATGAATTGCGCAAATTCATCATTGGAATAATGTAACAACGCCGCCGGTTTTCTTCCTGTTTTTTCCGCCACGCTTCGGGTAAGAAAGAACCCTTTAGGCATTTAACCGATTATTCCTGATGTAAATACTCCGCTTATGTCTGAAGAACCAATAGCCACCCCCACTCCCGAAAGCCTTAAAAAAGCCAAACAGCAACGCCTGTTTCGAATGCAAGTGCTTGCTACTGGCTTATTGGTGTTTATGGGAATTGCTTTTGTTATTACCAAAAGCATGGAGTTGCAACACCCGTGGCTGCGGTATGTGCGCATTTTTGCCGAAGCCGCCATGATAGGCGCCCTGGCCGATTGGTTTGCCGTTACCGCCCTGTTCAGGCATCCGCTGGGGTTGCCCATACCGCATACCAATCTCATTGTTGGAAACCAGGATAAAATAGGGCAAAACCTTGGGCATTTTGTTACCAACAACTTTTTGGCAGAGCATACCATGGAACAGCGCATTAATGAGCTGAACATCAGCACCGGTATTGCCGAATGGCTGAAAAAAAATACCAATACCGATGCCATTACCGCCCAAATTTTGCGCCTGATACCCGAAGCACTGAACAATGTAAACGAAGAACAGGCCAACGTCTTTTTGCAAGACCGCATTGCCCATTTTATACAACAAGCCGACTTTAACGGACTGCTGAGCGATTTGGTAAAATACCTTACCGCTCAAGGGCAGCACCAATGGCTTATGGACCAAGGCGTTACCGCCGTGCGAGATTACCTGCAAAAACCATCGGTGCGCAAATGGATGGATAAGGAAATTCGCAACCAGTTGCCCAAAGTGCTGCCCGGTTTTGTTGACAACTATATTGTAACCCACATTTTTAACTCCATAGAGCAACTGCTGGCCGAAATTGAAAGAAACCCCAACCACCGCCTGCGCCTTGAACTAAACGAAGCCCTGCGCGCTTTTGCCGTTGAACTGCGCCACTCCAGCACCTACAAAGAAAAAATTGATGCCATAAAAACCGATTTGCTGAAAAGCGACCTCATTTGGGAGCAAACCGGCAACCTTTGGCATCAAATTAAACAGGAAATTCTCAAAAACATTGAAAACCCCCACTCACTCATACGGCGCGAAATTGACAAATCTTTGTCTGATGCCGGTGACCGCATTTTAAAAAGCCAGGAAGCCCGCGACAACCTGGACAAATGGCTGCGAAAAGAACTTTTTTTCCTCTTTAAAGCCAACCGCGACTGGATTAGCCGCCATATTAGCCAAACCGTAAGCAACTGGGATAAACGCGAAATTTCGGACAAGTTGGAACTGGAGGTGGGTAAAGACCTTCAGTACATACGAATTAACGGAACCTTGGTGGGCGGAACCGTGGGGTTGCTGCTGCACCTTGTGCTGGATTGGTTTATGTAGGAAAAGTTACTTTTTTAGTACTTATTCAGGTTGTACCTTGGTGGTGATGTTCTTAACTTAATTCCTTTCATTTTACCGCAAAGAACGCAAGGTTTTGAGCAAAGTTCCGCAAAGTTTTTTTGCTTTCTGTGGTCAATGCTTCCAATCAGCAAGGAACAAGAGAAAATACCGGGATTTACAGATAGTACCTAAATAGTTACCTTTTTTAAAACTAATACAACACGCAAAAATTGGGGCATTCACATAGAAATTAGCGCACAAATGATTGTACGCTAATTTAGCACTATTCTACTGTGGTTTACTCGTTTCCTCTGATAATATGCACAAACCCGCTTAGGGTGCGGTTAATAATTTCGGGGCCTTCGGCGGTTTGTTCATATACTTCGCAGGTGTAGTAGTAAACGCCTTCGGCTAAGTTTTTACCACTGCTTTGGTCGGTTCCGTTCCACTCAATATTGGGGTTGTTGGTTTCAAATACCAGTTGTCCCCAACGGTTGTATATTTTCATGTCAATACTGCTTACAAAGCGCGATTTTCGGGGCACAAACAATTCATTATCGCCATCGGCATTGGGGGTAAAAACGTTGGGTAGTTCAAACTCCACGCAGTTTTTTACACACACAATATTGCTTTGCGGGCTTTGGTTGCTGAAAGAGTCTATAGCGGCAACGGTATAGCAGCCAGCCAGAGAGTTGTTGAGTATATGCTCATAAACGGTTTGCTGTGCATCGGTTACGGTGGCTATGAGCTGGTATTCGGCACTAAGCGGCGAGGCATAGTAGATGTTATACCCTGTAATGTCGTTATCGCAGGAAGCGCTGTTGTTGTTAGTCCATTCCAGCAGGTTGCTCAGCACATCGGGGGCGGTATTTTCGCCCGATGTACAGTAATTGCTTACGGCAAGGGTAGGGGCGCAGGGTGCAACGGTATCTTTGGGTACGCCGCAAACCCGTTGCGACAGGTTAATGAGCGGGTTGGGCAGGGTTGGGTTGGCATAAGTGCCAAATGCTTCAATATAATAGCAATATTCTTTACCGTTTTGCAGTTGGGCATCGGTATAAGTGGGCGTTGTTGCGGTGGCAAGCAGGCTAAAATCGCCGGCATTGTTTTGCCGGTACACATTGTAGTGCGTATTTAGCCATGGCACGTTAAAATTCCAGTCAAGTTGCAATTGGTTATCGGAAGGCGTGGCGGTAAGGAATACCGAAGAGGCGGTTTCCGATTCATCAACCGGTTGGTTGTTGGAGAAAAAGGCAACTTTATAGGCATAGGGGTTACCGGCGGTGTTGAGTTCGGGTGCCAGGTTGGTATAGGTAGTGTCATTGGCTTCGGCGAAAGAGTTATAGCTCCAGGTTTGCACCAGTGTATAATTGGTGCCGCTAAATCCTTGGAGGCGGTACAGTTCGTAGCGGTATGGCGGTGGGTTAGCTATGGTATCGAGGGCTTGTGCAAGCGGTTTGGTCCATGCAATAAAAATTTGCCCGTTGGCGGTTTGAGTTTGGTCAATACTTACGTTGGTAATAATGGGCGCGTTTTTAGGCAATTCGGCACAGGCGTTGGCAGAGGCAATGCTGGAGACCACGTTGAGCGGGTTGGGCGGGTTGGAGTTGGTAAAGGCATCGGCAAATTCGGCTACCATGCGGTAAGAATACACCACGCCTTTTACCGCCGTTGCATCGGTGTAGGTATTGGCAGTAATGCCTTCGGCTAATTTTTGGTAGGTGGTTCCGCCAAGGCCAAGGGTACATCGGTCAAACACCAGCGAGTCGCAGCCAATGCTACGCCACACCGAAAACCCTCTGAATTTGGGGCTGTTTTGGCATTGGTAAAAATCCCAGTTAAGAATAATGTTGTTTCCCGAAGCCTGTGCGGTAAGGTTTTGGGGCGGTGGCGGTGCAATGGTAATGAGCCAGGTTTCCAAATCGGCCAGGGGCAACGGCACCCCCGATGAGGTAAAATTGTCTTCGGCTTTAATAACCACGGTATAGGCTTGGCTGTAAATATGGTCGCAGGTGGTTTGCCAGGTAAAAGTGCCGCTTGCAAAACCCAATCCGGAGGTAGCAATAAGTTGTGCCGGGCTAACATCCGCCTCAAACGGGCCGCCGTAGCCGGTAAGGGTAATGAGTTGGGCAGGCACATCGGCATCGGTGGCGGCAATATTAAATTGAAGTGTTTCGCCCACCACTATGCAGGTATCGTTTATGGGCGGTATAACCGGCGGGCGGTTGGGTTTATCTTCCACAATTACCTGCATATCGCGCACCATGGTTCCCATTTTTACCCCGTTTCTGAACTCGGTAATTAAAATGGCAATGTTATAAATGCCGGCCCGCTGGGGCGAGTTCCAGATAAGTTCGCCCGTAACGGGGTTAAGCGAGAGGTTGTTGTTGGGTCCGGGTTGTATTTCGGTGGGCGATTGGTACAGCGGCACATCGTTAAACGGGTCTTGTTTGGGCGGTATGAGTTCAAAATGCAGGCTGTCGCCATCGGGGTCAAAGGCATTGGGGTTATGTACAAAGGTATAGCCCACGTTGGCAAAATCTATGGGCGGTTGCAGCAATATGGGCGAACTGTTGAAGCCGAAGAACTGCGGGTCGCGGAAAAAAATGGTATCTTCAATGTAAAAAGGCACATCAACGGAGTTGCCCAGTTGAATGTTAATAATTTCGTCAATGCGGTTGGGGTCTTGCATAGAAACCACGTAGTTGAAGGGGGCCGGGTAGCTATGCGTAATTTGGTAGATATTGTGTTTAATATTGTTGCCAATAGGAACGCCGTTGCCACCGCCGTTAATTCGGGGAGCTTTACCTGCTGTGCCATCGCCAAAACTCACATCTAAGGTGTCGCGGTCGGCATTGCTGGCGCCGCCGCCCGAAATTTTGGTGTAGGTGGTAACGGTAAAAATATAGCGGTAGGGTTGGCCGGGCAGCGGGGCACTTACAAAACTGATTTCGCCGGCACGGTTATGGGTGGCAAAAAGCGGCAAAGAATACAGCAGGGCAATTAAACCCAGAAATACAGCAAACAACGAAATATTTTTCATACCTTTCAATAACGGCTTTTGTAAAATGGTTATTATAAAACCACGGTTATGCCCTTTTGTGCCTTGTACAAAAAAACAACCTGCAGGGCGGTAAATCTGTTGCTGCCACAAGGGCACAAATAACAGGATTTCCTGCCATTTTTCAATAGTAAAAGCATTTTTACCGCATTTGTTTCTTAAAATTACCAAATTTACCCCACTTTTCTCACTTTTAGTACAACATTTATCTTTAAAAGGGTAAAATATACTAGGCAATGCTTTATATCAAACCTCTTCTTTAGCTAACTTTGCGTGCAGGTACACCGCCTGCAACAATAGTTTTAAAACGGCAAATACAAACAAAAAGTTAAACAAACCGTAAAAAACACCGGTAAACAATATATCCATAAAACTTTCTGTCAACTTTTATCGTCTAAGCTGACAAGAACCAACAACCCCCGTTAGCTTTTATAAATGCAAACTATTATGAAAAGCACATTTCTGAAATTCTTTGTTTTTGTGTTGCTGTTATTGACCGCCGCAACTTTTGCCCGGGCACAGGAAGCCAGCCTTAAAAAAGCCAACGCTTTTTTTGACGAAGGCGATTATCCCAACGCCGTGCAGGCTTACAAGGAAATACTTGAAAAATCAAATGATAAAGAGGTAAAACGCCGCTTGGCCGATTGCTACCGCCTTATGAAACAGCCTGTTTCGGCAGAATACTGGTATGAGCAAATTGTTTCGCAAACCGGCGTTGATCCCATAAACAAGTACTACTACGGGTTAATGCTTAAGGCAAACGGCAAATACGAAGAAGCCAAAACTGCTTTTACCGAATATACCCAATTGGCCCCGCACGACTCAAGGGGAATCAGGCAAATTGAAGCCTGCGAAAAATCGGGTTTTTTTCTCGAAGACCCCGGACTATACCAAATAGGGCTGGTCAACATCAATTCAAAAAAGGCCGATTTTGCCCCCACCTTCTATAAAAACGGCATTGTATTTGCCTCTGAAGAATACGGAAAAAGCCGCCGCATCTACAAACGCCGCAACGCCCCGTATTTAGACCTCTTTTTTGCCGAGCAGAAAGGCGAAAACCCCGCCCTGCTGAGCATACCACAGGCATTAAGAGGCGATATTAACACCCAATATCACGAAAGCAGCGCCACTTTTACCAACAGTTTTAAAACCATTTATTTTACCCGAAACAATTTCTACAACGGTAAAGCCAACTACAGCCAAAAGGCAAAACTGCAGCAACTCAACCTCCAGATTTTTACCGCCACCCTTAATGCCGATAACGGCGAATGGGGAAAAGCCGTGCCGCTTCCGTTTAACAATACCGATTACTCTACCGGACACCCCAGCATTAGCCCCGATGGCAAAACAATTTACTTCATTTCCGATATGCCCGGCGGTTATGGCGGTACCGACCTTTACCTGTGCAAACTGAACGGCGATAAATGGGACCGGCCCCAAAACCTGGGACCCAATGTAAATACCGAAGGAAACGAAATGTTTCCCTTTATCAGTTCAGACGGCATTTTGTATTTTGCCTCCGACGGCTTACCCGGTTTGGGCGGGTTAGATGTGTTTGCCACCCGGCAGCAAAGCAACGGCAACTGGGCAATACCCGAAAACCTGCGATACCCCATAAACACCAATTCCGATGATTTTGCCTTTATTATGAACCCCGATAACGGCATTGGCTATTTCTCCTCTAACCGTCCCGGCGGACAAGGCGACGACGATATTTACAGCGTGGTTAAATCGAGCGGGGTTAACTGTAAAGTAAACGGACTGGTACTCAATAAAAATACAGGGCAACCTCTTGCCGGCGCCGAGGTAAGGCTCATTAACATGAACATCAGCAAAGAAACCACCTCCGATGCCAACGGGTTTTATAGCTTCGACCTTCCGCCTAAAGCCGATTTTACCCTCTATGCCACCAAAAACTTCTTTTTTACCGAAGTAAAACACCTTTCTACCCCCAAACTCATTGCCAACGTTATTCATAACGC
>MTCR01000064.1 GCA_002212725.1 Sphingobacteriales bacterium TSM_CSM | reverse complement strand
GTACACGGGCAAATGAGCGCCGCCGATAAAGACTGGGAAATGCAGCGCTTTAAACGGGGCGAAACCCATATAATGGTTGCCACCACTGTTATTGAAGTAGGGGTAGATGTGCCCAATGCTTCGGTAATGGTAATAGAGAGCGCCGAGCGTTTCGGGCTATCGCAGTTGCATCAGTTGCGCGGGCGCGTTGGCAGAGGTGCCAGCCAATCATACTGCATTTTAATAAGCGGTCATAAACTCTCTAACGATGGTAAAGTGCGCATGAACACCATGACAGAAACTACCGATGGCTTTAAAATTGCCGAAGTGGACCTGAAACTGCGCGGGCCGGGCGATATTGAAGGTACCCAACAAAGTGGTCTGCAAAACCTGAAGATAGCCGATTTGGTGAAAGACAGCAAAATATTGCAGGTTGCCCGAACTGCTGCCGCCCAACTTATACACCTCGATGCCGCGCTTGCCCAACCCGAACACCAACCGCTAAAACGCTACATGGAGGCACAAGACAGCAAAACCCGCAGCAAGTGGAGCAAAATTTCGTAGCCCTAACCCAACCTTGCCGGCCTCTGCCATGCCCCCTTATTTTATAAACTCCCTTTTAAACCTTTACTCCTGTTGCAGAGTATAATAATGGTACAATTTATCAACGCAACCTTGCGTTTATAATCATTGCCATTTTATTTAAAACATTTGTTAAAATATGAAAAAAAACTTGTTAATAGTTAGTGTTTTGCTTATCTCTACCTTGTTGCAAGCACAAAACACCGGTAAAAATGCCGCCACAGCCATACCTTATGACCAGGCGGTAATGAAAGCACACGAAGACACGCTTATTAAAATGTTTAACAACATTCGCACACAGCCTAAAGAAGAAGACCGCTTTAACGCCTGCTACAAATTTGTACCCGAACTGGTAAAAGCGCTGAAAGAACCCGGCTCTTTCTACTACCCGTTCGACTCGCTGAAGGGTGTATCTATTGTTAAACCGGAAGACGACTCATTCCGCATATTTACCTGGATGGTGGTCAAAGGTAATGCCGACAACATAAAAACCATTTCGTACAAATACTTTGGCGCCATACAAATAAACAACCCCGAAAAATTAGAACTCATTCCGTTAGACGACAAATCGCTCACCCTTATTGCCCCCGAAGACAAAGTGCTGAGCAGCGATGAGTGGTACGGCGCCCTGTATTATGGCACACATACTTACACCTACGGCGGTACTACTTATTACCTGCTCTTTGGCTGGGACGGTAATACCAGCATGAGCGACAAAAAAATAGCCGATTTGCTCTACTTTCAGGAAGGTAAAGCCCGTTTTGGTGCGCCTGTTTTTGAGGTACTTAGTCCTATTACCAACACCAAATCCACTAAACATCGTCTTGTATTGGAATTTAAGGAAGGTTCCAGCATAACCCTTAATTTTAACAAAGAGGAAAATAAAATAGTGTATGACTTTTTGGCGCCCGAAGACGAAACTGCCGCCAAAATTGCCGGTGCCGCGTTTTCTTATGTGCCCGACGGAACTTACCAAGGTATGGAACTTAACCCCAATACCGGCATGTGGGAAGCCCGCCCCTTGGTATTAAAAGGCGTAAGCATGGATGCCCCGCCGCGCCCCGCCCCGGTTTTAGATAAGAAAAAAACACAGACAGGTAATTTTATGCCTCCCAAAAACAAAAAAGATAAAAAAAGTAAGACGCCAAAGCGCCCTCGCCCTTAATATAAAGCTGCTTACAGCGTATAAAATTACAAAACCCCTTCTTTGCTTGCCAAAGAAGGGGTTTTGCTTGTATTTATTAATAACCCCGCACACCGGTAGAAAAACACAATGAACGGGAAAGAACTTGCAAATTAGGGCGACATAGCGTTTTAGAAAAACGCTATGTCTTACCCTTATTGTTTAACCCTAAAAACCTAAAGCCATGAAAAACCGTGTAAAACTATGAAAGGTTTTGAAATTATGCAATAATGTTGCCTTTAAAACAAAAAAAATAACGGTTTTTTACTTGTTTATGGCAATATCAGGCGCTTTGCCCGTTCTAAACTTGTTAAATTTGGCAGGAAAACGCTTGTTTTGAAACACTAAATAAGTTTTAATTATGTATAACAAAGCAATAACCGATTGGCTGTTACAAGGCGATGTTGCCATTCAGTACCTGGTTTACCGCAACCTGCTGAACGAAAGCCACCCAAATTTGCAGGCGCAAATAGCCCACACCGGCTGGGGTAAACAACTGCTTAACTGCCGGCAGCCAAACGGGCATTGGGGGCGCGGGTTTTACCAACCCAAATGGACATCGAGCCACTACACCCTCCTTGATTTGAGAAACCTGGGTATTTTGCCCAATCTCCTTGCGGCAGCAGATGCCGTTGCGCTTATTCTTGCTACCGAAAAAGGCCCCGATGGCGGCGTAAACCCTTCAGACTCCATTAAACAAAGCGATGTTTGTTTGAATGGCATGTTTCTGAACTATGCCGCTTATTTTGGCGCCGATGAAAGCAGTTTGCAATCAATAATAGACTTTTTAGTAGAACAAAAACTGCCCGACGGCGGCTTTAACTGCCGCTTTAACCGCCCCGGAATTGGCGCACGGCACAGCTCCCTGCACTCAACCCTGTCTGTGTTGGAAGGCATTGAATCTTATGCCCGAAATGGTTACACTTACCGCCTTGCAGAGTTATTACAGGCAGCCCAAACCGGTCGCGAATTTATACTTATGCACCGGTTTTTCCTTTCAGACCGTACCGGGCAAATTATTGACAAAGATTTTTTGCATCTGGCTTACCCCGGCCGTTGGCATTACAACATATTGAGGGCGCTCGACTATTTTTGCGAAGCCGAAATTGGCTACGATGAGCGAATGCAGCCTGCCATAGATGTATTGCTAAAAAAGCGCAAACCCAACGGGTGCTGGAATGCAGAAGCCAACTACCCCGGACAACAACACTTTGTAATGGAACAACCCGGCGCCCCGGGCCGTTGGAATACGCTTCGGGCATTGCGGGTGCTGGGGCACTTCGGGGTAAATGTGGAGCAGGGCAGCGTGCTTACTTAACTGCCTGCCGGTCTTTTTTCAGAAATCCACATAAATGCTGTAATTGCCGGGTTGTACCTGTATTTTGGCAATATACCCGCCATTTACCGCACCGGTTGTAATTTGCAGCGTATTTGTACCGGTAATTACCGGCGCTCCAAACCTGGCCGGAATCCAGATTTCGGTTTCTCCGGCGGTATTGGCATTTGCTTCCAAATGCATAAGTCCGTTGGTTGGGTTTGAGGTAAAGGCAACAGGTAAACCCGTTATGGCCAACGGCCGGGTTCGGGATAGTATGTTGAGGAAAGGCGTGTTGAGGTTACCGGTGCGCATACCGGCGGCGTTTACCTCTGCCAGGTGCATACTGGCAGCCGCAGCAGAAAAGGAATTGCCGTTCCACCAAACGCCGTGGGGGTCGCCGGGTGCTTGCGCCCATTGCCACCATGCCGAACCGCAAAAGCAGGCATCTTCCATGGCGGCAAAGCGTTTTATTTTGGCGGTATCGGCAATGCCGTTAAAGTAACCCCATTCGCCCACCCAAAGGGCAGCATTAAACAATACACTGCCTGCGCGCAAAATGTTGTATCCCAACTCAATGCTCAGGTCATAGGAAATAGATTCGAAATAGTGGTGTGGTGCAAAAACCAGGTTATCATCGGTGGTAAAGGCGGGGTCGGGCACTATGGGGTTTGCCGCGCCGGCCAGGGTAACGGCTGTTTCTACAAAAACAATCCGTTTTTGGCAACCCTCGCTGTTTTCGGCCTGCCTTATAGTTTCAATTAACGTGCCGTAAAAATTGTTCAGGTGTTGTCGTTCCTGCTCCAGAGAGCCGTAGCCCATATTAGGTTCGTTGAGCAAATCGTAGCCGGCTATATTGGCGTATTGGCAGGTTTGTTTTACCAGTTCTGCCCATGCAGCTTTGCAATCGTCTTGTATGCCGTTGGTGTTGTTCCAGAAGTTGTGGAAAGCGGCAATAACGGCCGGCGCCGATTCGCGCATTCCGTTTACGGTGCAGGTACTGGAGTCGTTGGTAAAGGTTGCCCATTGCGGGGCGCCGTCCCAGCCTTTGGCGGGTGTGGGGCACAATGCGGCATCGGGTGTGGCAATGTATTTGCCCCATGCATCCTGGTGCATGTCTAAAATTACATACAAGTTGTTTTGGGCGGCATCTTCAACGGCTCTTTTAATTTGGTCAATGTAGCTTTGGTCAACTACGCCTTTTTGCGGTTGCAGTTTGCTCCAGCTAAACAGCAACCGCACACAGTTAAACCCATAGGCGGCCATTTGCTCAAAATCCGATGCGCTGTATGCTACCGTAGGCGGTGCGCCGGCTACCCCCTGCCAGTAATCGCCCAAGGCATTGTAGTTTACCCCGCGCAAAAGCATGAGCCGTCCGTTGGAATCATAAATGCCCGGCTCACTGCCGCGTACGGCGTGCAGAGGCATCATTTCTTCGGGTTGAGGGGCATCATCTTTGTTGCAGCCGGCAAGTACAAGCAGCCCTGCAACAAACAACACACATAAAAAACAGGTACAGTGTTTCATAAATCAAAAACATGGGGTAAAAAAATGAGTATGCAGCATTTTGCCCGTGCCATAAGTTGGTTACTACAGGAAATTTAATAGATAAAACGCCCTGTTTTGGGCAAATGTAGCAATATCCGGCAAAGCGGCCAAATGGATTTTGTGCTTTTGTTTTCTGCTGCAAAACAACAAAGCCGGTAAACAACCGCGCATATTATCTGCTGCAATTGTTTACCGGCTTTGGCGGTGGGTGCTAATGAGGTATTACCTGTGCAGCACCATAAATTTACCGGTATAGTTGGCTGCGCCCTGTACGGCAACAAAATACAAACCGTTGCCTAAGTGGTTTACCGGCCACATAATTTCGTTGTTGCCTGCTGCAAGTTGCAGTTTTTCGGTATAAATGGTTCTTCCGGCAACATCGGTTATTTGCAGGGTGGCGGGTTGTTGCGCATCGGTATAAAGCCTGATGAACAGCGTTTCGGAAACCGGATTGGGGCTAAGCAGCAATTGTTGCACTGCCTCATTACCCGATTGGGGAGCCACCGGACTACCGCCTTCGGGTAAACCACCGGAGCTGTTAACCTGTACGGCATCTATGCCCATATCGCTGCGGTTGCCGCCTATGGTGCCGCTAAAGCGCAATTTAACCACCAAACCGGCATAAGCCGATAAGCTGACCGACGCCGTAAGCCAGTTGCTGCTTTGATTGCCCGATTTTGACCAGAGCGTAGTCCAGCTAATGCCTGCATCGGTACTTACTTCGGCTCTCAGCGTTCCCATTTGGTTGCCCTGCATGTGGTAAGCAAAGCTGAGAGAGGGGTTAGTAGCGCCCGAAAGGTCGAAACAGGGGCTTATAAGGTTGGCTGTGCCGGTAACACCGGTAGCTTCGGTATAAGCGTAAAAACTGCCCTGGTAAGCCGAATTGGGACCGGTGTTGCTGGTGGGCGTAGCACCCGATGCAATTGTCCAATCGAAGTTATCGGCGCTGTCTTGCTGCCAGTTGCCCAAACCACTTTCAAAGTTTTGCGTATGCGGAAGCGTTGCAAGCGGTGTGCAGGAAGGCACTGCAATAACCGTGGCGCTGCCCGGAGCGGTACACCCCTGTGCATCGGTAACGGTAACGGTATAGGTGCCGGGTATTAACCCCGAAATATCTTCGGTAGTAGCGCCGTTTGACCACAGATAGGCATAAGGCGTTGTTGCGCCGGAAACGGTTAAATTAACCGCGCCGTTGGCTGCACCGGCCGGGTTTTCGTTGGTGGCTGTGGTGGCAAGCGACAAGGCGGTGGGCGTGCTGACAGTTACCGAAGCAGCAGCGGAACAGCCTGTGGCATCGGTAACGGTAACGGAATAATTACCGGCGGTTAACCCCGATACGGAAGCCGTAGCCGCTCCGTTTGACCATGCGTAGGTATAGGGCAGGGTAGCGCCCGATGCGCTTACTCCGGCGGTTCCGTTGTTGCCGCCAAAGCAGTTTACCCCGGTGGCAGAGGCCGTAAGCACCGGCGCTGCGCAAGGCGGCAGGGAGGCAGTAAGTTGCAGGGCATCTATGGCCATATCGCTGCGTTGTCCGCCTCCGGTAATGCCCACAAAACGCAGTTTAATATAACTGCCCTGATATGCCGACAGGTTAACCGTTGCCTGCAGCCAACTGGTACTTTGGTTGCCCGAAAGCGACCAGACCGTAGTGTAACCGGCGCCGTTTACCCCCGCTTCGAGGCGCAGGGTGCCCATATTGGAACCGTACATATTGTAACGGAAACTCAAAGAAGGATTAACCACATTGGTAAGGTTTATGCAGGCGCTGGTAATAATGGCTGTTTTAGAAGGCGAATTGCCGGTAGCTTCGGTATAAAGGTAAAAAGAACCTTCAAAAGCGGCGTTGGGGCCGGTGTTGCTGGTAGGCGTACCGCCCGATTGGCGGGTCCAGTCAAAATCATCGGTTGTGTTTTGTGCCCATAATCCCAAACCGGTTTCAAACCCTTCGGAATAGGGGAAAGTATTGACCACATTGCCGCATCCGTTAGATTGTACTGCATAGGTGGCAACAGTGGTACAGGCATTGGCATCGGTAACGGTAACGGTGTAGGTACCGGCTGCAAGGCTGCCAATATCCTGTGTGGTTGCACCGTTTGACCATGCATAGGCATAGGGTGCAGCGCCGCCGCTTACGGTAAGGTCAACAGCGCCGTTGCCGGCACCGGCAAACAACTCATCGGTTATGGCAGCAGAAAGGGCAATGGCGGTTGGTTGTGTTACCACCCTTGATGCACTGCCGGTACAACCTGTTCCATCGGAAACGGTTACGGTATAGGTGCCGGCGGTAAGGCTGTTTATGGTTTGTGTGGTGCCGCCGTTTGACCATGAATAAGAAAACGGCGAGGTGCCTCCCGATACGTTGGCGGTGGCGCTGCCTGTGGCGGCGCCGTTGCAGTCAACATTGGTGCCGGTAGTGCTTGCGGTAAAGCAAACCGGGGCGCACGAGGTAAGGCAGGTGGCGTTGGTAATTCGGGTGCGTATGCGGTCGCCGGGTTGCGTGCCAAAACCAAGGGTAAAATTAATGCCCACGCCGCTAACCAAGTGGCAATAGCTCATAATAGTACCGGCTGTGGGTACGGGTGCGGTGCAGCCTTCGCTGTAGCCTGCCGCAGGGCCGCAACCGTCAATAGCGGTGTTGTCGCCATTCCAGGCACAGGCGTGCGTATGCTGCGAGCCAAGGTTGTGCCCCATTTCGTGGGTAATAACCTCTACCGACCATGAGTAGGTAGGAAACAGGCTGTATGAACTGTAAATATAGCTGTATGCGTATTTGTAGGAAGTACACAAGGCATTTACCCAAGCCACGCCGCCGCCGCTTGGCGCTCCGCGCGAAACAAGGTGTGCCACATCGCCATTAAACGAGGTTCGGTAATTTCTGAAAGAGTTTAAGGCATCGGAAGTAGAAGTGGTGGCATAGGGGTCGGGGGTAGTCCACACAAAAATTTCCGATATGGGGGTGGTAATTCCTTCGTTTTGGTAGAGCGTGGACACTACGTTAAACAAGCCGGTCATATAATTGGTGGTACCGGTTACGCCGCCTTTTTCTACCTGCATATCATATTCGCACTCCAGGTACACCCGCACACAGTTTGATACGGTGGTAATCATGCCTTGCAGGTCGTTGAGCAGGCCGGTTGGTTGCAGTGCGGGGGCGCTGTCATCGGTATCGCACTGAAAGTTCATGCTTACCATCAGGTTTTGGTCGCTGTACAGCACATAATCGGTTTTATTGCCGGTGTTGAGCAGCCCCAGCACCATGTTTCCCTGTTGCGGTGTGCTGATAACGCCCATAATTTCGTTTTTGAAGATGCTGATGGCGGCCATGGTTTGCGGTTGATTTTTAACCATACCCCTGTAGTAAACGCCCGGATGATAATTTACGGCAGCGCCGTTTGATTGGCTGGTGGCAACCTTAAACCCCGATGCAAACAGGTCGTACTGCACCAATTCCACCTCCATTACCTCATTGCCCGATACAGGTATGAATAATGTTACGGCTTCGGGTTTTTGAACAAACAGGTTTTCAAGTTGTGCCGTATTTAACGTCAGCAACTGCCCGCCCGACAACACGTTTTTTGCTTCGGGCAATGCCAGAATACTGCTTTTCCACTGAAAAAGGGAAAATTCGGGAAACGCAACCCCCGATTGTTTTTCATTCAACACTTTTTGTGCTGCCGTAAGCGTGGCAGTTTGCGCATTTATTTGAAGGCCGCAGGCACACAATAAAAACAAAACCCCCAGTAACAATTTACTTCTCATCATAACAGGCAATTTAAAACAGTGGCTAAAGAGAAAAGGTTAAGTAAAACAGCAATTTGGTTGTTTATGTGCATGGTTGCCACCTGTTTCCCGCCCCTAAAGGGCAGGAACCGGAATATCCGGTTGTTTTATTCTGCCATATACGGCCCGAAATAAAACAGTTTAAAAGCAGCACAATTGCCGGGTTATAAGAAGGGGTAAAAGGTTGTTGTGCAGCCGCTCCTCCGCTACAAAAACGGCGCAAGGGAATGCGCACACGCCAACTTTGTACAAAAATACATCATAAAGCCTTGGTTTGTTGCACCTCAATAAACAAAAATAAAAAAAGAATAATGATAATTGTTACTCTAAAAGCAGAACCCCCCTTTTTAAACGTAGGTGAAAATGGTTGTGCTTAAAACAAATTGCGCCATACAAAGCAGCCAAAAATGGCTTCGACAGGCATGTTTGGTTGTTTTTTTGCAGGCAAACCGGTTTTTACCCCATACTTCATCTGAAATAATCTTATCTTTGCCATACACCGTTTGCAAAGAGCAGTAAAACTGCTACGTTTTACCATGTGAAACACACCGCGCTTTGCCGGTATGTAAAAAAAACTGCTGCCCGGCCATAAAAATAATACCATGCCCGAATTTTTGCACGAAGGAAAGTTATACTACAACCCGGTTGAATTTGCCATGGACAATATAGGCGGCACCTGGAAAATGCCTATACTGTGGCGGCTGAAAGACCGCACCCTGCGCTACAGCGAATTAAAAAAGGCATTACCCAAAATAACCCATAAAATGTTGAGCAGCCAACTGCGCGAACTGGAAGAAAGAGGCTTTATACACCGGCAGGTTTACGCGGTGGTGCCGCCCAAAACCGAATACAGCATTACCCCTAAAGGACTTAGAGCAATACCGGTTATAGAAACCATCAGGCAATACGGTTTGGCTTTAATGGAAGAAGAAGGACTTGCGGCAGAATAGAAAAATGAAAAAGCAGGCAGGGAACTCTTGCTGTTTGCCAATTGTTTTAATGGTTAAAAAAAAGCTACATTACTTTGGAAGGATTTGTACACAGCAGCAAAAATAGTAAACAGCATATTGAACCCGAAAAGGCTGTTTTGGCGGGCTTAATATACCGCGAACAAACCGAAGACAAACTGAATGAATACCTTGATGAACTGGAGTTTCTGGCGCAAACCGCCGGCGCTGTGGTGCTGAAACGGTTTAAACAGCGATTGGAACACCCCGACCGCAATACCTTTGTGGGCAAAGGTAAATTAGAAGAAATAAAGCAATATGTAACCGATAAAGCAATTGACCTGGTTATTTTTGACGATGACCTTAGCCCGCGGCAGCAAAGCATTCTGGAAAAAGAACTGAAATGCAAGGTAATAGACCGCAGCTATTTAATACTCGATATTTTTGCCTCCCGCGCGCGCACCGCACAGGCAAAGGCACAGGTAGAACTGGCGCAAATGCAGTACCTCTTGCCACGGTTAAGGGGGCTATGGACCCACCTTGAGCGGCAACGCGGCGGTATAGGTATGCGCGGCCCCGGCGAGCAGGAAGTAGAAACCGACCGCCGTATTGTAAAAGACCGGATTGCCGCACTCAAAAAACAACTCGAAAAAATAGATACCCAAAACACCGTTATGCGCAAACGGCGCGGCGAACTCATTCGGGTAGCGCTTATTGGTTATACCAACGTGGGTAAATCTACCATTATGAACCTGTTGAGCAAATCTGATGTGTTTGCCGAAAATAAGCTTTTTGCTACGTTAGATACCACCGTTCGCAAAATAGTATATGACAACACGGCTTTTTTGCTTTCGGATACCGTAGGGTTTATACGCAAACTTCCGCACGACCTTATTGAGAGCTTTAAATCTACCTTAGACGAAGTGCGCGAATCGGACATTCTTATTCATGTTGTAGATATTTCGCACCCGCAGTTTGAAGAGCAAATGGCGGTGGTAAACAGCACCCTCAAAGAAATTGGCATAGCCGATAAACCGGTAATTACCGTATTTAACAAAACCGACCTTTACACCCAACGCTATTTTGATGCGTACCTGCAAGAAACCACCAAACAGGAAATATTGCAGGAGTTTATGCAGCAATGGACAGAAAAAATACAAACCCCTTCGGTATTTATTTCGGCAACCGAGCGGCAGAATATTGACGAGTTCAGGGCCAAACTGTTAGATATGGTAAAGGAGCAATACCTTATACGCTACCCCTACCAAAGTGTACATTATTAACCTGCCTTCAACTTAGTACTGAGGGTGTACTACCGCCGGTTTTTGGGTAACCCGGTTACCCGCGGCGCTGCCAACAGCTATAAAATACAAGCCGGCAGGCAAACCGGTTAAAGGTATGGTATGGTTATTTCCATTTCCAAGCACAATGCGTTTTAAAACCACGCCGTTAACGCCGGCAATAGCTGTATGTGCAGGAGCTTATTACAGAAAAAATTATAATAAAAAATATTTTTGTAAACATGGAAAATGTTTGCAAAAATAAAAAGTACCAAAAATTTAAAAAACCTCAAAAAAAATTTGGTATTTTAAAAAATATGGTGCAGTTTTGTGTAAACGAGTAAAAACTACCCGTAAAGCAGGGCATCAAACCCTGCCTGCGGAAAAAGTGGCGCCATACAATGGGAACAAAGTTCATTTCTTTTTTCACAATTTTTAAGCAAATGCAGTATGAAAAAGACATGGTTTTTTCGTTGCGCCGCAACTCCTGCGGCAAATTTGGTTATTGTTGTTGCCCTTTTTCTTAATATTACGGGGGGGGTAATGTGTTAGTGGGGCAAACGCCCGGCATTGAGCAAGAAAGTATGGGACAGTATGGTTTCAGCGTTTTACTCTGTGATGATGGAACTGTACAAACATGCGGCTACAATAATGTTGGACAATTAGGTAATGGCACTACCTCTACTACTACTACATTTGCTACGATAGCGGGTTTAAATAATATTCAGCAAGTTGTTCAGGGTGGCTTTCATACATTGGCACTAAAAAATGACGGTACTGTGTGGGCTTGGGGTTATAATGCTTATGGTCAAATAGGTAATGGCACAAGTGGTGGTTTTATTTCCACACCTGTTCAGGTAACCGGAATTACGAACGCCATTGCTGTTTTTGCCGGCGGTTACCATTCTATGACCCTTCTTGCCGATGGAACAGTTATGTGTTGGGGTAGTAATACGTTTGGGCAGTTGGGCAATGGAACTAATTCAGACAGCTCTGTACCAGTTTTAGTTGCAGGGTTAAACAATGTATTGCAAATAGCAGCCGGAAGATCACAGTGTATAGTATTGTTAAGCGATTATACGGTAAAAACATGGGGTAGAAATGAGTTTGGACAATTAGGAAATGGCACATGGACCGACAGCAATGTTCCTGTTGCGACTTTGGCACTGTCTTCGGTAAAATATATCAGCGCAACCGAAGGAAGCTGTTATGCTATAAAATCGGATAATTCAATATGGGCTTGGGGATATAATATTGATGGTCAATTAGGTTTAGGATATTCAGGCGTTAATGTAAATGTTCCAACGCAAATGATAATATCATCTGCCGCTACACCCGTTAAAATAGTTGGAAGTTTAGTAAGCTGTTTAATACTTTTTTGTAACGGAGACCTCATGGCAACGGGGCGAAATGATAATTGTCAATTTGGCAGTGATACTCCATTAAATACTAATATTTCCACATTAATAATATCTGCATCTCCGTGGGTTGATTTAAAAATGGGTATTTTTGCCTATCATGTTTTAGCCATTGCATCAGATGGGAGTGTTCAGGCATGGGGCGCTAATTTAACCGGACAACTGGGTATTGGCATCACAAGTACTGCGGAATGTGTTCCGGTATTTCCTGATCCTGTTTGCGCTGCCGCTTTTTCTGCTACAGATTGCTGTCCCGCCATGCCCGCCATAAACAACCTCTTACCTCAATATTGCCTTGCCGATGTGG